>CAZIKW010000072.1:0-7440 GCA_964540015.1 uncultured Methanosarcinales archaeon | reverse complement strand
AAGAATCGGGATTTTCTCGTCAATCATTACTTAGTGTATAATATACACAAATTATTTATAGTCGCACATCCCTCCAGTGGGTATGGCAAGCACCCGTACGTGGACAAAACGCATCCGCACCGATTGGAACGAACACTGGACACCGTTCGAGCGCTGGTGGCTCGTCATCTTCCCCCTCCTGAACATCACGCTCTTCTTTGTCCACCACGACACCTGGAGCGGGCCCCTCGCCTCCCTCACAGGAATGCTCAGTGTGATCCTGGTCGCGAAGCGCCGCATCAGCAACTACTACTACGGTCTCATCAACATCGTCCTGTACGCATGGCTCTCCTGGCAGCAGCGCTACTACGGCGAAGTCATGCTCAACCTCCTGTACTACTTCCCGACGCAATTCGTCGGCATCTGGCTTTGGCGCAAGCACCAGACTGCGCAGAATTCAGGAGAAGTGCGCGTGCGCTGGCTCACCGCAAAGGAACGCGTGCTGTGGAGCGCAATCGCTTTCGTCGGCACCATCGCCTACGGCTGGTTCCTCGCGCGCATCAGCGGCAACCTCCCCTACACGGACTCCTTCACGACCGTCCTCTCCATCGTCGCGACCGTCCTGATGCTCCAACGCGTGCCCGAGCAATGGATCCTCTGGATCCTCGTCGATATAGCAACGATCGCGCTGTGGATACGCGCATACGAAACCGGCGGCGGCATCAGCATGGTCATCATGTGGAGCGCCTACCTGGTGAACGCCGTCTACGGACTCCTCATCTGGTGGCGCATGGCGCCCCGGAGGGCGGTGGTCTAGATGACCTCTCACAGCGTCGGCGTGACGCTGGGCAAATACGCACCGCTCCACAAGGGGCACCAATCCATCATCGACCTTGCGCGAAAAGAAACGGATGAGGTCCACGTCATCATCTACGACACCGACCGCGATGTGCCGCCGCTCCCCGTGCGCGCGCAATGGATCAAAGACCTCTACCCCGACGTGATCGTGCACGAAGCATGGGGTGGGCCAAAAGAAGAAGGGTACACGCCCGAGATCAAGCGGGCGCACGAGAAATATCTCGAGGACATACTGGGTGATACGCACATGACGCACTTCTATTCGAGCGAACCGTACGGAGAACACGTGAGCCAAGCGTTTGGCGCAATCGACCGCCGCGTTGACGAAGCGCGCACCACCATCCCCACAAGCGGCACACTGGTGCGCTCTGACCCGTTCGTACACAAAAGCGATGTCGACCCGCGCGTGTATCGGGATTTAGTGGCGAACGTCGTGCTCATGGGCGGACCGTCGACAGGCAAGACCACGCTCGCGACTGCGCTTGCGAAAGCGTACAACACGGTCTGGATGCCGGAGTACGGTCGTGAATACTGGGCGACGCACCAAGTCGACCGACGCCTCACCCCCGAGCAACTCCTCGAGATCGCCGAAGGGCACATCGAACGTGAAGAGAAAGCGCTCCTTGACGCGAACCGTTTCCTCATCACGGACACGAACGCGATCACGACGCTCCTCTTCGCGCGCTACTATCATGGAAAAGCGTTACCGCAACTCGAAGCATTAGCAGAAAAATGCGCATCGCGCTACGACTTGTTCATCGTGTGCGACGCGGGCATTCCGTTTGATGATACGGAGGACCGTTCGGGCGATGCGAACCGACAATTGCTGCAACGACAGACCTTGGCCTACCTCGACTCGCACCGCATCCCGTACGTGCGCGTGCACGGGAGTGTCGAAGAACGCATGGAGCAGCTCAAACCCTACCTCGACCACATCCGGCCGTACCGCAGCCCATTCGTCTATAGGGATGCTGCTGCGTGAACGCTGCTGCTAAATGTAGTTCGCTCTACGACTTCCTTGATTGCCTGCGCTACTCTTGAACGATCGTTTTCTCACGTAGGACATTGCGCGCGTACCTGATTCCTTCGTAGAGCGCGCTCATGCCAATAGTTGAGAGAAGAAATATGCTCACAGGACGCAATTCAGGATTGAGTGCACATGCGATTCCCGTTGTCGCTGCGAGCACGCGGCCCAATGGTCGCACGCTACTTTCGCTCATATCGTAACGGACGTCCCAATTCGGATCGCCTTTTCTGCGGACGATTTCTTGGGGGCTATACTCTTGGAAGATCGATGTAGAATCGCGTGTGGCGCGCACACGTAAGGATGTGGGGAGGAGCAGGACGTCCATAGCGCCCGCACCGATACCTGCCATCGCGCCGCCAATGGTGGACGCTTCCTTGTTGTACATTTCCGTAAGTCTCTCGAGGGTGGACATGCCCGTTGGGAGCCTTCCGTGATTCTTAAACGTTTGCGGCTTCGTCTTCTTTCTTCTCTTCTTTGGGCGCCTTCATCGTGCCGCGGCAGTTCGTTGCGCCGCACAAGCATGGCTGGTCGTCATCGTCATCCGCGATGAGCTGGTAATCGACGGTCAATTCCTCGCCCGCCTTGATATCCTTCAATGCCGTATAGAACACGCGTCCCGTCTCGTCCTCGTCCGCTTCGCAGTTGGGATCGCAGCAGTGGTTGATGTACTTCACCGCGTGCGTCTCGTTCGTCGCGTCGATGCACTTGCCGCCTTCGATCGAGAACAGGTACGTCTCTTCCATCGGGGATTCGTCGTAGCGGTTGTTCGCTTCCTCATCCGTGATGATCTCGCCCGTGTACTCGCCGATCATGGCGTCTTTCTTGATGTCTTCAAGGGCAAAGCAACCAGTGCCGGCGATCGTGGATTTGCGGAGTTCAAGTTTCGGGAGGTGCGTCATCGTGAGGACGCTACGACTTCCCAGTTCTTTTTAAAGCTTACGACGGTGAAGTTCCACAACCCATTTATACTCTGTGCGGTGGCCTGTTATGGATGGTCAAAGCTCCAGTCTATGATTGCGTCATCATCGGCGGTGGCGTGACTGGGACGGCGGCGCTCTATACGCTCGCGCGCTACACACCTTTGAAACGATTACTCCTCGTCGAGAAGTACGCGGGTATGGGTTGGGTCGCAAGCCACAAGGACAACAACAGCCAGACCTTGCACATCGGCGATATCGAGACGAATTACACGGAACCGCGCGCGAAACGTGTCAAAGCTGATGCTGACCTCACGCGCGGGTATCTCGAGCGCCATAAGGAAGAAGCATTGTGGACGGTCAAGCCGAAGATGGTGCTTGCCGTCGGCAAAAAAGAGTGCGATGAGTTACGTGCGCGTTTCACATGGGTGCGTGAGGTGTATCCGGGTTCGAAATTACTCACGCGCGCGCAAATCGCGAAATTGGAACCGAAAGTCGTCGAGGGACGCGCGAAAGCAGTCGAGATCCTCGGCATGCAAGCGGCGGATGGGTTCACGGTCGATTTCGGTCGCTTGTGCGAATCGTTCGTGCGTCATGCGCAAACGACTCCTGGGAAATCCGTGGAGACGATCTTGCAGGGCCGCACGAAACGCATCGTGAAACGCGGCAAGCTCTTCACCGTCGAGACTGAGGACGGATCGTTTCGAGCAAAGACGGTGATTGTCGCTGCGGGTGGAGAGAGCTTGCTGTTCGCGCACCGCATGGGGTTGGGCAAGGATTGGATTTTGCTTCCGGTCGCCGGCAGTTTCTACAAGGCGCGTAAGGTATTGAACGGCAAAGTCTACATGATGCAAGATCCGCGGCTCCCCTTCGCGGCACTCCACGGCGACCCTGATGTGCACGACGGACGTGAGACGCGTTTCGGGCCGACCGCGCGTGTCTTGCCGATGCTTGAGCGATACCGATACCGCTCAACGATCGATTTCCTCCGCTTGTTCCGCTTCCGTATCGACGCTATTTTGGCATTATTCAAAATTGTCGCAGATCCCACGAACTTGGGTTTCGTCATCAAGAACTTCCTCTTCGACCTGCCCTTCATCGGTCGCGTGCTGTTCTTGAAAGAAGTCCGAAAGATCATCCCGTCCTTGAAGTACGGCGATATCCAACGCGCTCGCCGTGTCGGTGGTATCCGACCGCAAGTCGTTGATGTGAAGACGAAAACCATGTCGTTTGGTGAAGCGAAAATCGTCGGTGATGGGATTGTGTTTGATATCACGCCTTCCCCTGGCGCGACCGTATGCTTAGCGAACGCGGCGAAGAACGCAGCGGTGGTGGCGAAACATCTCCACGTGAAGTTCGACGAGGAACGCTTTAAGAAAGAACAGGCGCCGTTGGCGAAATCTTCTTAACCGTACGTGGACTCCTCACCGCCAACACAGGGGGAATACTTATGAGTGATTCGCTTGAACAGGTCGTTAGAAACGCTGAATCCGGTAGCACAGTGGCTGGTATGTTGTTACTTCCCACTTCAATCGCCACAGCGGTCGCAGGGTCGTATGTAGGTGAAGGCGCTGGTTACGTCTTCGGTCAACTCATGGATTTTTTGCCTTACGCGCGCGATCTCGCGCCGTGGCTTGCTGAGCGTTCAGGCCTTCTCACGCATGTAGCGAACCAGGCCGGGTTCAATGTTGACTTCTATCAGGCAACAGGTGCGCTTGGCGGTCTTGTTATTGGTCTTGCCGCTCCCGCTGCTTTGTACGCGCTGTCAAAGATCGACGGCGGTATACTGTGAACTTCCCTATGGCTGAACTCACACTCGAAACCCGCGTGCAAGGAAGACTCATTCAAAGCGGTGCTATCGTTGGTGGCGCGTGCGCGGCTGTATTGCTGGGTATAGCGGGTTCTTACGTCGGTGACGGTATCGGGTATGTGGTGGGGCACGTTATGGATGCTCTTCCGCTTGCACGTGACTTTGCGCCGATGCTCGCTGAGCGTTCAGGCCTTCTCGCGCAGGCAGCAGATCACACACGGTTCAACGTTGATTTCTATCAGACTGTTGGAGCAGGTGTTGGTGTGCTCAGCGGTATCGCGTTGCCGGCCGGGTATCTGACGTATAAGCTGCCTCGCCTCGGTCCGTAGTCCTTACGGTAAGAGTGGCACGAACGCGAATCCAGGATATTCCTGTACGGTCACGTCTTCTTCTCCTGTGCGCTCGATGTGCAGCAATGATTCCTTCACCGGGATGACCATGACGCCGCCGATACGCAACTGCTTGACGAGCGCGTCAGGGATCTCTTCAATCCCCGCAGAAACGAGAATGCGGTCGTACGGTGCCGCGTCCGGCGCGCCGAGCGTCCCCGGTTGCGCCTCTTCCACCGTCGCGGATTCGAGCATATCGTAGCGCTCGAGATTCTTTTTCGCGAACGCCACTAATTCAGGAATGCGCTCGATGCCTAACACCGCACCTTGTGGTCCGACGATGTGTGCTAACAGCGCGGTCGTCCACCCGGAGCCGGAACCCACGTCGAGGATGTGATCGCCGAGTTTCGCGCCTAAGAGCTCCAGCATGAAAGCGACCGTGCCGGGCTGGCTGATCGTCTGGTCGTGACCGATAGGCAATGGTCGGTCCGCGTACGCGATCTCTTCATTTTCCAGTCCGACGAAATGCTTGCGGTCGACATCCGTGAGCGCGACGATGACGTTCTCAGAGCGCAGCACGCCTTTCGCTATCAGGTCCTGGATCAACGCTTCGTTCGTCGAGTGACTCATTTCGGGTCCTCCTTGATATCGGGCCATCCTTGCCACTGCGCATCGATGTTCTTCTTGTACACGACCGTCGTGCCTTCTTCATGGCGCGGCTCGTACGGGCAGTTCTGGCAGCGCGACCCGCAGCAGGAGCCGGCTTTGAGCAACACGTCTCGGGAGAGCGGTTCGTACTGTGGCATTCTTTGGTTAAGAGCACCCTGGTATTTCAGGATTGCGTGCGGAACGCTTACATAGGGACTGCGAAGCGTTGTTTCCATGCGTTCCCGATTCTTGGCCGCGGCCACGTTGTGCGCGTCACTGGTGACTGCCAGTGCACGAGCGCAACAAGCGGATGAGGCGACGATCGGGGCGCATCTCGATACCATCTGCGCAACGGCGTTGAGCGCTCGACTCCATTCTTTCGCGAACGGACTGGAACTCGATGATGGTGTCGGTGCCTTCACGTTTACCCGGACCGCCGTTGGCGATTACCTGATCGTCGGTGTCCCACCCGATATGCCAGAAGATGCGACGATTGCCGGGTCCTTGCACGATGGCACGCCTCTCACGATACTCGGACGCATCTCGCGGACGCTCGCTGTCGCACGCGCGCCGTTGAACTCAACGCGCTTATACGGAGATGTCGGGCAATCACCCTATCAAAACAACATGGCGATCTCGATTGCGTTGTACCGCTCCTGCGAGGACTTAGGCGGGCGTATGAATGCGCGCGGCATACTCCTACCTGAAGAGGAAGACTTGGCGGTTGAGTGTGAGAAAAAGATGACCTATACTGGACCGACGGACCCGTTCTTCTGCCCACGCATGGGTGGCGTGGTCTCGTGGGCATTTCCGACCATGACTGATGTGCGCTATGTCCCGACCGAGAATGCCGCGGTGCCTGGCGCATATCTCGGCCATCTGCGTGGCGCGGTGTCGGCCGCTCGTTGGTCAGAGCCGCTCGGTTTGCCCGTGTTCGACCCGCGGGGTGCGCAATCTATTCCTTTAGGGATTATTACCGAAGCGGTCCCATTGATCCAAAATGGCAAACGCATCCCTTGGATATGGAACGTGGTGGTCGGTCCTGTCGAATCCGTGATGTCGCGCGCTATCGACGTGGTGTATGCGTCAGAGCGCTGAAAAGCTTTAAAAAGCGCTCAGGACTCGCCGAGGATAGTAAAGAAAGCCCCGTAGTCTAGCGGTCAAGGATACGGCCCTCTGGAGGCTGTGACCTCGGTTCGAATCCGGGCGGGGCTACTTTTTGTTACTTCGCAGGGGTATATTTAGAAAAGTTTATAACTTCCTTCTGTATTCTTTGTTGTATGGATCCGTCAAGTTTACAGAACATCGTTGTCAAATATGTAGTGAAGGGAGGGTCTGTTCCAGAGGTTGGCGATCTAACCACGACTGTGGAAATATCAAGAGAGCCGGTGTTTGAAAGTAGCAAAAGCCTCAGTCTCGCTTTCGTCACCTCTGATGGATTGAGTTTTGGCACTCCTAGTAGCATCAGTTATGCATCAATCAGGGCGGGCGCATACCGAAATCGCATATCTGCGACAGCAACAGTATCTGGAGAAGCTGGCACTGTGCGTCGGGACTTTAGTGCGGCAAGAAATGCCGTCAAGAAACTATTGCCACAAGTCATTGCAGAGTATGAAGCTATGTTTGGTGGTAGCTAGCTCAGTTTGTTTTCTTCTGTTCCCTCCTTTTTGGACAAAGAACTCTCCTTGGACCGGGCGGGGCTATTTTTCTCTTCTGCGTAGGTGCTAGGTCTCACTTCTACGGCTCTGCTTTCTTCGCGTCCGCTTTCGTCTTATGGATCGTGTCGGCCGGATGATGCGGTGGCGCGTAGACCGTGTACAATTTCAACGCGGCGGTCTTTGAAGTGTTGAGGACGTTGTGGGGTGTGCCTGC
>CAZIKW010000071.1:4758-7449 GCA_964540015.1 uncultured Methanosarcinales archaeon | reverse complement strand
ATCGGATGGCTTCATGTGCTCCCTTGCGCGAAACACACCGCTGCGCATGAGGAATGACCATGGTCGGCTCCAGTCGTTGCCGGCGTCGTTGTTCGTGAAGCGGAGGTTGTACGCCTGCGGTTCTGCGCCAGGATTTTTCTCGTCGCATTTCACGCAATCGATGAACTCGTTGTACTCCTGCGCGAAGCTCGTGCGCGCACCCTCCACACGGCTTGCGCGATTGAACGTATCGTGCAGGTACATCTCGAGATTACGGGCAGCGATCGGTGCGGCGATGATGGGATGGTCCGTCTTATGCTCGTACTTCACGTGCGCGATGGGGCGATGGTGATCATTCCATTCATTGATGCGATGCACGGGCACCATGAGACCCGCGCCGAGCGCGAGACCTGCTGCGATAGCGATCGCCTTGAGTTCGCGATCACCGTAGGTCACCCACGCTTTGGTATGGCGGATCGCTTTCGTGATCGGGTTCTTGCTGAGTTTCGCGCGCTCATTCTCGAGATCGCGCTCAAGCTTACGGAAGACCGTTTGCGTCACCTTGTAGGTGGGAACGCTCTCTTCGGGCGCGTCGCGGATGCGGTGATAGAGATCGCGCGTGAACGTCTCGCCATGCTCGTTCTCGAACGCGGCGACATTGGCCCGTTCGGCTTCGATCTGACCTGCCACTCTCTCGACATACCACTCGTACGGCCCTGTACGCTTGCCGTCGACGATTTTGAACGCGAGCGCACCAGCGGCCTTGAGCGCGCCGCGCTGGAGAGTGCCGCGCACTGCTCGACCCAAACCCTGCTCGCTACGCGTCTCCGAGAAACCTTGCGTGACTTGATCGAGCTCGAACGCGCGCAATTTCGCGTGGATATACGCTTGCGCGGTCACGATCTCGTCGATGGTCTTTGGGGCGTGGGACATCGCTTCTTGCTCGAAACCTTTGTTCGGTTAAAAGAGTAGTTGCGTCAATCTTCGGTTTAACCGAAAAGGCAATGGGAAAATCAGAAGTCCAAAAAGAACTCGTCCATCTCTTGCTTGGAGAGTTTCTTTTTGTTTAAGACATTGACCGGCTTCGCCTTTCTTCCCGTGACCGGGTCGACTTGCGTGCGGTGCTTTAAGCCCTTGAGGACCTTCTGATCCTCATCAGACATCTCCTCCGGGTCTTCGTAAATGAATCCGTCGTCGTTCTTCATGATGGTCACTCGTAGTTCTTGGTCGGCAGGCGCAACTGAATGCTGCCGCCCTTGATGCCGGCAACCGTGAAATCGCGCGAGTACTCGTTGCACGTTCTCTCAGTGAGCTGGTCGATGCTCTCGCCCGCTACCGGGCTGTAGAGATTCTGTTTGTTGAGGGGGTTGCACATCGTTTCGTGGATCACCGCGAGACCCATGGGGCTTGTCGGATCGATACCTTCGAGCTTCACGAGCGTCGAAAGATCGCGCACCGTGGAGATATCCTCAGGGTTTTCCCATTTCTTCTGCTGCAATGTCGGCACATATCGAGTGACGATCACGGCTTCCTGTTGCTGCAAGTCCCAGAGCGCTTGAGGGAACTTATCGCGTTCCTTCTTCTCGATCAGGATGCCAGCGACAGCGGCCATAATGCCCAAACCAACGGCGTATGCTTGGATTTTGCTCATAGTGATTCAACCCCTTTCTATAACGCCTATTGGAGTCGTCTTTGTTTATAAACTTTTCTTTTTGTAACTCCTTGAAAGAAGTAACAAAATAGCTTTTCCGTCGACAAAGAGTGTCACGAACACCTATTATTTCTATATAGAACATAATATCTCCGCGTAGCCTTTATATCACGACGATGGCTTCTCGACGGCCATATGGCAACGCTGTTCCTGTACAACACCCTGACGCGATCGAAAGATCCCTTCCACCCCATTCACGCGGGGAAGGTCGGATTGTACACGTGCGGCCCCACCGTCTACCACTACGCGCACCTGGGCAACCTGCGCACGTACGTGTTCGAGGATATCCTCAAACGCGTCTTGCGCTACAACAAGCTCGTCGTCAAGCATGTAATGAACATCACGGACGTTGGGCACTTGACCGATGACGCTGACAGCGGCGAGGATAAGATGGAGAAGGGCGCGAAGCGTGAAGGCAAGAGCGTGTGGGACGTCGCGAACTTCTACACGGACGCGTTCAAGCTCGATCTCGATCGCTTGAATGTGGATTTCCCGCTCGAATCCGATGACCACAACATCTGGTGCAAAGCGACCGATCACATCCCGGAGCAGATAGCGCAGATACGAGAGCTAGAGAAAAACGGTTTCACGTACGCGATTGAAGATGGTGTGTACTTCGACACATCAAAACTCGACGATTACGGAAAGCTCGCACGATTGAATATTGAAGAACTCAAAGCGGGCGCACGCATCGAAGTCGCGGAAGGAAAGCGCAACCCGACGGATTTCGCGCTGTGGAAATTCTCACCGAAAGCGGAGCAGCGAGCGATGGAATGGATCTTCGACGGGAAGCGTTCGGGCGAGCTCATCACGAACGAATTGCGCTCAACACTCACTGATGAAGAAGAATCGACGCGCGGATTCCCGGGCTGGCACATCGAATGCTCGGCGATGGCGGCCGCCCATCTGGGCGAGACCATCGACATTCATGGCGGCGGTGCCGACCTGCAGTTCCCGCACCACGAGAACGAGATCGCGCAGAGCGAATGCGCGCACGGCGG
>CAZIKW010000071.1:0-4748 GCA_964540015.1 uncultured Methanosarcinales archaeon | reverse complement strand
GCGCTCAACACTAAACGATGAGGAGGAATCGACACGCGGATTCCCCGGCTGGCACATCGAGTGCTCAGCCATGGCGGAGAGATACTTAGGCAACCACTTCGACATCCACTGCGGCGGCATCGATCACATCCCCGTGCACCACACGAACGAGATAGCCCAAGCGGAAGGCGCAGGCGCGAAGAAGCCGTGGGTGAACGTCTGGATGCACGGCGAGTTCCTCGTCATCGACAAGGGCAAGATGGCGAAATCAGGCGAGAATTTCCTGACGCTCCAGACGCTCATCGACAAAGGATACGACCCGCTCGTGTACCGCTTCTTTTGCCTGAGCGCGACGTACAGCCAGCAATTATCGTTCAGCTGGGACTCCATCGAGGGGGCGAAGAACAGCTATGACTCTCTCAAGAGCAAGGTCCGCGACCTGCGCGAGAACGAACTCGAAGGCGCGGATGCGCACAGCCCGGATGCGCAAGCGCACACGGACGCGTTCCTCACGGCCGTGAACGACGACTTGAACATGCCGCAAGCGCTCGCGGCACTGTGGGGAATGCTACGAGACACGCAACTCTCGACAGACGCGCGCTTACGGCTCGCCGACGATTTCGACGCGGTGCTCGGCCTCAAACTCCTTGCAGAAGACGAAGCGGTGCCCGCACACATCCTCGCGCTCGCGGCACAGCGCGATGACGCGCGCGCGGCGAAAGACTGGAAGCGCAGCGATGAGTTACGTGATGAGATCCAAAAAGACGGTTTCATCGTTGAGGACACCAAGCAAGGAACGAAGGTGCGCAAGGCATGATACGCATCACCCATGTGCCGGTGAGCGACGCGAGCATCGTGCAAACTATCGCGCAAACCGTGCTTGACAATATGCCGCCGCACAAACCCGATCCTGATAAGTACGAATGGCTCTTACCTGACGGGAAGCGGATTGTCATCGGCACGTATGACGATACTCGGCTCGTGGGATTTTGCACCGTCGACACACTCGAGCAATTCCTCGACCTCGCGCACGTACCGGATTCGCCGCCTAGCACGTGCTACGTGAGCGCACTCGCGTTAGAACCAGAAATGCGCGACCGCTATCTCGGTACACGCATGCTCAAAAGCGCGGTGCTCGAAGCCAAAAAAGCCCAATGGGACTACATCAGCGGGCATTTCCGCGAAGGCGCATCGACGAAAGCAGCCATCACCTGCTTTCGCGCGACAAAAAACGGCATCATCAAATCAGAACGCGTGCAAAATCATTTGGGATCATCAGAGATTTATCACTATATGCTCGCCAAAATGCGATAGGACCCGAGGCCACAAATGAGTACCCGAGAGGTGGTTTGGGGTGGCAGAAAACTTGTCTTCACATGGAAGCAAGACGGCGCAGAAGACGACTATCATCCTTGGTCGCAAGCGTACGGGTTCTGCTTCACGAAAGAAGGCAAACTCCTAATCGTCAAAGGGAAGCATTGGATGCTCACCGGCGGCGGACGAGAGGGAGAAGAGACGCCAGAGGAAACCTTGCGACGGGAAGTGCGTGAGGAAGCGTCCGTCACGCTCAAGGCCATCGGATTCCTCGGCGCGATGGAAGTCCACGACCCTGACAATCCGACACCGCGCAATAAAGAGGAGAGCGGACGGCATTTCCAGCTCCGCTACGCCGCGATCATCGACGAGATATCGCCGATGGAGATCGATCCGGCGAGCGGTGAGCTCTTTGAGCGGCGTTTCATCGAACCGCACGAGTTCCCGGACTATATCGATTGGGGCGAACATGGGCCGATGATGGTAGAGGCGGCGCTCGCGTGGCTCAAGAAGAACAAGGCGTAGCGGGCATTCACTCACGGACGCGTGCCATCGCGAGAGCGACATCGACGGGCAGCGCGATCTCGACCGTATCGAGCGGAGGGATAGGCACAGCGATCACCGTATCGATCGTGACATCCTCAAGCGATCTCCCGTCGATACGAAGCACCTCACCATCGATCGTGCGAGCGGTGACACGCGAACCGGTTCGCACCATGCCTTCGATGACCCCGCGGCCCTGAACGTCACACCAGCGCTCGGAGTCAGAGAGGTATCCCTCCTCGAGATCGCCCGTGAAACTGCGGATCACATTACGCCGATCGACACAGAGGACATATCTCTCACCGACATCGATGAATACCTTATAGCCAACATCACTCAATCTTGACATCGAACTCGCCCTTCACATGCGTGAACGATTGCGCGCGCGTCGTCGCAAGCAAGTCGTTTTCTGCAAGCGTCAGATCGAATTTCGTCGTCACGGTCAGCATCGTGATAGGTGCCGCCATCGACACCTTCTGCTCGCTCTTGTGCTTGCGCACGGCCTCGACCACACGCACGATCTCATCGCCGATGACCGACGCCGCGCCGTCAACCCACGTGGCATCAGGAAGTGGCCATTTCGCAACATGGATGCTCTTCATCTTATTCTCAAACGGCAGCGTCTGATAGATCTCTTCCGTGATGAAGGGCACGAACGGCGCGTAGAGCTTCAACACACCTTCAAGCACGTGCGACAGCGCGTACATCGCGGACGCTTTTTGCATCGCATCCTTCGGCTCGTACAAGCGTCCCTTGACGATCTCGAGATAATTGTCGCACAACACCGACCAGAAGAACGTGTCAAGCGCTCGACGGGCCGCGTGGTGCTCGAACGCTTCAAAAGCAACAGAGCACTCCGTCACGAGCGTCGCGTATTTCGCGAGAAGCCAGCGATCCATCAACTCCAAATCCTCAAAACGACCGTTGAATCCCGTGTACCCTTCGAGATTCATCATGACGAAACGCGACGCGTTCCAGAGCTTGTTCAGGAGCTTCGTTCCCGCTTGGAGTTCTTTCTCGTTGTACGGAACATCTTCGCCCAGTCGTGATGCGGACGCCCAGTAGCGCGCGGCATCGGCGCTGTACTTCACAATCACCGCGCGAGGATCGACGACGTTTCCTTTGGATTTGGACATCTTCTGCCCGTGGGGGTCCATGACGTAACCCGAGACTGCGATATCCGTCCAGGGGATGGTCTGGTTGTTGTTGAGCGCTTTCACGATCGTGTAGAATGCCCATGTGCGAATGATCTCGTGCGCCTGAGGTCGAAGCGAGAGCGGCAGCATCTGTTGAGCGCCATCAGGATCTTCGTGCCAATTCGTAATAATCTGCGGCGAAACGGATGATGTCGCCCACGTGTCCATCACATCCATATCCGGTACGAGGTGCTCACGCACATCTGCAGGAGCGTTGCGCGGCATATCCGCGAACGGATCGACCGGCAGTTGTTCTATATCCGCGACATAGATCGTCCCGTCGCGCTTATCGTACCACACCGGGAACGGCACACCAAAATACCGTTGGCGGCTGATGCACCAGTCCCAGTTCAGGTTCTCGACCCAATGCTCGTAACGCACGCGCATATGCTCGGGATGCCACTTGATCTTTCGGCCCGCTTCAAGCAGTTCCTCTTTCTGATCGAGCACACGCACATACCACTGCGGCGTTTTCAGAATCTCGATCGGCGTCGAGCAACGCTCGTGCACGTTCACCGCGTGCATGATCTGTTTCGAGGCGAGCAATCGCCCTTCGCTTTCGAGATCCGCAAGCACCGCCTTGCGCGCATCAAGCACATTGAGCCCTTGATACTTGCCAGAGAGCTCATTGCACGTGCCGTCTTTGTTGAAGATAATGCGGAGTGGCAATTTATGACGGAACCACTTGTCGATATCTTCCTTGTCCCCAAACGTGCAGACCATCAAGAGGCCCGTTCCTTTCTCGCGATCGACCTTCTCGTCGAAGATGACTTGGACTTCGTGTCCGCTGAGCGGAACGACCACATCCTTTCCTTTCAGATGCGCGTAGCGATTATCTTCCGGATGCGCAGCGATCGCGACGCACGCAGGAATCAATTCCGGTCGCGTCGTCGCTATAGTAAGTTCTTCCCCACCGACAGCGGTGAACTTGATGTCGTTGAACGCGCTCGCTTTCTCGACGTTCTCGAACTCGGCTTGTGCGATCGCAGTCTGGCACAATGGACACCACGACACAGGAGCTTCTTGGCGGTACACACGGCCTTTTTGGAATAAATCGACGAAACTGCGCTGGCTCACCGCTTGGGAAGAGGGGCTGATCGTGCTGTAGCTCGATGCGTAATCGCAGCTGATGCCGAACGCCTTCCAGTCCGCGACAAAATCAGGCGTCAATTCCTTCACGGCCGCATGGCAAAGGTCGCGAAAGTCCTTGCGCGACATGCGCGTGGACTTCACTTTCTTCAATTTCTCAACCAAACGCTCCGTCGGCAAACCGTTATCGTCCGTGCCGAACGGAAAGAAGACTGAACCATCCTTCATGCGCCGATAGCGCGCGTAGAGATCCTGCTGCGTATATGACGCGCCGTGGCCGATGTGCATGTTGCCTGACAAGGTCGGCGGCGGCGTATCGATACGGTAGAGCGCGGTCTTGATGTCCTGCGCATACAGCTGCTCATCTTCCCAAGCTTTCTGCCACCTAGGTTCCGAGACTTTCGGGTCGTATCGATTGGGAACGGTATCCATCGACGGGAGGCACCCGAGGGGAGTTTTAAAGGTTTGCGGCAAAGAAGCGGCGTACTCAGTAATACGCGCCCGTCGGCGCGTTCACTTTCGCGACGCGTGCATCGTCGACCGTGATCTGCAGACGGTGCTCACGCGGCCGACCAGTCGTGTCGGACTGGAACGAGACGACGTACTGCGAACGCAATTGCGCACCTG
>CAZIKW010000070.1:0-7488 GCA_964540015.1 uncultured Methanosarcinales archaeon | reverse complement strand
ATCACCATGGGTTGTTTACTCGGTGAGCGCCGGATATGCACATCGAACTGCAACCCGACCAATACTGCTTGTGTTCAGACCTGCACGAGCACGGCTTGCCCAACAGGATATGTCTGCCCGAACGGACAAACTAATTGTCAATTATCTTGTGATGCGGATGGCGATCTTCAAAACGGCATGCGTTCCTCCGACGCCGGATACCGCAGCGGTACCAGCGTTCCGGTATCATGCTCCTCGCGCCTTGATTGCCGCGATGACCAGGTAAACGTATCTACCACGAAGCTTGAGAATAGCAATGCATACTGGTGCACCGACGGTTGGGACAATGATTGCGAAGGTTCAACGCTCTCCACTCGAGAAGCGGATTACGATGGGTACACCAGCGGCCTCGTGAACAGCTCGAGCCGCGAAGGCATCGGCACGGCCCCCAAGGGCGATAGCGCCTGTACTGTCGGCCTCAGCGCAATCGCAGTCACCCCCGGCATCGTCGACACGACCGCGGAATGCGTAGCACCCATCGCCATTTCCTGCACATCGAACGTCGGCAGCATCCGCAGCATCGAGCTCAGCGGCATCAGCGGTTGCACATCGAGCTGGAGTGGCGCAACGGTGACGTTCTCTTGCCCGCGACCGGCGGATGGCTCCTACACCGTCACCTGCGCAGTCAATACGAGCAAATCGTATGTCCGTGATGATGCGACGTATGATGCATCGAAGTCCGCGGCGCTCACGGTCGCGTGCATCCGTAACGTCAGTGGTGTCGTGCGCGATGCGATCACGGGTGGCGGTATCGCGAGCGCATCTATCTCTTACAGCGGCGGGTCCACGACGTCGCAAAGCGACGGCACGTACACGTTCGGAGCCACGGTCGCTATCGGCACCTATAATTTCACTGCGACGAAAGCAGGGTATTATCCGGAACGCCGAACAGGAATCGTAGTGAACGCGAACCCCACCAGCGTCAATTTCTCCATGAGTCCCGAGCAGTGCACGTCTGACTGCACGTTTGCGGGTGTCTGCGACTACGCGTGCATCGGCCAGAACGGTTGCTTCCTCCCAGACCTCGACGGGAATAGTGTTCCCGACACCCCGACGATGGTCGCTGAGTTCAAGGCCATCTGCCAGGGTGCTGGTGACGGGTCACAGCGCGATTTCAACACGACGCACATCGCGAACTGCTGCCGTGGCTTGATCGAGCCGAAAGCATTGCACGAGACCGCATTGACGATATCCAGCTGCGCATCGCAGCTCATACCGCACCAGACGATCGTGAACTACAACGGCAAGCCGCACTTGCTGACGGTCATGTCGTACCGCGCGTGCGAGTAGGCAGTTTCTCAGTTCCCTTTCTCGCTCATCTTGTGCAACATCAACGGTACATAGCCTTGCGTGATGAGGTGAGAGGGGAGGATGTGCAGCTTGTCATGAAACAGCGTCATGATGCGCGTTTTCGCATCATCATGATCCTCCGCTTGGACCTCCACTTCTACGAACGTTCCGAGATTAACAATCTCATCCACATTGATCGCGTATCCGTCAAGCTCGTAGCTCGTCCTTTCCTTATCGATAGTGACGACCGGGACGAGGCCGTTGGAGAGAAGAAGCGCCTTGAGTTGGTGCCCATTCTCGATTTCGCATTCCCACTCTGGCCATGCGATATCTTCAGACGCGACCGTCTTTCCTTTGAACGTGAGCACCTCTTTTCCTTTCTTCTTGCGGATGCGGATAACGAGCTGGCGCGTCTCGTCTTTTTCGAACTTGAAGTACTCATCCACTTGCCGTGTCTGATACTTCTGCGTCGCGTTCGCGGCTTTGAGGATGGTATGGATGTCTTTTGTCGTCTTTGCGCGTAATTCGATTTCTGCCATTAGATATCGCCTGTATCCCACCAATCTGATTTTCATACTTTTTATTTTGTCGCTTCGACCATCAGAGCTTTCTCCGTCGCGAGATCATCGATCACATGAAACATTTGCTTCTCCACGATGCTGTAGCGAGATTCTAGCGTATCAAGGAACTCCTCGGCTTCCTTGATGGATGCGAAAAAGCAGTCAACGGCGTAATCAAAACCGTTGTTGATACGCCACAATCCGTTAACGCGGTCATGGGTGAGTAAGTAGTTACGAACAGGAACTCTGGATGCCATATCTGTGCGCAAAAGGATTTTGGTCCGTACCGGAAAGCCCAGTTTGGCGAAATCCATCAGCACTGTGAACCGTGTGATGACGGACTTCTCCCCCGCCCGTAACCGATCGAAGAGTGTGCTTACTGGAATTCCAGTCTTCTTGCTCAAAACGGTGAGATTGATGCGCGCATCCCTGCGCAGGTGGTGAAGAATCTGCAAGTCGTGGGTGGTCATAACTGCTCCAAAGGCTCGTAGGCCTGTTTTCTTGAGGGTGTGCTCCAGAAACTATATAACTATGGTACTTACTCCGTAATTCGTACGTACGATACATACTTTGAGGTTAAATAGTGAGCACACGTCGACTCAATAAATCGGGCAGCACCTCATATACTGTTTCGTTGCCTATTGAATGGATCCGTGCCAATAACCTTTCAGCCAAAGATGTATTGAATGTCTATCCAGAAGGGGACTCTATTCGCCTAACGTGTAAGCCGCAAGCGACGAAGGCCAAGACGAGCGTGCTTATCGACGCGAACAAATTTACTCGTCGTATGCTTATCGAGCTAGTCCGCCGTCAATACCATTCGGACACGACAGAACTTGCTTTTGTCTACCGTACTACGAAAGATATTGAGAAGATCTCTCTTGTGATGGATAGATTCCCTGGTTTCGAGATTCACAGTCAAGATGAACATCGTATTCTCTACAAATACCTCTTCGATCAGGAATTGATTGGTGAGCAGCAGATTCTGCGGAAAATGGATTTGATGATTCGTACCATCGTTCGTGAGTTGGCCGAAACCCTGGAGAATCATGGCAGCTATCCGGACATTGCCATTCCCCGACGACAAATAGAGAATCTTCGTAAGCAAGCCATGCTGTTGGAGCGACATTCGCTACGTTTTCGGCAGGTAACGGTTTCTCGCATGAATGTCCTTTTGGCCGGTCGTTCGCTCTTAAAGATGGGAATGCTGATTTCCGATTTTTTCGAGATACTCGCGGTACTCGATGAGGGTTCAATCCTGCAATTTATCAGCCCTGCTGTGGGTCAATTCCATTTGTTATATGATGGGGCGACGAAAGCCTTCTTTGACAATCGAGAAGAGGAAGCGGTTGCTCTCAAGGAACGGGTGCTTGAGCAAATCGATCAGGTAGAGAATGCAGTGCTCGGTGCCGACACCGTTATTCTCGCGGTCGGGTTAACGGTGATAAAAAACCTCTTGCATGAGGTCGCTCGCATCACCGAGCTGGGCGCGTTGGCAAAGGAACGGTGATTGTGCTGCGTGCTTTTAGGGCTTCGAAGATAGACCAGGCAAACGGTGAGTAAAGATATTTTGCCGCACTCTCCCAGAATTCGAGTAACGTGCTCGGATCTTCGACTTTCTGTTCGTACGCGAGCGCTTGCATAACCATCTCGAGTTTATCAATCTCTTTCATCGCGCGGGCCTCCTCGGTCTTTTGGTCGAGGAATTCTTCGACCAACGCCTGCACGTCCGCTAAATTTCCGTTTGAGAATATCTGTCGAATGGCAGTGCGCTCTTCGTCGTGCTTAAGGCGTTGCTTCTGAGCATTCGCGATACGTCCGCGCTCCCAAATGCGATCCCCGATGATGGTCTCGCCAATGTCGTGAGTTATCGCTAAAGCCATCATGCGCCGTTCATCTAATCCCCGAGCACGGGCATACACCATTGCGAGAATGCAGCAGTTGAAGGCGTGGTCAGCGACACTCTCAGGCTGTCTGATACCTTTGAGAATCCATCCTTGCCGTGCTACCTCTTTGAGTTGGATTCCGTGGTGAAGAAAGTCTAGGATGAAAGGTGCCGCCACGGGTTCTTGCATGGGGTCGGGAGCAAGAATCGCTATATAATAATTGTCTGAATTAGTCTATACAATCTTCATCCTTTTCAAGAATGCGCTCGTCGCGTCAAGAATGACTTTCGCTTCCTTTTTGTCAGTACCGTCCGCCAAGTCGGGGAGAACCAATTGCTCGTGCTTCGCCGCGATGGCGCGGTCGTCGAGCCACATCGCATGTGATAAGGGCGTCACGGTCGCTTTCGCGCCGGTCAGGATCAAGGTCGGCGTCGTGAGGTTGCGTGCGCAGCGCGCCAGGTCCACACGTGCCGCATCCTCGAACAGCGTCGAATTGATGCGTTCTTCCTTCCCCTGCCAACGCACGTGGAAGTAGCGCTTGAGCCTCACGCGGAGCATCTCACGGTCAGGGAAGCGCGTCCATGCGGTGTCCTCCACATTCGTGGGCGCGTTCACGAGGATAAGGCCTTTGCCTGTCGCTTTGAACCCTTCCAATGCGAGCGCTGCTGTGCCGCCAAAGCCCATGCCGATCGTGATGATCTTCTTCTCGCTCACGTACGGCCGCTTGCGTGCGTACTCAAGCACGATCTCCAAATCCCGTGCGCGCTGGCTAATCGTGATATCGCAACCGCGGCCGTCGGATGTGCCAAAGGAGTTCGTGAAATCGAAGAGCACAACGGCGAACCCTTTCTCTAACAGCAGCTTGCCGAGCTCTTTGATGACGGGGCTGCGTGCCGTATCGAACATGTCTGGGGCGAGCAGCGCGAGAGGAAACGTCCCTCGTGGTTTGGGGCGTACGATGACGCCTCGAACTTCCAGACCGGTCTCCCCAATGATCGAGAACGGTTCTTCCATCGGAAAAGGGAGCGAGACCGCGTTTATAAAGGTGCTGTCGGTACCGTCGGAGAGCGAAAACTATTTAGCTATGTGTGTACACATCTACTCACATATGGGAAATTTGACGCTAAGCATACCTGATGATACGCAACAACGCATGCGCACGCATCGTGAAATCCGCTGGAGCGAGGTCGTCCGTGGTGCGATTGAGCAGAAACTCACGGATTTGGATGTGCTTGAGCGACTCGCGTCGCGTAGTAAGCTCACGGCGAAAGATGCTGCGGAGATCAGCAAACGCATCGATGGGGAGATTGCCCGTCGTCTTGGCCTGCTGCAATGATTGTCATCGACACCAATGTTCTGGTGAGTGCGCTCATCAAAGATGGGTTCACTCGCCACGTGCTGCTCCATTCCGGCCTTCGATTCGCATACCCGGAGATTGCCCTTGAAGAAGTAGTGCGCCACCGTGAGATGATCCAGAAAAAATCCGGATATGCGCCTTCAGAACTTGATGCGGTGCTTGAAGGTTTGTTGCGCAGCGTGACGCTCGTCGCCACTCCCGCATTCCAAAGCGATATTCCTAGAGCTGCTGATGCGATGCGGACTATTGATATTACGGATGCGGTGTTCGTGGCTCTCGCTCTTTCCTTGCGTAGCGTCCTTTGGAGTGATGATGCGCATCTGCAGAAGCAAACACTCGTTGCAGTCCGTACGACGGCGCTGATGGCGAAACAGTTCACGTGAATTGCACAGCTGTCGTCTGTGAGAGAATGCTTATATACCCTGTACTCCTTGATTTCCCGATGGAAGGGCGGATCCAACTCGTTGCGCTCTATGCGCTGCTGGTCGCGTTCGGTGTGTTGAGCTATATGCTCCTCGCGCCATTCTTCGGTTACTTGGTGATGGGACTGCTGTTTGCGTTCCTGTTTCGGCCGATGTACAAGGTATTGGAGAAGGCGTTCCTACCCGGGTTCGCTGCCGCTATCGTCATCCTTACCATTCTCGTCGCGATCATCCTTCCGAGCATCTGGTTTAGCGTGCAACTCGTCGGTCAAGCGACGAACGCGTACCGTACGGTGCAGGATCTGGGGATCGATGTCGCCGATGAGTCGAGTGTCGTCGCGTACCTGAACAGCCTTGTCGCGGTTGATATTCAGGTGCAATTGAAGGCGATCTTCCAAGCGGGTCGAGAGACCATCAACGAGTCTATCCCTGGATTACTGACGGGCGCGGGGATGTTCATCCTTGGCTTGTTTTTGATGTTCCTCGTCATGTACTACGCGCTCAAAGACGGGGAGGCCTGGATGGATACGGTATTGCGCGCGTTGCCGTTACGCCAAGCGCACCGCAACAAACTCGGCGAGCAGATAGCGCTTGAGACCCGCGCGCTCATGTACGGGCAGCTCGTGACGGTGATCCTGGTCGGTATGCTGGGCGGTATCGCGTTCTTTGTCGCCGGTATCCCAAACGCGGTCTTTTGGGCGTTCGTGATGGTGGTGTTGGGCTTGATTCCGGTGCTTGGTGCGCCGGTCGTGTACGTGCCGGGTGGCTTGTGGTTGCTCTCACAGGGTCGTTGGCTTGCCGGTTCAATAGTGATCGGCGCGTGCTTCGGTGGACAGGCGTTGATTGAGAATGTGTTACGGCCGAAGATGGTATCCTCTGCTGCGCAAGTGCACCCGGTGACGGTGATCTTAGGCGCTATCGGCGGTATCGCCGTGTTCGGGTTCGTCGGGTTCGTTCTCGGGCCCCTCATCTTGAGCATCTTCTTCACGCTCTTGTCGGTCGATTATGATGTAGAACGCAAGACGAAAGGATGATCTCAGGCAAGCTTATATCGGCATTCTGGCTCCCATAGTTCTATGCTCAACGACTTTGGTGACGTGGTCCGCGACGCGTGCAAGCAAGGTACGACAAAGAAGCTGCTGGAGCGGTGGAACGCTGATCCAAATATTCGACTCGAATGGAACTCTGTGCCCATCACCGTGAGCAAGGATGCGTTTTGCAAATCTTCACGTGGTGATGAGTCCCTCGAAGGCATCGCTGCTCTCGCCGATTACAAGAATCGCGAAATTCCCTTCACCTGTCTCTTTGATGAATCGACGCTGCGAGTGACGCAGGTGTTGCGCGGTGAAACTGGATCGTTTGGCTTATGCGACTGGGAAGCAGGTACGCTCCTTTCGCAATCCCGCGCGGTGTCGCAACAACAGGATTGTCATGTGAGTCTTGGCCACACGCACCCCAAAGGGTATGGGGCAATCTGTTCTGATGTCTATTGGGATAAAGACGATCTCTCCAAGCTCAACGACCCGGCCAGCGCCTGGACACTGCGAAGCGGGTTGTATCAGAAGTGGGGTGGTGATTATACAGAGATGTACGCGCGCCGGATGCTTGAGCCAAGACTCATCTCACGATTCTCGTGGATCCTCTCGCCACGCGAGCAGCAGGCAGGGGTTTTTGAGATCCTGTCAGCGGGCCGTGTGCGTTACCACCCGTGGCATCTTGAGTCTGTGTGAGCGCAACCCTTCGCGTATCTCGCAACGCTTAAATCTGAGCACCTCTGAGACTGCTACCTATGGCAACCCTCGACTTCGCTGATGCATTTCGCTATCCCTTCCGCCGCTGGCAGGGATTGCTCAATATCCTTTGGGTTCTCGTCCCGATCTATGGCTGGTTCTTGCTCATCGGCTACCGCGTGCGCATCGTGGGCGAGTTCCTGC
>CAZIKW010000069.1:0-7506 GCA_964540015.1 uncultured Methanosarcinales archaeon | reverse complement strand
GGCAGCGGGCTCTCCAACGTGAGCGCGTTGTTTGCGCTTAACGTGACGCCGCTTATCGACTATGGAAACATGGCGATGGGTGAGACGTCCAACAACGTGACGGCGAATGTGACGAACCTCGGGAACTGGCCAATCAATGTGTCCGTGCGCGGGTATGGGCGCAATTTCAACGACGGGCTCTCCTTCGTGTGTGACCAAGGTAACCTCTCGGTGAATTTACAGCATTTCGCGGCGAACGACACAGCATCCTATGCGGAGAAGCGCCACCTGACGGCCACGTTCCAATCAGTGCCGGGCTTACGTATCTCGAAACCCGTGAATGATAGCGGTACGCTCAATACGACGTATTGGGAGTTGTATCTCGACCTCGCGCAGAACGCGTATGGGTTGTGCAACGGCACGATCGTGTTCCAAGCCGAGAACTCCGGTTAGGCGCGAACGGAACGTTTATAAAAGGCCGTCGACGGGGTGACCGTCGGGTATGGTCGTGGGTAGTTTTTGGTTTCGTGCGCAGGCGCGCGTTCCCCCGGTCAGTCCGGGGTCTGCGTGAGCAGCAAGCGTTCTGCACGCGTCGATGCGTTCCTCATCCTGCTCGTACTCTATTGTATCGGGTTCATGGCCCACTCGGTTCTCGACGCGCAGTTCGCATACGGTTTCAATCAATCGCCAAACAACCGCAACGTCAGCGTCGATGTGCACGTCAATATCACAGGCTCAGCGCCTGAGATTGTTACGACCTACTTGCAAGATCCGATCACGCTCGCGGCGGGCTCGGTGCGCGTCGTCTCCTGCAACTTCTCGATTCGCGATTACAACGGGTTCGCGGATATCGACACCGTCAACGCTACGTTCTTTAGCATCGCACAGTCATCCCTCAATGCGGTCAATGACAATAATACGCACTATACGAACACTTCTTGCGCCGCTATCGCTGGCCAGCAGGGAGGGTTCTTCTCGAATTATACCTGTTCTTTCGCTCTTTCGTACTACGCCGTGAACGGCACGTGGAACTGCACCGGTTACGTGAACGACACAGCGAACCTGACGACGAATAATTCCGGCCGCACGAACATCAGCGCCCTTTTCGCCCTCAACGTCACGCCACAGATCGATTATGGTAACGTGGCGATAGGTTCCACATCGCTCAATCAAAGCGCAAACGTGACGAATCTCGGGAATAGGCCTATCAACGTCTCGGTGCGTGGATACGGTGCCGCGTTCAATGACGGCCTGTCCTTCGTATGCGACAACGGCAACGTGAGCGTCGGTGCGCAGCGATTCTCAAGCGATATCACCGCGGCGTATGCCGCGAAGACCGCGCTCACGAGCGCGTACCAGCAGGTTCCCGCATTTGTCGTCGCAAAGACTGTTAATGATAGCTCACAGATCAACACGTCCTATTGGCAATTATCGTTGTCGGTCGCGGAGAGCGCGAACGGCTTGTGCAACGGCACGGTCGTCTTCCAGGCTGAGAGCGCTGGCTGATGTACTTGCAGGAAAATTTTATAAAGCCCTCCCGACCCGGTCCCGTCGGTGGGTATGGTGGTATGGTGAAACGGGTTTGGGTTCTCGCGCTTATGCTGGCTCTAGCGCTCCTTCCTGGTGCGCTCGCCGCCGACCACATCATCATCAACAGCCAGGATTGGCGCGATGTCTATTCGGGAACGAACTACGGGAATCTTGTGTCGACCCCGAACAATTTCCTTGTAAGCACGCGACACTCGACCATCCTGCTCTATTCCATCCCAGTGGAGCGCGATAACATCCTGGTCCTCACGAGCCGTGATCGGCCTTTTATCGTTGGGTATGAGGATATCCTGCGCAGTCGTGGATACGCGAACCCGGAAGAGGTGCGTGCCACGAATATCAATCTCGAACTGCTCGAACGTCTTGAGGGTGTCGATCGATTCATTGTACTCGATGACGCATACGGTTATAACGCTATTAGCGTGGCGCCGTTCGCCGCTGTAGACCATTCGTTCGTCATCTTCGCGAACCAAGACAATATCGATGATATCCTTCCTCTCCTCGAGAGCAAGAATCCCTCGAAAGTCCTCATCTACGGCCAAGTGGACCGTGAAGTGAAGGATGCGCTCGCGCAGTTCGATCCGGAGACCATTAGTAAGGGGAATCGTTTCGATAACAATATCGAAATCGTCAGACGCTATCTCGCGATCAAGCCAACGAGCCAAGTCATCCTGACGAACGGGGAATTCATCGAGGCGGGTCTGATGAGCGGCGCCGATCCGGTGCTGTTCTTGGGTCGTCAGAACGTCCCTGAGAGCGTTCGTGCCTTTATCCAAGAGAGCGATATCGACGTCGGAATCCTCATTGGCAACGAGCTCGTGAATAGCGCGACGTTCGTGCGTCGCCAGCTCGGTATCAGTGTTTTCGTCAAGTTCGCGCAAGGGTCGCGCCAGCCGACAGGTGCTATCGCGACCGTTGAGGATCTCGATCGTTTCCCCATGCCGAGCTATGAGCTTGGTTTGGAAGCGACGTCCATCGTTTACAATAGGGCGACCGGTGGTTTGCAGGTCACGTACCGCAATCCGACCGGGCTCGCGGAGTACTTCAAGAGCACCATCACGCTACGCGATGGCAATGCCATCAAGATCACGGGCGACGAGGACGCTTTATTCCTCGAGAAGGATGAGTACAAGACGGTCGTGTACCGCACGGATACGGACGGAAATCCGCTCAATCTCCAGGCGCAGGATCTCTCGGGTGATATCTTCGCCGTGTATGGCGAGGGACCGCAGAGTCTCGAGTTCACCTATCAGACGACGTTTGATATCGATGTGATTGAAGTGCTCGATGATGCGCAAGTCGAAATCGTGGGTCTGGAATACGACAACTTGGCCAAGGGTTTCCGTGTCGTGCTCGAGAACACGGGTGAGGTCGATGCGTATGTGAGCGTTGAGCTCGTGGACTTAGTGGTGAACGGCGAGGATCTGACGGTGGGCGGCGATGGTGTCCTCTTGCTCAAAGCGGGCAAGAAGGGCCGTATTCCTGTTGAGGTCGAGATGGCTGAGGAAGACCTCGCGGATAACCCGGATGTCCTCGTTCGCGCATATTATGGTGAACGAGAATTATCGCGCGTTAAGATCACGGAGAAGCGCTTCCCGATTGACCTCGTGAGCGGCTACGGCACGTACGCGGTGTACGGTGCGGTCATCCTGCTCATCTTACTCCTCCTCTTCTTCCTCGGGACGAAGAAGAAGTGCAAGCACTGCGGGCACAAGAACGCGCGCGGCCGCAAGACGTGCATCAACTGCGGTAGGCCGTTCAAGAACGGCGGTCACCCGCCCACGCATGGCGGCCACCACGGCGGATTGCCTCCACTCCGCTGAATCGTTATTTTAACTACTTTTTAGTAGTTATTTTAGAAAGGTATTTAAAGACGTTCTGCCTATATCTGCGTATGACTGCTCTTGGCCGGACGCTATGCGCGACCGTGTGTGGCGCGCTGTTGGCGAGTGGCGCGGGCGCGTCCGCTGCTCCGAACGCACCCGTTGCACGGTGTGATGAAAACCAGACGTTTTACGAAGGTGAATGTCGGCCTGCTTCCCTCTGTGAACCGGGGTGTTTCCCACAAGCGATCATGTGCCGCGAGCGACCGATATCACCATCCTATAACGAACCGTGGGCGAAATTCCTTGACCGAAAGCATGGAGACGTCCCCATGTACAACAAGCGTTTAGATGACGTCTCATCAGATCAAACACTTGATGAGAGATTACATCAGACACACCTTGCGTACATTCCTGATTTGCATATCACCATTGGTTCACACCTATCGCCGGTTTGGAAAGGAACGTTTTGGGACATTACCTTGTTTCTCGATGAGAGGTCGGATAAGACGCTTGATAGGGTGTATCAGTTCAGGATGTTCATTGTCAGTGCAGCTTCACTATTTTATTCGGACTTGCCAGAAATCATCGTTGCAGCGCGTTCGGAGCGCGACCCGCTCAGTTATTTGTATGGTTGTTTCTCACGCTTTGGCGATAAGGTGCAAAAAGAGCCAACGGACGAACATCGGGCGGCGTATGCGGCGATGCTCTCAGAGCTCGAGCGGCAGATGTGCGTGCCGAGTGGTTGGTGAGTGGATATATGGTTGACGACTTAGCAACTACAGTTACAGGGAAGAGCGCGACCCTCGAGTACATCCGCTCGCCCTTGTCTGATATTCCTATCCCGCCATTCGTGCCGGTGCCGGCGGTGGTGAGCGCACAACCGACGCTTTTGGACAAGTTACGACTCGCATCGAGCACGCCGGCTGCCCGCGAAGAGCGACGTCTCGCGAAGAGTATCGGCTATCCACTCATTGTACGGTCAGATGCCAAATACGAAGACGGGTTGGGAAGAAGCTTTGCGGGGTTATTCGATTCCTTGGTCGTGAATCATGAGCAGGATCTTGATGCGGCCTTGATGCGTGTTCGTGCAGGCACTGACACGATGTGGTCCCGTGTTCATTCGTATGCGAAAACTCGTAATCTCGTCGTCGAACGTTCTCCTATTGATGTCATATTCCAGAAGTATGTCCCGGCGCAATACCGAGGGATTATTACCGAGCATCCGAATGTCGAAGGTGGATTGTTTGTGGATATTGAGGAATTGCCTACCGAATTCTGGCCTAAAGCAGTTCGTACGGGAATGTATTTCTCGTCTGCACGTAAGGCGATTGACGCGTTTTCTTGCAATGTGGTTCTCAGTGGCGACATGGTTTCTGCGATTAAGGATTATCTCCGTGTGCGGGAATTGTTCCCAAAGGACATCTCGTACCAAGCCGAGGTGACACTGCGCGACTACGCGTTCGTACAATGGCGGCCTTTCCGCAAAAAGACGTATGCTTCTTTCGCGTTGGATGACGTCGTGCCTCGCACGCAGATGACTGCTGATATCGCATTCCCAATAGGGATAACGCCGCCCGAGGGGGTCCTCCTCGGTCCTACTGATTGGCAATCGTCTGAAAATCGCATTAGCTGTGAACGCATTTCTGAATCCAATCCGCCGAAAGCCTCGTTCTACATTATCGAGCAACATGGTTTGGACGGTGGGTTGTCGCGTTTCGCCTGTGCGCCGTGGCAAGCACATGACTTGTTTCGATTCATGGAGCAGGATGTGTGTGTGGGATTCACCTCGTACCCTCAACTTGCTAAACTTGACGCCTATGCTCGCGATCGGCGTGCTGATGGTAAGTATGGTGCCCTACCCATCCGCTACTGGAGCGACGGTCGAAAGGGCCGTGTGGCTCCTGAATAATTCTCAACACGTATGAAGAAGTGATTGGGAAAAAAGGAAAAGAGGCGCTGGTTCTTCCCGTGCGGTTAGTTGTTTGTAGGGGAGGGGTTTAGGGGGGTTGGGGGGTAGTCATGCAGAAATGCACGTTGCTACCAGCGCTCCTTTCAATGTGAGGTCATGTATCTCGGGTGATATCCTCGCGTCTCGACGCGATCCTTTGTCGCACTAACTGTGAATGGGATTATCTGCGCAGTGGGATGCCGTGAGTCGGTTTGGTCCGCTCTTGGCTCCACATCAGGCCGATCTTCATCGTGTTCTTGCTGAACTTGTCGCTGATACGGTATGTCTTTTTGTACAAGTCGTAATCAATGAGGCCCATGGTCTTCATGGGTGTGAGGATGCGATCGTAAAACTGGCGCTTGTTGTAGCTGATCTTCGTCTCCTTCGGTTTAGGGCCAAAGCCGGTCGCGGGCTTGGGGCCGATCGTCGTGCCATCATGGAGTGCGGTCGCGAAGAGCGACATCTCAGTCTTGCCCATCTCGCCGTTGTGGCGCTTCATCTCATCGATGAGCATCCTACCTACCACTACTTGCTGCTCCGTCGCGAAGATGACCTCGTAGATATCTTCGGGGAGGTTGTACTGGTCGAACAGGATAACCATTGTGGGATCTCGGTGGTTGTGCGGAATTGTCCGCATCGTTGATATTTCCTCATCATGCGTACTGGTATATAAATTTTGCTCTTTCGTATACTAATTTGTATACTAGAATAGTCATATTTCAGAAAAGTAAGTATTTTTAGAAGGAAAAAAGTAAGTATAAAAAGGGGCAATGCCTCAGAAACCCTCAATGGAGTTTCGCAGGCGCCTATATCGACGTGGGAGTTCGTTCGAAACGACCGTGCCGATGCCTTTGCTTCTCGCGCTCGCCCCCGACATCCCGCATGATGTCATCTTCGCGTTCGATCCCGCGACGCAGCAATGGACGATCCGTTTCGATCCTCGCGCACCTGTAAAAGAGGTGACGCGATGAGGCAGGAGCATCGCGTGAACACGCACTTCATCCTGGGCGGAGCGCTGCTTTTCGGTATTATCGTTATCCTGCTTGCGCTCACGAACGACCTCTCCGGGAATGTGACGAGCCAAGTACGCATCGTAAACGCGACACCGATCAATTGCACGTTTAGCGGTGCCGTAGGTCTCAACCTCATCAGCATCCCCTGCATCACGAGCGCGGACCCTCGAAGCGCCGTCATCGATGATAGCGGTATGTGGGCGATGTATCAGTACGTCCCGGGTTCGACCGATCGGTGGCGCGTGCATAACCCGAATCTGCCTCCTTGGGTCGTGAGCGACCTCGAATTCCTCTCGCGTCGTGTCGGCTACATCCTCATCCTCAACCAGAGCCGTTCGTACCAAACGAGCGGTCTGAGCGTCTCCTCAACGGACATCCCTATCATCTCCGGTTGGACGCTTGTCGGCTATCCATCGCTCAATGAAACGGGAATCGTGAACGCGACACTCGGCATCAACGATACTGTGACGGTAATCCGCAGCTACGATGCGGCGGGCGCCACTTATCGATACTATTACCCTGCCACGCAATCAGGCGATCTCATCAATCTCACGCCCGGTCAAGGGTATTGGATCAACGGTACAGGAGCCGACACGTGGACGGTGGTCGCATGAACCGTCGCGTAGGGATATTCTTCGCTTTGCTCCTTGTCTTCGGTCCGCTCTTCGTTGCCGCATTACCGCCGCTGCCGACCGAGTTCTTCGGCAACATCACCACACGAGGGCAGCCAGTAAACCCGGGCGGCGTGATCGGCGCAACGTGGGGAAACGGCTCCTGCGCATCGTTCACGATCATCAATAACGGCTCATTCGGGCTGCTTACCTGCTCCGGTAACGACCCTGAGACGATCGCGATCGAAGGGCCGCCGGATGGAGAGCAGATCCGTTTCACGCTCAATGGACAGCCTGCGGTTTGGATAAGCGGTACGAACACGACCCTCAGTGGTTCGTTCCGCTATGTGCGCTTGAGTCACCCGGTGCCGACGTGCGGAGACAATTTCTGCGATCCGATCTTTGAGAATAATGTCTCTTGCTTCGTCGATTGCCGTGCTGCAAACGTGACGACGAACACGACCACGAACACAACAGTGAACACGACCACGAACGTCACTCCTGGTGGTGGCGGTGGTGGAGGCGGCGGCGGCGGGGGCGGTGGCGGTGGCGGTGGGGGCGGCGGGAGCGTCGGGGTCGGC
>CAZIKW010000068.1:0-7586 GCA_964540015.1 uncultured Methanosarcinales archaeon | reverse complement strand
AAGAAGAGTATCAGACCCACTGCTAGCTTTCTCGTTACCACGCCTTCCCTACTGTCACTGTGTGCGTCATTTTGGACGCTCGTCGTTGCTACTGGGATTGGTAGCTGTTCCGCCGACGAAGAGGTTTATAAAGGTTTCGAGGAGAAGAACGGAAAAAAGGAAGGAACGTGAGGATTAGTTCTTTCGTCGCCAGGAGTATGCCCCAAGAAGGCATGCCGCGAGCGCACAGACGACCGTAAAGGAAAGCCAGCCAGCACTACCTCCACCGACGACCGCACCCGTAATGGCCGGGACGACCGGTTCAGCTACGGGCGCTTCTGGTTCGGGCGCCGTTTCTTCTGTAGCGGCCGGTTGTGCATCGGCCGCCGCGAGCGCCGTCTCTTCTTCCGGCGCTTCAACGGGCTCAGGCGCTTTCGTGGTGTTGATACGAGGCGGGACGTAGCCTCCGCCGCCGCCACGTCCACCGGAGCTACCGCTGTTGGAAGGAGGTGCTGGACAGACGCCAGCATCCGCGGGGCAAGTTGAGCAGGTCTCGCCAGTTTCGACAATAGTGTTGCCGCAGACGGACGTCGGGGGCGGGAAGAAGAACAGATTCAGGTCGCCTTCCGGCACTTCGGTCGATGAGCGATTCTCGAACAGAACATCAAGGATATCAAAAGCAGCAGTAGTTGCAGCGATTGTGCCTGTCTGATTCTCTTGGACGACCGGCGGGATGAAGCGGACGATACGACCATCGACAATCGCGACGATAATCGTGTCGTTGAGTCTCTCCGGGGGGATATTATCAAAGAGCGCCGCGATGCCGACAGCAATCGGATTGAGCTCCCCGTTCGGGACAGGCGGTTCGCAGACGTAAGGCATCACTTCCACTTGGATATCGATCGCGAGCAGAACGTCGCTTGTCGAAGCGTTCTCTGGCAGCGCCATCAGGGGCCACTCCCATCGCGGTATACAAGCGCTCGATGGCTCTGTCTCACCCAATTCGACGACAACTTGTGCGTACATCTGGTTTTCAGGAATGGCTATGTGCAACTCGTTCGGTTCTTCTGACGCAGGAGCATACAATCGGACATATGACCCGAAATCCGTCATACCGATAGAATAGTCTGTGTCGTCCGACAAAGTTATGAGTTGGAACTCGGTGGTTGGCGAACCCGGGGTCTCAAGCGGTCCGGAATATGCGTTGAGCGCCATCTCAAGGTCGACTTCAAGGGCCTTATCCTGGAGTGTCCAAAGCAAGAGGCCATCGCCCTTACTTGATGTGTCGAAATTCTTTGCGAACTCCGTCATGCTCATCTCGATGCTGCTTCCAGGTAAGACGCCCGAGCTCAAGTAGGGAAAGAGCGCAGCGCCGTGTGCGGAATCGACGCCCGGGCTCACGTTGCGCGCCAAATCGAAGATAGCACCACCCTCCACAGTGATTCGCACGACATCGCTCGCGATGTCCCCGTCGCCGTTGAGATCAATCGTGATATTCGGTTCTGCAGTAGCGGGCGCGGGCACGTTGATTGCGAAAGTGAACCCACTCATGTTCAAAAACCCGGTTCCTTCCGCTGTGAGTTCAACGAAATGGAAACCACCCGTGGCGAGATCCTCAAACTCCAGCGTGCGCTCATCGTTGTCGTAGTCTCCGTAGCGCAAGACGCTGGTGACAGACTGGTCGCTGTCCGGACCTCGATCATTTGTGATGATGAAATAGTCGCCGTCCGCAATCCGCGCTTCTGACGCGGAACCGCTCTCCACAAAGAACAGGTTATCATTATCACCACCATATTTCCACGATGTTTGGGTTGATACCAGCGGGAACGTGTACTCATATCCGCGGACATTGGTGAACGTCATCTCGTATTCATCATCTCCGTTGGCACGAATCTCGACATCAGTCATCTTGCGAGGTGAAAGCCCTTCGTAGTGGACATCGAGCGTGTCGCTTATGAGTGCTTCAGGTCGCGGCATATGATCGCGCACACTCCAGTTCTCTCGGATGAACGAAAATCCATCGCTCGTTGCATCCAAGAGTATACGGTACTTGATCGAGACGATCTCGAAGGAATCAGAAGTAATATTAGCACCGATGATGCTTACTTGAGCATCTATCAACTCTTCACTATTGAGCTCGGCACGACCATCGAAACTTGGAACAGATGGAGTTGCATCAGACAGTACGAGCGCGTCGGCGCCAAAGAAAAAGCTCGCCACTCCTTCTCGGCTGTTGATGAGGATATCCCTCACCCCGATACGGATTCCGCTCGGCAATACCTCGAAGTCGCCTTCCTCAAGTTCTTGGGTGATAAAACCGTTGACGCTGAACGTCGCACGAGGTGGCGTATCGTTTCCTTCGGGAACAAAAACGAGAGTAATCTCATACTCAACACCGTCGAAAAAATATGTACGGGTTTCATTCTCACGTAACGTGTCGGCGATGGGGGCGCGCAACAACACAATCTCGAGATCATCGCCGTTTGTGAGCGTGGCGCGAGCAATAGTGAATTGATCACCCATAATATCGAAACTGCGATCTTCAAGATCCGCTAGTTCTCCATTTTCCACTTCACTCTCAAGACCTTCAGAAAATTGAATCTCCCACTCAAGAAATGGCACATCATTGTCGATGATAAGATACTCAGACACAGTGTCCTCATCACTTCGAATAAAATTGACCGCCATATCCTGAAGGCCTGTGTCATCTCTGAGACGGAGGTACTGTTGATAGTCAGTTTCTCCTTCGGACGTCGTTATGTGACCGCTCTGGAGATCGGAAAGGTCGTCTTCCGTAATCGTATCAAACACCTCACCAACTGGTTCTCGCAGTTCAAGGGAGTCTGCGTTCGTGCCGATCTCAAACCTGTCCGCACTCACCCAAGGCAGTGCTATCGCGGCAACGAGAACCAAGAGTAATATCTGACGCAGCGACATAATCAACCCCCGAAATGAAGAAAAAGAGGAGCATGGAGCTTTAAAAAACATCCGTCTGAGTTCGCGAAATCCTACTTCTTCTCGTGCAGTTTCGCGGCCTTGACGAGGTCGCTGGAACTCTGGACCTTACCGCCGTGGCCGACGTTGAACTCCATGTGGATGCCCAGGCGCTCGCAGACCTCGTACTCCGGGATATTGTCTGCCTTACGGTCGCCGCCGTTGGCGAACACGTCGGGCTTGAGGAGCTCGAGTTCCTTGCAGACACTCATATCGGTGCAGCCAGGCTCGTGGAGCGTGAGGATGACCTCATCGACGGCAGCGAATGCCTCGATGATCTCCTTGCGCTCTGCTTCCGGCATGAAATTGAAGCCTTTCTTCGCACGCAGCCAGTTGTCGTTGTTCGCGATGACGACGAGCTTGTCGCCGAGCTTCTTCGCTTCGATGAACATACGCACATGGCCGATGTGCACGGGATCGAATCCGCCGCTGGTCGCGACGACGCGTTGGTGGGTAGTCATATGGGCAACATGGTGGAGGAGGTTATTTATAAATGTTGCGGTCTTGTAGTTACTGTAGAGTGACTACATACGGAAAACCATATAAGGATACCTCGAATCCCAAACCCATAGGTGATATCAATGGCAAGTATCCTCAACCAACTGAAGACGTACGCGATCGGGACCAAGTCGGAACTCGAGCAGAGCATAACAGAGGGCGTAGGCGCGAGCGCGCTCGTCGGAGAGGCGTTCCTAATAGCGGGCACCGCGCTTGGCGCGGGCACCGATGATTATTTGGGGCAACTAATGGCCTGCTCTACCCTTACGCTACTCGTGGACATCGGGCAAAGAGTGGTCCGCCACCAGTACGCAACTATGACGCACAGCGACACGACAATCGAGACCAGCGTCGAGATCTTCGGCGTCGAGGTCGGTCGAACCAAGCACGAGATCAAGGATCCCGAGCCAAAAATAGAGCATTCACCAGGCCTCATCGGCACTATCCGAGAATACCTCTGAACGCTTCCTTCTTCCACTCCTCCTTTCCGACCCCATCCTCTCATGTGCGAAAAGTCGTCACTTGAGCAACCTCAAGAGAAAGGAAGAAAAAAAGGAAAACATTTCGCTCAACACTTAGACGTTAAAGCTCACGAACCCGTTGTTCGCGCTGACGCAGTTCGAGTTCACGCAGATCGACACTTGGTTCGATCCACTCGTGAAGTACATCTCGTAGCGACCACCGTTCTTGTCGCAAGCTTTCGCTTCAGCCCAACCAGCCGACGTCGTGTACTGCACGCGTCGACACGTTCCTTCCGTGAAGTCGCCCGTCTTTGATCCAGACGGCGTCGAACTAAACGGCAAGGAAGCCAAGGTCACGCCTGTCGGAGGCACGACCGGAGGCGTTGAACCACCCGTCGGCTGGTAGCGCACGAAACCGACGTCTCGCGTCACGCAACCGTTCGCCAAGCACGCCGTGAAGTCCAAACCCGACGGCGCGTTCTGCTTGTACAACTCAACGTAGCCGTTGCCTTTGTCACACCCTTGCACGCGGACTTCGCCCGAAGACGTTGACCAGCGGAAGGTGCGGCACGTTCCCGTAACAGAGTCGCTCACGACCGTGCAACCGGAACTCGTGGTGCAGCTGCGCGACAGCGAACCGATCGTCCAACCGGTAGACGGCGGCGCCGTACAGACACCGCCCTCATCGGATTGCCCATCGCAATCATTGTCGCGGCCATCGCAGACTTCGGTCGTTGGCACGCATGCCGCAGGTGGCGGCGTGGCAGTCGGCTGGAAGCGCGCGAACCCGTTCGAGTTCGTCACGCAACCGTTCGAGAAGCAAGCGGTAAACGTCGAACCCGACGGATACGCCTGCTTGTACAACTCAGCCCAACCGTCGCCCTTATCGCAACCCTGCACGCGGACCTGGCCCGAAGGAGTGTTCCACGTCACGGTGCGGCACGATCCCGCAACGGAATCGCTCGATACGCTGCAAGATGCGCCGTTTAACGTGCAGCTGCGGGACAGGGACCCAATCGTCCAGCTCTGCGCGGGAGGCGGAGTCGAACAGACATTCCCCTCATCCGTGTTGCCGTCGCAATCGTTGTCGCGGCCATCACACACTTCTGTTGAAGGCACGCAAACTGGCGGTTGCGACGTCATACCGTCACCCAAAGACGCTAAGAACGACCACACAGGTCGCTCCAAGTTATCCGGGCGCAAGATACCGAACGCATTCCAGTTCGGCTCGCGCAATGCGAACACGTATGCTACTGGCGTGCGCGTATTTGAGATCGCATCCCAGCGGAGGATCATCTGCTCGCGTTGCCACCAGTCACCGCGGTCGGTGCCTTCATCGAGAGAATCCTCTCCCCACTCACCGATAACGGCGTTTGCGCCGAAACGGGAGTCAAGCTCCGCAACATTGGATCGGAAGCTACTGAGGCCTTCATACATCATGAAGTAGATCGGGCGTTGCGTGTAGCCGTACCACACGTCTTTCGCGTACCAGAACTCCTCGTAGGAGATCTGGCCGTTATAGACCGCATCACAGCGATCCATGAGCGCCACGACCTTGTCCTTGATCGTCTGATCAGACCAGGGGCTGTGGAGCGTAATCTCGTTACCAACCAAGATCACGTCCACTTTGCCGTTGAGCGCAGCGCATGCGCTCACGACCTTGTCCGAGTATGCGTTCCAGTTCGCGTCGCTCAACTGACGGTCATCGACCATCATGTTGACCACGATATGGAATCCCTTCTGATCCGCGATATTCGCGATCGTCTGGATCCACGGGAGGTTCGCATCCACGAACGGATTCATGTAGAGCTTGACATGGCGCGAGATCGTCGCGATCTTTGTCATGTCTTCGCCGACCTGCGCAGTCGTGCGGGGAATATAGGGGACCCCCCACGTCTGGCTGACCATGCTCTCATGGTAATAGTTGACCCCGAGCTCTGCTGCCTGCGCGGTGGGCGCAAAACAGAGTGCTACGAGGCACAGTATAAGGGAAAACGAAAGGAGATGGTACTGTCTGGGAAAAATTGTTCTTACCATTTGTTAACCAACCAACACTGTATGTAATGGAAAACCAACCTTGAAAGGTACTGAAGTGCTATCCCCCAGTAATGATATATAAGTATTCCTGTCCGGGAGGGATGGTTACAGAGGTGAAACAGCATCACCGGTGAGTGGCGACCGCACGTAGCTTTATAAAGGAAACATCCTGTACCCACCCCATATGCGCCTCTTCGCGGTCTTCGTAGCCCTCGCAATGGCCCTCGCGGCCTGTACGGCCCCCCCAGCACCCGCATCGAGGTGCGGCCCAGGGGAGTTACTGCGTGAGTTCGGTGGTTGCTGTCCAGACAGAGATCTCGACGGCGTCTGCGACATAGGCACCATCCCTGAGCCTGAACCGGTCGTGAACGAAACAGTTCCCGAACCGATCGAGACCAATACCACAGACAATACTACTATAGTGGTCGAACCGGAACCACAACTCAGCCCAGCAGAAGAGTTCGCCGCCCTCTACGCACAGAAGGCAAAAACGTTCAGCTACTACCTTGATCTACGCGACTTTGGCCGCGTCTGGGTCTGGCAAGATAAGGATACGATCCGCTACATCCCCGTCGAGTATCTGATGGAAGTCGAGCGCAATGCCCTCACCTCAACCACGCAGAGCTATAGCAAGGACGAGCAGCAATTCATCTACCGCATCGAGAACCGCGATGAACCGGTCGTAAGCTACGTCGAGTACAAACGCTCGGCGAACGCGTACACTGCCTGCTACATCGAGGGCATAGCCTATTCCTTAAACGAATGTATCGAGGATTACCCCAATGGCAATCCGATCGTGTTCGGTGGCGTCAAGTTCGCAGCCGCCCCCAAAGACCCCGTCGCATGGCTCGCCCAGTACAAGGGCAAGACGCCGGAGACCATCAAAGGGAACCGTACCCACCGTGACATCGACGGCACATTCCGTGCGGTGACCGAAGTCACCTACCGTGAACAGAACGGTGGCCGCACCACGTTCCTCGTCGATTCTTCCTATGGGGCGCCATATCAGATCACTGCGGTCGACCGCTACAATAAGACTCTCGAGACCCTCACTCTCGAGGATGTGGCGTTCAATAGCCAAAGCCGTATCGAGAACGATCCTCGTCTAGAAAGCCGCTACGAATACCGCTAATACCCACAAGTAACCACTATTACGTAGTTACTGATGGAAAGCTTTTTAAGCCTCGGCGCGCTCCTACCTCTCAACATCACACTATTATCCGAGGTGGATACCACATGAACAAAACGCTCAAGAATCTCCGCAACGCGGCTGTCGGTCTCGGCATGCTCATCGGCGGCAGCCAGATTGCGAACGCACAGGCGTTCCCGGCAGGCTCTGCTGAGGACAAGCTCATCCAGAACGTCCGCGCTGAAGTCGCACGCACGCACGACGCCAAATGGGGCTACAGCATCGAGATCAACGAGGAACCGTGCCTCGACCTGAAGATTCCGACCTACCAGAAGGCATGCCTCGATGGTCAGAAGGAATACACCGTCTGCGTCCGTGACGAAGAATGGAGTGGAGCAATCGATCCGGTAAACGTGTCCAGCAAGGCACTCTGCTCGACGCTTGCCGTCCAGAACGACGGTAGCTACAAGTGGTTCCGCCTCGATGGC
>CAZIKW010000067.1:0-7638 GCA_964540015.1 uncultured Methanosarcinales archaeon | reverse complement strand
GTCGTCTGTCGTTTCAGTTTCAACCAATCCTTCGTGCGCTTCCCAGGAACGTAGGGAGTAGTCAAATCCTTGACGACAAACCCTTCCTTCCCTTCCTCAAACGCCGTATGCAACCACGATTGCAACTCGTGCGCATCGGACGTCACGCGGCCTTGCGCGTACGAGATCGCGCCGTTCGCTGGAAGCGTCTGCTGCAAAATGCGCAAGCGCTCCTGCAGAGGAAGTCCGATAAGGGATTTCCCATCGATCTCGAACAGATCGTACAAGCGAACTTCGAGCGGATACTCTCGCGCTAATGCATCGATGCGTGCGGAATACGCGTTCTTCGGTCGCAGTTGCACTGCGCGGAACTCGTCATCATGGCGGAATTTCGCGCCGCTCGACTTCCCGACCAATTCCCCGATCCCTTTCAATGAAGGCAACTGCGCAAAATCCTCGGTAAGCTCGGGGAAACACGCGGGATTGAATGCGGAATTGTCCAACGAATACATCTGCACTTCAGAATCCGTCGCCAATTTCAACCCAAAACCGTCATACTTGTGCTCAGCAACGGTCGAACCGTGGTGCAGTGCCAGGATCTTCTCGAAGTCACCAAGCGCAGTGAAATCCACGTGTAGATCGACTGGCTTCTTCGGTGCGAGTGTGGAGATATCGAGGGGAATCATAGATGGTTGTGATGCTCTATTGCTTCAATGATTTTTTTACGCACCGAAACCCTCTGAATTTAAAGGCGCTTGAAACTGAAATGCTCTGTGTTGGTTCGTGGTTTTCGTCAAACATTGTGAGATAGGTCGTGCGCACGCCTAAACACTTGCCCACTCCTATAGCGTACCGGTCATCTAGAAATCCGATGGTGTATTGGGCGAATAGTGTGTTGGTGGTTTTCTTATCCTCCAGGTACGGTTGGACTTCTGTAATGGCGTCCTCGAGCTCTACGTAGAGGCGCGGTCCCGTTGGGAAAAGATCGCCGGGACGAGGTTCTGACTTGCTGGTTGGCGGCGAGAAGATCTCTATTTGCTGTATGATGCTGTCGAGACGCTCGATGGCGGTTCGTTCTTTTTCTGACGTGTCAGGGATAGACATATGGGAAGAGGTTGTCCACAGCGATTTATAAGTATTTCGCTACTGTTAAGTGGTTAAACTTATAAAGAGGGCCTCCTCACCTCTCATCATGGGTAACGTCCGAAACATCACACACAACACTTTCCCGAAGCAAGGCGACGACTTAGGGGATCTCGTGGACATCTCGCTCAATGAACGCCCAGTCAAGGCCACCATTGTGCGCTCGGACATCGAATCGCCTGGTTGCAAACTCTACCGCACAGAGAATGGATTGTACGTGACGGAGTTAGAGCTCGAAGCCGGCTTTACTTGGCCAGAGCAAGGCACGTACTTGAACCGCCGCGCAAACGTCTTCTTCCATTACGATGCGTCAAACGGTATGGAAGGCACCATCGTCCGTGATGACTGCGAGGCACCTTACATCACTGCTATCCGACTTGATGATGGTCGCGTTGTTTCTACCGCTGAATGCCAGTATAGCCCGTTAGAAGATGCAGTGGTTACTGAGGAAACGCCACAACCAAAGACGCCCGAATTAGATGGCTTGAAGGTATATCTGCAACGCCGCACCAAGATCGAGCGCGCAGCGGACCTGCACGGCATCTACAAACAGCTCGTACCGAGCAGACGAGGGAATACGGCAAGCGGACCGTTTGCTGACCTCACGTTGCCCCCGGTCATCACGAGTTTTAGCATCGAGGAAGTCGCTGAGACGATCGTGAAAGGAATACGATTGCAGGAAATCGCGATGTATGTGGCGAGAGAAATGGCGAACTACCCTCACTTGCAGCATCATGCGACGCGTCTGAGCGAGTACTACGCGAAGGGCAGAGCAATCGCAGTCACCGGTTTCAGCACGCCTGTCGGACCAGTGAATTAGTTTTTTTCCTTTCTCGCATCTACCGCTTCCCTAGTTTCCACATATGCTCGAAGAACGCAGTATATTTCTCCGCGTTCGCGCGCGAGTGGATGAGGATACCTGAGGGCTCATCACCCCACGTGATGAGAGCGATCTTGCCGTTGAGGATCACGGTATTGGGAGGCAGAGGAAACGACACATACCGTTTCTGCATCAGCGAATCTTTCTTCCGTTTCTGTCGCGTCCCCGCATGGAACACGCCGCGCATCACGATCCCGCGCTCGAGCGCCAGCTGCTTCACGCCCCGATACACGCGCAAGCGAGAGATCTCGTACTCCTCAGGGTTCTCGACGGCGAATGTACGGAACACGTCGCCGCGTTTCGCATCAGCCATAAGCGCGGTGAAAATGGCCTTGATACCTTTGTAGGAATGAAAGAACTCCACCGTTTCCGCCCCCGCGCGCGCCTGGCGCGCCTTGATCTCGGGGAGGATTTTGAGGAACTCGCGCTTCTTGAGATCGATGTATTCGAGGATCGCTTCCGGAGGAGCGGCCCGATACTGCTTCACTTGGCTCTTTTGCACATACGAGACGAGTCCCTTATCCTGCAGACCGTGAAGCGCGTTATAGGCAGACGAGCTTTGGAGCCGTGACTTCTGGATGATGTGGCCAGCCTTCGCTTCGCCGATCTCAATGAGGGCCAAAAACACCTTCACTTCCGTCGGCGAAAGGCCGATGTCCTGCAATGCGCTGATGTCCATACTCCGCAGGCAGCAGGTGCAGTATATAGATGTTCCTCACCAAAAATGGAGAGCAATCGATTATGTACGTGGAGAGGAACTCTTCTCTCGACATGAACAGCCCGACCTTAGAGACCAAAGCAGAACGCTTCGCCACCGCCATGCATGAAGGCCAGTACCGCAAGGGAGGTAGCACGTCATACATCGCGCACCCGGCGGCCGTCGTCGGCTTGCTCAAAGGCATCGGCATCCAGGATCAAGAGATCCTCGCTGCCGGTTGGCTCCATGACGTCGTCGAGGATTGCAACGTCCCTCTGGAGCGCATAAGAAATGAATTCACCCCACGCGTCGCCGATATCGTCGGTCGCTTGACGCGCGATGTGGACCGTGACGCGTACAAGGCGCGCATGCGCGCTTCGAGCTACGCGACGCGAATCGTGAAGCTTGCGGATATGGTGCACAATTGCTCGGACCTGAGCGACCTCTTGCCTGAGAAGACCGTACGCAGGAAAGTGGAGGATTGCCTCTCGACCTATCTCGATATCGCGCGAGAGACGTGCCCGGAATTCCATTCGTTGCTCAACGGCTCAATCGCGCCCTGGAGGATGACGTATGCACATCGTTGAACTGCCGAAAGAACTCAAGGCCACTATCCCCGCCATCCGAACCCATCTCGAAACGCTCGCAGGCGATCTCGCATCGCGAGGATTCCAAGAGCGCGTGCAAGAAACGCTCATGGGCTACGATGTATGGCGGCAGTGGATAGAACACGCACGCACGCCGCTCACCGAAGGCCCGGTGCTTCTACGTGCAGGATTGCAGCTCACGCAGGATGACGAGATAGCGCACCGTCTTCTCGTCGGGCTCGCGCGATCCTGGGAACCGCGCATGTACGCTCCGCCGTACGCCGTCGATAACCGCGCGGTGACGGAAGTGATAGCACAGCCGGGAACGAGCCGTGAGAGCCACTCGATGAACGATTTGCCCGCGGCGCCACACACGGCAGGATTCTTCGAGCCTGTGCCCAATCACAGCTGCTATTTCGCGTGCATCCGGCCGCATCCCGGCGGTGGCGGAGAGACGACGGTGCTCGACCTCGACAGGGTGCTTGCGAAAGCGTCCCCTGAGCTGATCGCCGAATGGACGGAAAAAACGTACGCCCTACGTACATCCAAACGCCTCGGGACGGAAACGAAACCATTCCAGCTCCTGCGTTGGATAGATGGGGCGCCGTTCCTGCGTTATCGTAAGGAGTACACGGTCGGTTTCAATGAGGATCCCTCTTTACGCGAACTCGAACGCCTCGTATGCGATACGAAGAACCATCACGTCGCGTTATTGCAGCCCGACGAGATCATCATGCATTGGAACGGCGCACCGCATTCGCGTCTGGCGCAACACGGAGCGACACCGGAAGATATCGCGCAGCGACGCAAGCTCATCCGCTGCCGCACGCAACCGTACGTGGGATGGGAGCGTTATTTCCTGTGATGGTTGGCCCCCACCTCTCACGCGCGCAGTGTCTGGGTATGTGTGCACGTCTGCTTCTCGGTCAGACGTCAGCACTCCTTGCGCAATACTTTTTGTGGCGAGTTTCCTATCGAGCGGCTCGCGCGAGATAATTTTCGTGTCGTTGGAAGGATTTTGCGGTGGTTGAGGATACCGAACGCTTATAAATCAAGGGTGGTTGTTTTTCGTTATTATCCGTGCGAGCTATGATCATGAACACTTTCCGACCCGATATGCGATTGGCCTTTGCTGGCGTGATCCTCCTTGTGGTCATCGGCCTGATGTTCGCATTGCCTGTGGCGCCAACGCCGCCGCAAACCATTGTCCAAAACGACAGCGCGACCGTGTCGCTCGCTTCCGTCGCCGCGCACGCGAGCGCGACCGACTGCTGGACCATTATCGATGGCACAGTCTATGATATTACCCCGTACATCGACCGCCATCCTGGCGGCAGGCGCGAGATCCTCAAGGCGTGCGGCGTGGATGCGAGCGTGCTCTTCGCCACGCAAGACGGTGAAGGAAGCCACAGTTCCAGTGCGCGCAATCTGCTCGCCGGTTTCGCCATTGGTCCCGTCGGGACCGAGATAGCGAATGAGGCGCCTGCGGCGCCTACTCCCGAACCGATCGCTCCTGTTCCGACGCCCTCGACGACGCCTAAACCCACTCCCAAGCCAACTCCCGCTCCGCAACCGACCGGTCCGACGCTTGCGGACGTCGCGAAGCACAATGTGTCAAGCGATTGTTGGATCATCGTGAACGGCGGTATCTACGATGTGACCTCGTTCATTCCGAAGCACCCCGGAGGCAAGAAAGCGATCACGCGCGTATGCGGTACCGATGCGACAATCGCGTTTGAGACGCAAGGCGGCCGCGGTTCTCATTCCTCGCGCGCGCAAGCCCTGCTTGAGACCTACCGCATCGGTGCTCTCTCGGGCTCGGCTTCACTTGCGGACGCTGCACCGGCGGACAATGGTATCGTCGCGTATGACGAGGACGATGATTGGGAGGATGAAGATGACTGATTGGGAAGCGATCCGTACGCGCACACATGATGCCGCACCGCTTATAGCGCGCGTCGGCCTCGCGCTCGTGTTCCTCTACTTCGGCCTCTCGCAATTGCGTGACCCGTCCTCGTTCGTCGGATGGCTACCGTCGGAAGTCGGTGCTATCCCCTTGCCATCTATCACCATCATCCTGCTCAACGGTGCGCTTGAGGTGTTCTTCGGGACGCTCTTGCTCCTTGGCATCTACACGCGCCTTTCCGCCGCCATCTTGGGAGTGCACCTCCTCGGGATCGCGGTGAGCATGGGGTTCACGCAAACGAGTGTGCGCGATTTCGGCTTGAGCATCGCGACGATCGCGATTGCGCTCTATGGTCCGGATACGTATAGTGTTGATTGGCGCTTCAGGAAGATTTCTCCTTAAGGCGTTTGCTTGAGACAACCGGCGACGCCGACGATCAGCACGAAGAAGATGATGAAGAGCAGCGCGCGCCTCCACCAGATGGTCTTCTCTTCGTTGCGCCACTCGAGCGTGAGCCACGCGGCAAACACGCCCAAGAACAGGGCGTCGAGCAATGGCTTCCCCCACGCGTGCTGGATGACGAGTGCGGGGAACAGGGTTGTGAATGCGATGCCGGTGAAGAACACCCCGTACGCGAGCGGGAAGATGAGGAGCAACGCATGGTTATGCGGCGGGCTCGTGAGCGCATAGGCACCGATCGTCCCGAAAAGCCACACTCCGCCGATGAGCCACGCCCAGTCAGGCACGTTCTTGACGCTCCATGTCTTACGTCCACGCCACCAATCGATTAGCAGTCCGAGCAATCCGCCCAGAAAGAAATAGATCACGCCGACCGCAAGCCAATCGAGAGTGGACGAAGCGCTACCGACAATATCGTCGAGAGCCCATGACGCGACGATGCCGTAACCTGCCGTGGCGATGGCGAGGATGCTACCGGCCACCACCCACCATCGTCGGATGTTCATATGTGGATATTTCCCGCACTTCCTTTTGATGCTTTCGGTCAGAGGACTCGTAGCTGCGGTGTTTTTTTTTCCGATAATGGTGTCTTGTTTATCCGAACGTAAAGGTATGCACACGAACGCCCTCCGGTACGCGTAATTCAAGCAAGTGCGAGCCGTACGAAGCTCCGTCAACAGCGGTGTAGAGTGTTTGGTCTTTGACACTAAACGATCCGATGGATTGTCCGTCGATAATCGCTTCTACGTCTGACACCTCATCCGCTCCCGCCACCATGTACGCATCTTTCGCTGTGTAGTAGAGCACGATCGTCGCGTTCTCGACCGCTTCCATGTTGTCGTCGTTGTTCTTCCACGTACCGCCGAGATAGAACTTGGATGTCGTAATCTCCGTCGGGAGCGTATACGTCACGATTTTGTCCGGTTGCCATCCTTCCTCATTCCCTAAGTGGCCGCGAGCGAACGCATAACCAAGGTACAATTCCGGTGTGCGGATCTTGCCGAACTCCGGCGCTTCTACTGGTGCGGTGATATTCTCATCGATGGTCATATTCAATCCTAACACTTCGCGTCGTTCGGCGAGCAATTCCTGAATCGTGCGTTCAGATTCCTCATATCCGCCCTCGCCGATGTGATCGCCGACAACAAATCCGTCGATATCGATGAAGTACTTGTGCGGCCAGTAGCGGTTGCTGTATGCGTTCCACGTACCGTGGTCACTGTCGAGCACGACTGGGTAGTTCACCCCGAACTTCTGCGCCGCTTTACGGACGTTCTCGATATCCTTCTCGAACTCGAACTCAGGCGTGTGGATGCCGATGATCAATAACCCGTCATCACGGTACTTCGCGTCCCAGGCGGTCAGGTACGGCAATGTGCGTTGGCAATTGATGCACGAGTACGTCCAGAAATCGACGATGATGACTTCCTTGCCGATATGGTCGCTCAAGTTGAATCCTTCCGGAACGTTCACGAACCCGGTCGGATTGGCGATCTCAGGCGCGCGGTCGTACTTCGCTGCCTTCGCGCCGATACGGGCGAGGTCAGCAGGAGAGCGCATACCTTCAGGAGCGGCAGCCGCAGTCGTTTCCTCGCCGTTTTGCATCGAGGGTGTTGAGGTATCTGCGTTCAAACGGCTCAAGAAAACAATGGCGGCGATGATGGCGAGCACGACGAGGACGCGTACGATATTCTTTGTGGTGTTCGAGTTCTGTTTCGCCATTGTTGATCACCTGAGGAGAATGGAATTGATGAAGCTGAAGTTCGCAACCAAGTTCAGTGTCTGCGTGAAGACGAGGATGCCCAAGATGATGAGCAACACGCCAACGACGATGTTGAAGTACGCCAAGAATTTACCGTACTTACGAATAGCGCTCAACGCCTCGCCCGAGAACAGTCCGACCGCGAGGAAGGGTATGCCCAAACCGAGCGAGTACGCCAAGAGCAACCACAAGCTTTGCCCCGGCTGCGACGCCGCAAGCGTCAAT
>CAZIKW010000066.1:0-7742 GCA_964540015.1 uncultured Methanosarcinales archaeon | reverse complement strand
ACGGCGATTAACCTGGCGAAGAAACTGGGTGAATCGGAAGTCGTCGATTTGCTCGAGGAGTCGCTTGCCGAAGAGCGTGCGGCAGAAGAGAAGCTGCGAGGTATCGCTGATACTCTCACGACCGATGCGCCGATGTGAGCTATTTCTTGTTTCCTTCCTTTGGTTTTCCGTATCTCCTCTTCATCATGCTCGTCGGGAAGAGGGTGGCGAGCGTCTTGCCCTGCCACGCGACGAACGTCGTGATGCAGTCCGAGCAGATATCGACGGAACGGTTTTCGTTGAGTTTCAAATGATGGAACTGCGGAAGGTAGCTCTCAATCTCCCGTTCGCAAAGGGCGCAGTCCATAGCATCCTTCGCAGAGAAGAACTCGTATTAAATCTCTTTGCTACGGGAACCATCCGTCACAACCTATGCTCGGGTTTTATGGGCGATATTAGATGAGTTGGTTCTCCTGCGCTTGTTTTGCTTCGATGGTGCATCGGCGAGAGCAAAACACCTCGGGAACGCCATCAACATACGTCGTGATGCGTTGATCACTCAAGAGCGCGCTTCCGCAGCCGCCGCAGGTCTCTAAAGAAATCAATGCTGGTGTTGGTATGGTGCTTGTTCGCATGTTGCCACCTCCTGTGGTATCGTCTAGCGGCTTTGCCTGCGCCATATAACCGCTGTCGCAATAGAGTATATGCTTTATAGGTCTGTGTCAGGTATCGTTCACGCTATCGTCGCATCTCAGGGTCACGGTACGACAGATACGTGATGCGAAAATACGGGCCGCTTGCGCGCCTAAACGCGTCCGAAACCGTCATCGCATAGTCCGTCACGCCATGCTGGCGTACGCTCATGTTCGTGGCCTTGATGAGCTTTTCATCGATGTTCAGGACGAACTCTTGCGCCGAAACCGGCAACACCATATCATTGGGGATATCGCTCACCGTCACGTCCGCGAGGAGCTTGCGCACATGCGCGCGTCCAAGTTGCGTGAGCTCGAAATGCGTCACGCCGCCGTATGAACCGATGTAGAATGAGAACGGCGCATCACCGCACAATACGGTCTCGCGCAGCATGTCGGCCAGGTCTTGTATGCTTGGCAGTGCGTGCGAGATCTTCACTCTGTTGAGCATGGAGGAGCTTACCTGATACTCTTCTTGCATACGCGCCTGCAGATAATCGGGCGCTTTGAGCACATTGTGCGTGTGGATCGCTGCGTTTGTGTGCGTGCACAATTGTGCGAAACGAGCGGGATCGATATAGGCCCCGTTTTGCATCGTGAGCGTTCTGTTTTGCATATCTGTGAGCGTCATCGCACTCCATCCGGTCGCTTTTTCTCCTATCTCGTGCCATTGTTTTGCGCGTGGGTCGTACATCCAGACCTCTTCGTACTCGCTTGAGAACACGAGATCTTCGAGTGATGCAAGTCCTTGTTGTAGCGGCATGTACGCCACATGATGAGTACTGTCATCGGTGTTTATCTGTAACGATTGTGGGGGTTTTAGACAACCGCTTACGAGAAGGCTTGTGGCGAGCATCACCCGTCGCAGGAGTGTTGACATGGCGTACGGGAACACAACAGCATTTATTATTCTGTTGTTGGGTTTATGAATGCCGCGCAGGTCAACGGTCTATTTGCTCGAGCGCTCGATCTCGCGCTTTATTTGCCAGAACTCGTCTTCATTGCGCGCATCGCGTTCAGAAAGTCGGCAGATCGTCCAGCCGTTCGCGCGCGCGACCTTGTCACGGGCGATCTCGGCGATGATGCCTTTCGTGTCTTGCTTCTTTTGGATCTCGACGATCATCTTATGCTTCGGGATGACGATGTCCATGACCATCGTCTGCTTGGCGCCTTGCGCATCCGTATAGGAGAACGACTTCTCCCGCGACACATCGTACGTCTTAGATAACAACGCCGCAAACAAGTCCTCGGGGGTCTCTTCGCGTCGTGGTGCCTTGCCTTTGAGTTGGTGGACGGGGATGCGCATATCTCCTTGAGAATGCCGTAGGGGCTTATAATGGCGCGTCTTATGGGGGAGTGCTATTTCGCCTTCGTCGATTGCGCTTGCACCCGGTAGTGCACGATCTTCTTCACGAGCGCAAGCGGTAAGGGCGCATCGAGCGGGAAACGCACGGTTCCTTTGGAGGTCTCATACTTCTTCAGGTCATCAGCGAACACCGCAATAGCCGCAGCGCCCGGATAGAACCCGATGTGCGTCGCGTACCCGGCGAAATGCACCAGGTTCCCATTCAATTTGAACGTCGGGATGCCGTAACTGATGGCCTCGGTCGCTTTGGGCGCGGCTGTGTGAATCGTTGTTCGCAATTCCCGTAAGCGCTTTTGCACCTCGGGGGTCTGCGCGGCGATGTGCGCGTCGATGTCCGTATGCCGTTGCATGCTCATCGCATATCCCGTCGGTGGCTTATCGTTTCTTTTTCTTCGCTTTTTTCTTCACGACGGCTTTCTTCTTTACGGTCGTTTTCGCTTTTGCCATCGCTAGGGGCTGCAGCATGCTGACGCGATTGCCTTCCGTGTCAAAAAAAGAGGCGAACCTGCCTACGCCGGGGATGTCCATTGGTTGCCCGCTGATCCTGCCGCCCGCCGCTTGCACCTGTTTCATGTGCGCAGCGAGGTTCTCTACCGCGATGACGAGCGACGGGTACTGATCGGTCTTGTTGGGTTCTCGCTGATAGAAACCGCCGTTGATGATGCCTTTCTTCTTCGGTCCTTCTTTGGTGGATTCGGTCGTCATCACGACGACGTAATTGCCCATCTCCGGGCCGAGCTGGTTCGTCTCCCAGCCGAACGCTTTCGCGTAGAACGCGCTCATGCGCTTGCGGTCGTTCGCGGGCATTTCAAAGTGGATTACAGGGTTCATCGTCATAGGGATCATTTCTCCGCCATCGCTTTTTTGATCGTTGCGATATCGATCTTCCTCATCTTGAGCATCGCTGCCATCGCGCGCTTCGATTTCTCGGTCGCTGTACCGGAGCTCGCTTTCGTGAGGATGGTCGGGGTAATCTGCCATGACACCCCGAATTTGTCCTTGAGCCAACCGCATGGGGCTTCCTGTCCGCCTTTGGAAAGTGCGTTCCAGTACATATCGAGTTCCTTCTGCGTGGAGCAATCCACGACGAAAGAGACCGATTCATTGAAGGCGAACTGGTGCGGCCCTGCGCCGTCCATGACGACGAACGGCTGCTTCGCGAGCGTGAATTCCGCGTGCTGCACGGTGCCTTCTTTGTTCGGCGATTGTCCTTTGCCGTAGTGCGATATGGTCTTCACTTTCGCGTCCGGGAAGATGGAGACGTAGTGCTTCATCGCCGCTTCCGCTTTCCCCAAATTCTTTCCGACAAACAGCAAGCACGGGACGATATCATGACGCTTTGGCGAGAGGAGCAATTGCCACGACACGCCGTACTGGTCTTTGAAGAACGCGTAGCGATCATTGAAGGGATACTTCCCGAGCGGCATCATGACCTGGCCGCCTGCAGAGAGCTTCTTGAAGCGTTGATCGACCTCTGCGACGGTCTTGCAGTGCACGAAGAAGGACACTGCGGGTGATTGCTTGAATGCAGGGCCGCCGTTGATGGCGACGAACGACTGCCCTTCGAGCGTGAACGCGATAGTCATGACGGAGCCGACTGGTCTGCGTGCGGCTTGCGCCATTGACTCGACGTATCGGCTGACGCTCGTGGTCTTTGCCTTCTTGAACACGGATGTGTACAGCTTCACGGCTGCTTCAGCGTTGTCGTCGAACCAGAGGAATGGAGTGATCTTTTGCATACCTCAGCCCCGACGCTTCGGGCTTATAAACCTTTCAGGGTGATATCCCACATAGGATGAGAAGAAAAACGAAGCAAAAAAAGGATTACTGCACGGCAACAGCCAAGTTCGACGCCATCGTGACGGTTCCATACGCGGTGCATGATGCGGTCACGTTCGCCGCGGCGCCATACGTGTAGTACACATCGTTCGTCGTGCGGTAATTGTTTGTGTGGCCGTCTCCAAACGAGAAGTCGTAGCGCGTCGGCGCGAACCCGGCTGCCTCGCAGATGAACACATAGCTGCGTCCCTGCGGGAACCACGGCGCGATCTTCATCGTCACCGATGCGTTGATCTCTTCTTGGCATGTGGATGAGCACCCGTCGCCATTCGCCGTGTTGCCGTCATCGCACGTCTCGCCTTGCTCTTTGATGCCGTTGCCGCAAACGGGCAATGGACACGCGTTCTCGTCGATAGCGCCGTCGCAATCATCATCGACGGCATTGCACAACTCAACTGCGCCAGGGTGGATGCTCGCGTTCGTATCGCGGCAATCGATTACGCCGCATGCGCCGCCTTGCACCGCATACGTATCCGCATCGATATCCGTGCACACAGGTGTCGTGCCGCAAATAGGGTAGTTCGGGCTCTTCACGAATCCTTCGTTACGCATGCACGTCGCGCCGATGCAGATCTCCGGTGCGGTTCCTGTCGACGATTGGCGATAGATCTCAAAGTGCGTCGGATTGTAGCTACCCGGTTTATCGCATGCGGTGACGGTAAGTGTGCCGCTCGTACCGGTGCAGGCAATCGTGCGGCATCCCGTCGTGAGATCGGTCGTGACGGTGCCGCTGCACGTCGCGGGCAGGTTCGAAAGTCCCGTCACGCACGACGTCGCGCCGATATCGTTGTACTGCACGGTGCACGTCCCGTGCTGTCCTGGTGCGAGCGTGGTGCAATCGCCGGTGACGGTCTTCGTGTAGTTCGCATAGTCGGCGCCGGTCACGCTCACCGCTCCCGACGTGAGCGTGTACGTTCCGGGAGCGACCGCATTGCCGTTGAGCGATATCGTCGCGTTCGTGAGCGATCCGCCGTCGTCGTTCACGATGCTGAGCGCCAAAGTGAGCGTCGCGTTTTGCGCCGGCACACCGCACGCGGCGTACAGGTTGCTCTTCGCGAAGCCGTTGTTCTGGATGCACGTGCTGTCGAGGCAGATCTTGATCGTCGGATCCGTCTGTGTCTGCTTGTACATCTCAAAGAACGTCGCCTTATCGCACGCCATGACTTGCAGCGAACCCGTGCCGCTCGTACAGATAATGACGCGGCAGCCGCCTGCGGCATCGCTCGTGATGAGACCGTTCTCGCATGTCGCGTTCGCGCTCGCTAAGGATGTGGAGCACGTGGTCGCAGGAGGCAACGGCGGTTCGAAGGGCGGTCGTACCGGCCATGCGCTGCTCTGGTTCACGATGATCGGCACGATCGCGGATGGTTTGTTGTTGTAGTACTTGTCGCGCAACGTGACGAGCTCAAGCGCGAGCGATACCATCTCATTCGTCGTCTCGGTGTGCCAGTATTGCGAATATTGCTCGTTGTAGTTGCGGATGATGTCGCTATCGCTTGTATAATCGTACGCGCCGTTAATCCACCCTGGGATGTGCGTCATGCCGTTCGTGAACGTCCACTCACCGCTCCTCACGCGCGCGGGCGTCACACGCGAATGGATCTCGGTGATGTTCTTGCCGATCCCTGAGATGAAACTCACGGACGTCAATTGGTTCGCGTTCTGCACGCTCTGCACCGCGTTCGCGCCCGTCAACCACGCGAGCTGCGAATCGGCGATGTCGTGAAGGATCGGATCCGTACCTGCGGTCTTCGCCGCGAACACGGCTTCAAGGAGCATGTAGCGGCTGTTGGAGAATTGGATATTGCGGTCATACTCGTAGACGTGCTCGCCCGTGTCGGAGATGCTCAGCGCGCCGCGGTCCTTGTAGTCGAAGTAGAGCTTGCCCTTGATGATCTCCGCAGGCGATCGGCCGCTGATCGGGTACTCGAAGCCGAGACGTCGGATCTCTTGCTCGTAGCGGACATACTCCATCCAATAGAACTCTTCGCCCTTTGTGTAGTCATTCCCGAGCTGCTGGTCGACCTTCGTGCGGAGCGCGTACGCTTTCTCGATATAGGTCCAGTTGCCCGTCACATTGTATGCTGCGAAATATCCTGCGCCGAGGTATGCTGCCACATCGGGCTGTGCGGTGTTCTGCGTCGTCGAGACGTATGTGAGCATGCCGATAGCATGCGTCACGAGTTCGCTGCCCATTGTGGCATTGTACGCGAAGACCGCAGGCGCTGCGACGAGGAACGCGTATGCCGCTTGCGGGGTGTCTTGCGGCGTGATCTGTCGGGAGAAGGTGATGAAATCGGTCGGCGGCGTGACGGTGTATTGCGTCACGTTCGGGTGCTGCGTGAACCACGGTCCCCAAGGCTGCGTGTACCCGAGCGGTACCATATACGGATCCGCACGACCGTTATTCGCCTGTAAGCTACGTAAGTATTGTACGTGTGCGACGATATATTCCATGCCGTCGGGCGTGCTCGTGTTGCCTAAGACATTGTATTTGTTGTACGCGAAGAGCGTCGGATTCTCACGGTACGCGTTGCCCAGGCGGATCAAAGGGATGCTCGCTTGGCTTGCTTCCATCACGAACGCGCCGTCGGCCATCATGCGGTACTTGGGGTTTTCCGCACCGAAGTAGCGCGCGTGATATGCGGACTCTTGCATCATGTGCATATTGAACCATTCCAAAAAGAGCGGGAAGGCGTTCGCGTAGACGTTCGCGTTCACGGGGAAGAGCGGGCTTTGCGCCGCGCCGTATGTGACGCGGTAGGTTCCTGGCGTCGCGTTCAGTTCGCCGACGAGACACGACATATTCCCTTGACACGAGACGTTGACTCCCCAGTAGTTCGTGGGTTTGTGCAGCGTGATCGTTTGTACGACTGCGCCGTTCGGAGCGCGCAACTGCGCTACGCCGCTCGTGTTGTGGGTGTAGGCAATGACGCGGACCGCGCCAGGGCTTCCCAGAAGCGAGACGCTGACGATATCTGCTGCGTGCGCGAGCGGTGCTCCGATGAGGAGGAGTACGAGGAGAATGGTCCAAATCTTCATATCTACTCGGGAGTAGTATCTTATTTATAAAAACGCCAGATGCCTTTTAAGGTGAGAACACTGATAAGAAGGTGTGAGGGAAAAAACGGAAGAAGGCTGTTCCTTCTCCCCGAAAAAACCTATTCTTGTACGTCGCGTGCGAGGTACTGCTGGTGGTCGTATCGCTTGACAGAACCGTCTGCGATCGCCTTATCGATAGCTACGCGCTGCGTCGCAGTCGCGGGTCGGATCTCATCGCCGTTGTTGATGAAGACGACGTAAAAGACCTGGTGCCCATCCGACATCATGGCCGGTTGATACGGTCGCGTCGTGGTCGAACCCGAGTTCGTGGTCGTCATGGTGCTGTTCGTGTCATTGGCGGCGAGCGCGCCAGTGATGGTGATGAGGCTAAACGCCGCGATGAGGACGGCGAACATAATCGTTGTACGCATTGAATTCTTCATAAGAGTCTCCTCCTGTGTGTCGTCACCTGGGTGACGGTACTATCGTTGTGCTGCATTCCTCTCGTGACTGCCGCGCTCGACGGTCGCGCGAGGGTTCTCTTTGGTGCGCAGCATCATACGGTCTTGTCTTCGTCAGTCGGACCGTCGTGATGCTTCGCCGGATGCTCCTTGTTTTGGTGCTGCTCGGGCGCGTGGTGCTCCTTCACCTGATGGGTGTCGGGGTGTGCTTCTTTGTGGTGACTTGCGTCCTGCTTCTCGTCGTTTGGAGAGGCAGTGCGCTCGTGATGCGGCGTATTGTGCTTCTCGTTTGGGTGATGGCCTTCGAGTTTCTCAGGCGTCTGCATCGCATCCGCGTCAGGGTTCTCGATATCTGATTTCTGT
>CAZIKW010000065.1:0-7773 GCA_964540015.1 uncultured Methanosarcinales archaeon | reverse complement strand
CAGAACAATGATGATAACGCCAAGGCCGACGACCTTCCCCCCTACCCTCATACGACGGGAAGACGCTGCCAGGGTTTAAATAGTTTGTCGGGGATGGGAGGGGAACTACTCGCACCTCATCCCTTCTTCTTCGCCTTGACAGGTTCTTTCGCAGACACCGGTGCCGCCTTCACAGCCATCAAGAGCGCTGCTTCGCGCGCATCGCGTCGCTTCTTCGCACGCGTCTCGAGCCATGCGTCGATGCTGAGCGGTCCGCCACCCGTCACGAACAGGATGGAGAGCACCGCGAACAGCGTGATGTGTGAGTACACGGCTTCGCTGAAATAGAAGAAGCTGAGCGAGAGCACGCCGAATGCGATTGCGGCGAACAGTCGCGTGCGCAACCCGACAAGCAGCGCTAATCCGACCGCGAGTTCGATCGCGCCGGCGGCGAACACCCACATCGCGACAGATACAGGGATGACGCCGACGAGGTCATAGCGCTGCACGACGAGTTCCGACAAGTGCGGATTGAGCAGTTTCTCATACACCGCAAGGAACGAGAAAGCGACGCCGATACCGACGCGCAGGATCGTCGGCGCATACGCGCGTAAACGAGACAGCGCGCCAAAGAAGCGCAAGCCGAAGAGGTCATCGATACCCGGTCGCGAGGAGCCGAACGCGAGGATCGCCAAGCACAAAGCGGCGATATCGAGGTTACCGAGCAAGTACGGGTGCAAGAACGCACCGTCCGCATAGAGCGCGAGCACGAGCCATGTGATGATGCCGGTGAGGAGGCCAGCGAGCAAGAGGAAGCCGAGAAGGATCTGGATCACATTGAGGACAGCGACCGGTGCCGCAGGCGACAAGAGCACGCCACCCGTACCCGCACCGATCAATGCGATACCAAGACCTAGGCGCGCGATCCACGGGAGGAATTCCGTATAGGTACCAGCCCACGCTTCAAGGCCCGACGCCCAATCGCGAAAGCGTCCGTTGCGGGAGACGAGGAAATACACCGCCAACGCGACGATGATCGTCCCGAGAATCATGGCGAGATACAGCGGTTCGGTGAGCGGCTGCGCGACCCAAGCGCCATCAGCGCCCGAATGCGTGGCGATATCCTCAGGCGGCAACACATACCCGACATGCGCCGATGCAAGGGGGATGATGAGCAGTGCGAGGAGGAAGAGTAGCCGTCGGTCCATATGGGTGTTTCCAGAAGTAGAGGATTAATAAGCATTCGGTACGTTCCGGGATACTAGGACTCCTCTGATGGATATGCACGCACGTCTCACCGCGATCGCCGACCTGGTCGCCATCGAGAACAAGCTCTTGCAAGATATCGGCCCCGCGGGGTTCTTCCCGCACGAACCGCATGCGTTGGCGAAGACCGTTCCTGAGGTCGTGCGCTTGATGGCACCCGACAGCCGGTCGCTCGATATGGGTGCTGGCACAGGAACGTGGTGGCTCATGATGGCGGCTGCCGGCATTCCCTCATACGCGATCGAATTCCATCCGCAGATGGTCGCTATCTGCGAACGATTGCGCGCAACATGCATCGAGCGCGGATTGATCGATGAAAGCATCCCTTGCGTCATCGCGTGCGATGATATGATCCCGCCGGAATGGCGTGCGCGGTATCGCGCGTTCCGTCAGGCGCACGGCGAGATGGAGACGAGCATGCCAGGTGCGGGAAACGAGGAAGATGTCTACAAGGAGTTCGGCATCGCGCTTGATGAATTCGAGATCGTATACTGCTGGGCGTGGCCGACGCAATCGCGCTTCATCTTCAACATGCTCAATGTGGCGACGGGGGAAGATAGCCTTCTGGTGCTCCCATCCTACGTCCGCTACACGCAAGGCGAGCACATGAACGCGTCGATGAAGGACGTGAACACGCTCGTTCTCGACATCCTCGCGCGCGTGGGGGACACGGTGATCGGGAAACGCATCGCCGACGACGCAAAAAGCATATGAATCCATATCCACTCCCCCAAAATCATGACCTACAAGACCCTCGATGAGCTTATCGAATTCATCGACGAGCCGAATCGGGAGCGATGCCGCAAACTCTACGCAGATAACAAGGAACTCTTCGATACCGCCGCGGGCTCCAAACACAACCATCAATCATGGGTGGGTGGCTACCGCGGGCATATACAAGATATCTGTAACATCGCTGTAGAGCTCTATCATACGTTCTCGACGAAACGGCCATTGCCATTCTCACTTCCTGATGCTATCCTCGTGCTCTTCCTCCACGATCTCGAGAAACCGTGGAAGTACGGCCAGAGCGGCGTCACCATCCCAAAAGGCCACGATGCGCAACAAGAATTCGTGCGCGCGAAGATGGAGGAGTACAAGATTACACTCACGCCCGCGCAGGAGAACGCGCTCACGTACGTGCACGGAGAGGGACATGATTTCTCCCAGGATCGCCGTACGCAAGGGCCGCTTGGCGCATTCGTCCATATCTGCGACACGACGAGCGCTCGCATTTGGTTCACGTATCCAATATGCGACGGTTGGTAGCAGACCGCCGTATAGCGCAACGTGTATCTGAACCCAGCAACCATTAAATATCTCGACGGGAATCCACACTCCTATGGCGAAAACGAAGAAGAAGGAAGGAATGCTCGCATCGATCGGTAAGAGCGCGTTGCACGCCGCCGGCACGCACGTGCGCGAGCAGATCTCAAGCCACATCTCAAACGCCAAGCGCGTCGCGGTGCAGCGCATCCGCCGCCTCATCTTCACCTCTGTCGGTGCGGCGCTCTTGCTCGCAGCGGCCCTCTTCGCCCTGGTCGATTATCTTCACTGGTCCCGCACGATCGCGTTTGCGGCTGTCGGAGTGGCATTCCTCGTCGTGAGCGGCCTGCTCGCGTGGCAGGATCGCGCCTAGAATGTCACCAGCATATATGCCATAGGTTTATCTACGAACCAAGGCTCCTTGAACCTAGAAAAGGAGGTAGAATTATGGTAGATCTCATCTGGCTCGCAGTCGTATTCCTCGTGATCGCATTGGTGGCGTACCTCTTGGGCGCCCGTGGTTTCGCGTGGTTCTCTGCAGGCATCGCAAAGACGCTCGTATGGATCTTCGTGATACTGTTCGTGCTGTCGTTGCTGTTCCGCTTACTCACGTAAGCCTAATAAACATCATACGACCCAGGCAACAGTGACCACCATGCCGAAAACGAAAAAGAACCCTGACGCTATCATCCGTGTCAAGGGACTCGAGAAGAAGTTCGGCGACATGATCGCGGTCAAGAGCATCTCATTTGAGGTCAAGCGCGGGGAGATCCTCGCGTTCCTCGGTCCAAACGGCGCTGGGAAGACAACGACCATCAAGATGCTCACCACCATCTTGCGCCCGACCAAAGGCGAGATCGTTATCGACGGCCATGATGCGCTCAAAGACCAGCATGCCGCGCGCGCATCGTTCGGTATCGTGTTTCAGGATCCGAGCACGGACGATGAGCTCACCGCGATGGAGAACATGGAACTCCACGGCGTGCTCTATGGCGTTCCCCGAAAAGAGCGTAGGGAGCGTATCGAACGCCTGCTCAAGATGGTCGACCTGTGGGATCGCAAGGATTCGCTTGCGAAAACATTCTCCGGCGGCATGAAGCGGCGACTCGAGATAGCGCGCGGCCTCCTGCACAGCCCGAAAGTGCTGTTCTTGGATGAACCGACGGCAGGTCTTGACCCGCAGACCCGCAACAAGATGTGGGAGTATCTCGAGGATCTCAACAAGAAACAAGGCATCACGATCTTCTTCACGACGCACTATCTCGAAGAGGCGCAAAAGGCGGCAACAGCCGTCGCCATCATCGACCGCGGCACGATCGTCGCACAAGGGACCTCCGCTGAACTCATCCGCAAGGCGAAAGTGAAAACGCTCGAGGCCGCGTTCCTCAAACTTACCGGCCACGGCATCCGCGCGGATGAAGCGACATCGATGGACACGCTCCGTCTGCAACGCCGTGCGTGGGGAGGGAAACGATGACTGCCCTTTCCGTTATCGGCATCCTGTGGTTGCGTCAGATCAAGCGCTATCAACGCTCGCCTGCGCGTATCATCGGTAGTTTAGGGCAGCCATTACTCTTCTTGCTCGCTTTGGGCTTTGGTCTTGGACCTGTGTTCGCGAAAGCTGGCGGAGGAGACTACTTCAGTTTCCTCGTCCCTGGTGTTATCGCGATGAGCATCCTCTTCACGGCCGTCTTCGGCGGCATCGAGATCATCTGGGACCGTCAGTTCGGGTTCCTCAAAGAAACCATGGTCGCGCCCGTCGGCAGATTGACCATCATGATCGGCCGTACGCTCGGCGGCGCGACGATCTCGTTTTTGCAAGGAGCGCTCGTGCTGCTCTTAGCGGTCATCTTCGGGTTCCGCTTCGACCCCACGCTCATCCCGCTCGCTGCGCTCTGCATGTTCCTGATTGCGCTACTCTTCAGCGCCTTCGGCACTGCGCTCGGCTCCATCCTCGAAGATATGCAAGGCTTCCCGCTCGTGATGAATTTCCTGATGATGCCGCTCTTCTTCTTGTCGGGTGCGCTCTTCCCGCTCGAAGGATTGCCGAAGGGATTGGCTATCGTCACGCGATTCGATCCCTTGACGTACGGTATCGATGGGTTGCGTTCGGCATTAGGCGGCGTATCGACGTTCCCCCTTGAGACCAATATCGCAGTCTTATGCGTCGTGTCTGCTGCGTTCCTCGCGCTCGGCGGCTGGCTGTTCTCTCGCATCCAGGCGTAAGAGTCATTTCTTCTTCGGGTGTGCGGCATTTTTCGCTTCGCGTTCCTGCTCCTGGACTTCCGCCTTCGTGATATTGAGCAAGACGTTCTTCTCCGTGCTCTTGATGTGGCGACGGGGGATCCGCAATTTCCCGTTATGGAAAAGGCCGGTCTTGATGAAGACCGCGTCGATTTGGTTTGTATCATCGACGAGCTCGATGCCCTTCACTTTCCCTACACGTGCGCCGTCGCTATCGAACACCTGCATCCCACGCACACGAGTCGCGAGCTGCGCGTTCAAGAACACCGCGTGCGTGCTCACTTCGCGCACATGATCGGTGCTGATGATGAGGCCCGAGCGCAAGAATCCCTTGTCGATGGAGAGGCCGAGGACTTTGAGCGACTTTGGGTGCAGGTAGAACTTGTCGCTCACGCCGAGAAGCACGCCTTCGCTGTCAAACACGTCCTTCCCGAGCACGTCTTCGGATGTTATCGCCCCGACGAGCTTCTTACGCTCCATGCTTGGCAGCCTCCTTGTGGGTTTTCTTGAGGATGATCGACGCGCCGAACTGCTTGACGCCGGATGCCGGCACCGTCACCTTGCGCAGGAGCGAGCGGCGCACGGTGAGCGACGCGACATCGTTCGTGTGGCCTGCGCGATGAACCTTGATGACCTTCCCGAAGCGCTTGCCGTCGGAGGAGACGACAGGCCTGCCGACATAGAGCATCGCGGGCTCGATAGACAAGATGACCGCGTCATTCGTGATACGTGAGATGTACGTCTTCCCGACATAACGGGGCGTCGAGCCGCGCTTGACGACCACACCTTCGAACGCATTGGTCGTTTGGTGCAATCGCACCTCGCGCACGCGACCGAACACTTCGCCCGTCGGCGTTAAAACACGTATGCCCACAAGCTTCTTCGCGTTACGCGTGTCGTTGAATGCTGCGCTTCGTTCCGTGTAGATATCCATAATCAGTACCTCGTCTAGAGCACTCCGATGAGCGCATTGGCCGCATAGGCCAGGATCGCGAATTTGATGATGTTGCCGATCGTGATGAGCACGAAGAGGCGTTTGACGTTGTAGCGCATCGTCCCTAAACCGACAGTCAAGAGATCGCTTGGCGCGGGGAACATATTGAGGACCACGACCGCATACGCTCCCCAACGGTTCACTTGGCGACGCAGGCCATAGAACTTCTTCGCGGAGAGCAAATACAGCGCCTGATTGCTCAGTTGCCTCCCCACCGCGTAATTCACCGCGTGACCAAGCGTGAAGCCGATGACGGCTGCAGCGAAGCAGATGAGTACAGGATTGCCGTCGTGGATACTGACGACGAACGCGAGCTCAGCGGGAATGGGAAAGAAGATCATAGCGCCAAACAAGCTGATAAGGAATACCTTCGTCGGAGTGATGTCGTGCGCGATGTCGGGAACGTATTTCTCATACCATGCCGCTTCTGTGGGCGTGCCCAAGTCCACATTCGTGAGGAACGTGACGATACCTCCTAAGACGAGCATAACCAGTATCGCGACCATCGCGATCCGCTGCGCACGGTTGTTCGATGTTTCGTAGACGAACGACTCGGTGGTCACGGCCTCGCGATGCGGGCGCGCTTAATAAAATGGGGTGGAGATATGACGGGAAAAAAGGATATTTACGCTTTCCAGAGCGCGTCGACCTTTTTGGCGAACTGCACGTCTTTCGCGCTGATGCCACCAGCGTCATGCGTGGTGAGGGAGATAGTGACCTTGTTGTACACGTTGCTCCATTCTGGGTGGTGATTGAGGGTTTCTGCGATCTTCGCGACCTGTTTCATGAACGCGAACGCTTGTGTGAAGTCTTTGAACTTGAATTCGCGGGTGAGTTTTTTCTGTTTGATACTCCATTGCGGGAGCTTTACGAGTTCCTTCTTGAGGGTGGTTTGGGAGAGCGCGTGTACCATCGTATGCTCAAGAGAGCGAGGCAGTATATGAATGTCTCACCTACCAGTTCTCTCTGCTGCAGAACCCGAACCTATTTAACGCGCAACGTGGAGAAGTATCATCATGAACCCGCTTCTGTGGCATCTCCTCGCAGGCACGCGCGGTGGGCAGATGCGCTCGCGGATCCTGATGGCACTCAAAACTCGGCCATCAAACGCGCACCAGTTGGCGAAACAGCTCGCTGTCGATTACACGACGGTGCAGCATCACTTGGAGATCTTACTTGAACACATGATTGTGCAGAAGTTCGGTACGTACGGCGCGACCTACTCGCTGACCGACACGACGCTTTCTGCATGGAAAGATTTTGGAGAGATTTGGGACGGACTTCGCAAAACGCACTTAAAGAACGGACGGTGAATGGCATGACGATGATGGGATTGACAACGGCATTGACGGGACTGAATATCGTGCTCATCCTCGGGCTCTTATTCGTCTATATCTCGAACGTGCGCAAGATGCCAAGCGTCCACACGGCCGGATTGCTCATATTCGCAGGTCTCTTTCTGGTGCAGAACGCGGTCGCGCTCTATTTCTATCTCACGATGATGCCGTACTTTGCCGCCGGGCTCGAATCGTACGCGCTCGTGCTCGCCGCATTGCAGACGGTCGCGTTCGCCATCATGAATTGGATCACGTGGAGATGAATCATACATGGCCCAAATTACGCTCTTTGTTGCATTCCTCGCAGGCATCATTTCGTTCTTGAGCCCGTGCGTGCTGCCACTGTTGCCCGGTTTCCTCGCGTACCTATCAGGAACAGGGATCGGCGAAGGTCGATGGCGCACGTTCTCACACAGCCTCGTGTACGTCATCGGGTTCGCAAGCGTGTTCGCGGTGCTGGGCATTCTCCTAAACACCGTGCTCGCACACGTCGCGACGAGCGTGCAGATGTGGCTCTCACGCATCGGTGGCCTGATCATCATCCTGTTCGGCCTCCACCTGACGGGGATCTTGCCGATACCATTCCTCATGCGTGATCACACGGCGGATGTCAAAAAAACAACTGCGACGTATATCACCTCATTCCTCTTTGGCGCATCGTTCGCCGTCGGATGGTCGCCGTGCGTC
>CAZIKW010000064.1:1755-7829 GCA_964540015.1 uncultured Methanosarcinales archaeon | reverse complement strand
TGCAAGGCGTGCTCTTCACGCTCGTCACGTTCCTCTTCTTCCGCTTCGCGATGCCGCTCGCGTTTGGCGACCACGATATGCCGCATGAGTTGTTGTTCATCGCGTCGCTTGCGGTCGTCTTCATCATCAGCGCCTTGGCCGGTTTCTTCCAATTCAGCTTTGCCATCGGTGCGTTCGCAGCGGGTATCGCGCTCTCGAGCTCGTCCTCAAGCCACGAGATCATCGGCCGTGTGCGCCCTTTGAAGGATTTCTTCCTCATCCTCTTCTTCGTCGGCATGGGCCTGCAGCTCGGGTTCGCTGGCGTGCTTGACTTGCCGGGCCTCATCTTGCTCTTGATCGTGGGCGCGCTTGTCATAAAACCGGCTGCGACCTTCCTCGCAGTCAAGCTGTTGCGATACAACAGCCATACGGCGTTTCTCGTCGCGCTCCACCTCGCGCAATTGTCTGAGTTCGGTCTCGTGCTGCTCGCGAGCGGTATCGCTGCGGGTGTACTGTCAAGCGCGATGCTGACGGCGACGGTGATTGTGACGGTCATCACGATGACGCTCGCGGTGTACGCCATCAAGTATGATGAAGCGCTCTATCGTCTCGTGCGTCCGCTCATTATCCCCTCTGACCTCGTGTTCGGCACGCGACCCGAAGAGATCCGCAATGTCCCTGCGAAATACGCGCCGGAAACGGTCCTTGTGGGCTTGGATCCGACCGTTGAGGATTTGCTTGATACGTGGCATCCGAAGCGAAAATTGCTGGTGGTGGATCCGAATCCCGCGACCGCGATCCGTTTGCGCCAGATGGGCATCCCGACCGTGTGCGCCGATGTGGCGAACATGGATTTGTATGAGAGCGTAGACTTCTCGAAGGTGCAACTCGTCATCAGCGTGCTTCGCGAAAGCGAGGAGTTCTTGCTTGGCACGCACAGTAATCTCTATTTGATTCGTAAGGTGCGTGAACTGAGTCCTGGTGCGGTCATTATCGTTCATTCGTCTACAGAAAGTTTCGGCCTGCGCTTGTATGCCGCTGGTGCGACCGTAGTGCTCACCCCGACACTCGCGAACCGCCGCGTGCTCGCTGCGCTTGTCACGAATGTCTCTTATGCTCGTTTGCGGACGATCGGTGATGCGTATCGCGCGGAGCTCCAAAGTATCGAACACGGCGTGACGCGCACCGTTCCTGGCGCGGCCGCGAAGTAGTTTTATATAGCGTGGACGGTGGAGTATGGGGATGCGGCCGACTCGAGAAGACCAAAAGATGCGTGAGGTGCTCGTGCCATTGCTTATCGCACTTGCAGTGGGGTTCGTACTCCTGATCCTTGTCTTCCTGTGGCTCTTCAGGAGCCTGCTCGGGTGACCATATGCCGGTGATGGAATCCCTCATCGCATGGGTCACGCAGACTATCGCTATCTTCGGCTATCCTGGTATTGTTTTTCTTATGATGCTTGAGAGCATCATCCTTCCCTTGCCCAGTGAGATCATCCTCCCCTTGGCAGGATTCCTCGTCGGTCAAGGCCTCCTCAATCTCTGGCTTGTCGCGGTGGCGGCGACGTTAGGCAGTGTCATGGGGAGTTGCGTGAGCTATGAGATCGGCCGTCGGGGGGGCAGACCGTTCCTCGTCAAGTACGGTCGGTTCTTCCTCATGCGACCTGACCGTTTGCGCAAGACGGAAGCGTGGTTTCGTAATCACGGCGAGGGTACGATCCTGGTGAGTCGTATGCTTCCTTTGACACGCTACTTCATCAGTATTCCCGCCGGCTTCTCGCGCATGCCACGGCGCACGTTCATCCTCTATACGGCGATTGGGAGTTTTATCTGGAATATCGCACTCATCTACGGTGGTGTGCTGTTGGGCCAATACTGGTTCACGATTATCGAGTACGGCGCGCAAGTCGAGGTGGTTATCGGCACGATTGTGATTCTCTTTTGCCTCTGGTATATCTACCAGGCCTCTGCGCGGCGCAGCGCGTTTCTCAAGCGATTGGCGGCGCACAAGACGGTGCGTGACAATGTGCGCATCGTGCGTCGGAATATCCGTCGAGCGCAAAGGTTCGGCAAGGAGAATATCGATCGTTTCGTCGACGCGGTGAATCCGGAGCGTTTAAGTGCGTCCAACGCCGAAAAGAAACCTCTTGTGAGAAAAAAGACGCGTTAGCGCGCTTTGAGGATGCGTTTGATCTTCTGGTGAAAGAACCACGTCTTGATGCGGGCGACGAGGAGCGTCCATTCATCTTTCATGACGCGGATGGCGAGATCGCGGTTTTCTTTGAACCGTGCGATAGGTTTTTGGATGGCCGCTTGGCGTCGTTGCGCGGCGTAGATTTGCTCTTGTTTTTTTTGGTAGTGTGCGACGAGCTCCTTGAAGGCTTTGTCGAACGCGGCTCGTAGCTTTTCGGGTTCCGCGCGCTTCTCTGCGCCTGCCATGTAGGTGGTCTCGAGCTTTTCGCGCTCTTCCCCGAACCAATCATCGAGTTCCATCTCGTCCATGTCGTTTGTTCACTAGGCGGCGGTTTTTTATACCCTTGCGTCGGCTTTCTCTCTATGAAGCAACTCATCCTTGTCAGGCAGGATCTCGCGTTGCCCAAAGGCAAGCTCGCGGCGCAAGTGGCGCATGCCGCTATCGAGGCTGCATGGCGCGCGGACAAGGCGGTTGTTGCTGCGTGGCGCGATGAGGGTATGGCGAAGATCGTCTTGAAAGTCGCCGATGAGAAGGTGCTCTTGCGCCGTTTGCAGGTCGCGAAGGATGCTCGTTTACCTAACGCGCTCATTACCGATGCAGGTCATACGGTCGTTGCTCCCGGAACGCGCACATGCCTTGGGATCGGACCTGCGGATGACGCGACGCTGGATCGGTTGTTTGGCGATCTGAAATTGTTGTGAGTTCTGTAGGCAATCTTAAAAAGGCCTTCTGGTGTCCGAGGTGAAGAAAGGGCCTATAGTTTAGCTTGGATAGAATACGGGGCTTCGGACCCCGGGACTCCGGTTCAAATCCGGATAGGCTCGCTTTTTTTCTTATCTTCGTTTGTGCTGCTCGAGGATTTGAGAGGGTGCCGGAACGTGAGTGGCGCGCATCCGGTTCAAATCCGGATAGGCTCGTTTTTTCTTTCCGTTCTCCTATTGGGTGCGAGACCCTCGTTTACGCCGCAGGCGTTGGTACCGTGTGATGATTGCGTTTGCGTCGTCGGGTGTGTGTAGGATGCGCGCATGGGATCCTGCGATACGCTCCACGTTTACTTTTGGGCATGCGTGTGTGATCCACGCGGTGCTCTGATCGATGGGGAAGAACTCGTCTTGTTCGCTGAGGATGGCGAGCGTCGGTATGCTGATGGCGCCGTCTGGAATCGATGCGGTGTTGAGACTCGCGATCAATTGCTGGTTGCGATAATAATTCATGAGCGTTCGACCGACGAAGGCCGCGCCCTGCTTGCGCGCGAATGCGCGACCCGCATCGCCTTCTTCGCCAAAGCGCAATCGGAATCCCATCTTGAGAAATCGTTGTTCGTACCCGCGCATGCTCCTGTCAAGACCGGATATTGCGGGGCTCAGGAGGATCAGCCCTCGCGGTGCGGGGTGGTCTGCGCCCGCGTCGGCTGCGAGGTGCGCTGCGATATTGCCGCCGAGGCTATAGCCTGCGAGAATATGGTCGCTCAAATCGATCTCCTTGCTCTTGTGCCGATAGAACGTCATCGCTAGGTTGATGCCTGCGTCGATGCTGCTGATGGGGTGGCTGCCTTCGTACAGCTCCAAGAGGAGGATGCGATATTGTTGAAACGCTTGGAGGTGCTTTTCGTACATCGGACCTTGCGTCTCAAACCCTGGGAGATAAATGACGGTGCCCGCAGGTCGTGCGGGTTCGTGGCGCCAGCAGGGTATGCGCATTCCTTTGTAGAGGAGGTCGTCCTGCGTGAGCATGCGGTGTGGGAATGCGTACTTCTTTTTCCCCTTTGCGCCTGTGATCCGTCGTATCGGTTTCCTTGTGGCAGTGACAAACCTTTAAAAGGCCGTTTCACGGGGTCACGTCGTGGTCTTCGAGCACCTCTTCCCCGAATCACTCCTTGAGCGCAAGCACTGGACGGCGTTCGTGCTCGCGGTGATCTACAGCACGATCGGTATTGTTATCGCTCGGCTGCTGTTCCCGGCGAATTCGGGGATTGTGAGCGTCGTGTTCGTCTCGATCTTCCTGATTCCGTACTTCAGCACGATCCTCAAGGAGGATGAGGAGCGGGAATTGGTCGCGAAGAAATTGTCGTTTTGGAAGATGTTCAAATTGAATACGGATGCGATCAAGATCTATTTTTTCATCTTCATCGGGATTTATCTCACGTACATGTTGTATAGTTTTATCGCGCCAGCGCTGGGCTATGATATCGGTCGGGTGTTTCGAGAGCAAGTATCGCTTGAAGGCGTGCGTGGTGGCGCGGATTTTAGCACAGCGACGTTTTTGGGTATTGTCGGGAATAATTGGTGGGTTTTGCTCGCGTGCTTTTTGGTGGCGTTGGTCGCTGGTGACGGTGCCATCTTCTTTGTCGCATGGAACGCATCCGCGTGGGGGACGATCTTTGGGTATCGTGCAATCATGGCGGGGACGGTTGACGGTTATACTGCCTTGGGGTCGCTTGCAATCATTATCTTGACGACGTTGCCGCACTTCTTGCTTGAAGGCGGGGCGTACTTGCTCGCGGCGATTGCTGGCGGGGTGATCTCTGACGAGATGGATAAGATGGATGAGGTGCGGTCGTTCGCTATCTTCCTTGTGGTGGCGGCGGGGCTGTATGCGCTCCTGTACGCGATGCTGCGTGCGGTAATGGGTCCAGGGTTCAGTTTGACGATTGCGGCGATGGTGCTCGCGTTGGGGATGCTGTGGGCGTTACGGTTCGTATTCGATGATCCGGACGATGGCGCCGTGTTCCACTACAATTATCTGCTGTTCGTGGCGGCGATCGCTATCTTCGTCGTCGGGGCGGTTGTGGAGACGTTCGTGCTCTATAATGCGACGTGGCTCCAGCACGTGTACTTCGCCGCGCAGATCGCCGGGGGGTGAGGTGCGTTTTTTTGGGGCCAAGGGGTGCTTTTCTCTCGTGTGTTCAGCTCTTGTTTGTTCGTTTGTGTTTTTTCCTTCAGTGTGTTCTTGTGTGTTGCGTGTGGTCGGTGGTGGTGCAAAAATACGAAAAACATATAAACGAGTATATCTAATGCCCATCCAGTATACGTAATACTATACGGATAACGGTCGGGAAACTCGACCATAGCTACGACGATGACGACAGTACAACAGCTCGAACGGTATACGCTTCTCGCGGTCTTCCTGCTCGCGCTGCTCTCGATTGCTGGCCTCGTCGCACTCGTGGCGAACGGTCCTGTGGTGCCTGGCGTGCACGTCGTGTCTGCTGCGTCGAGCGAGACAGTGAGTGCCGATGGAGTGAATGTCGTCGGTGATGTGCGTGGGCGACCGACGAGTTGCCCGGGTGGCGGAACACCGCCGTGCCGATGAAGTATCCTGATAATGAGATAATCCCTTTAGGTGATGTGTGACTATGGCAAAAGATGATGGACAATCAAGTCAGCTCAACCTCACGGTCGTGGCTTTGGTGGCGCTGGTTGCCATCGTCGGCCTGGTCGCGCTGGTGCTCAACACTGCCGGTTTGGCGCAGATCAGCACGGGCGGTACGCCGGTGTATGTGGCTGACACGTACGTGCCGAGCGCAGATGGCGGCAATGTCGCGGGGCAGGCGTCAAAGGGTCCGATCAACACGGCCTTTTTCACCTACGAAGGATTCAATCCTGATAATCGCGCGGTGCTGTTCGTGAATACTGCTTCGAGCACGCCGTACTATGTGGCGCTGAACCCCTCGGGCAGTGGAACGTTTGTGTACGGCGGTGTTGGCTATGGTGTGCAAGCAGCGCTGGGCAGGAACGAAACGAATGCAACTACGGTCGGCTTGGTCCGCATCGATGCGGACGCAGACGGCACCTTCGAGACGAAATTGCGATTGGGTGGTAGCTTCCAAATCTACACGGGCACCGCAAAGGAGTGATGATACTATGGCAAAAGATGATGGACAATCAAGTCAACTCAACCTCAC
>CAZIKW010000064.1:0-1745 GCA_964540015.1 uncultured Methanosarcinales archaeon | reverse complement strand
AAGAGCTCGACCGGGAGCCAAGTGGTGAGCGCGGCTGACGCTGCGACAGAAGATGCGAATACGGTCGGACAGAATATGGCGAGTGGTGCAGGGTCTTGCCCGTGTGGTTGGCAGGAGTACCAGTGCTCAAATGGTGCCGGTACGTGCCGACGTTGCTATTGCCCTGGCGGATAATTCCTCTTGCTTTTTTTTTCTTTTTCATCTTCTCTCGGTGTTGGTCGCGATTTCCTCTTTGCATGCAAAAGGTTTAAATAGTTACAAAATTAACTACTATTATGGGACGAAATATTTATCGCTCCAGTTTGGCGGCGATGACGTTAGCACTCTTATCGTCGGGCGCATGTACGAAACCGGTGCCGACGCTCCGTTCGCTTGAAGAGTTCGCCGAAATGGCGAGTTCCTCGTGTAGTATGGTGCGCTTCGGTGCGCCGTATTGCGGTCCATGTCATAAGCAAGGTCCCGTTTTTGCGTCGATTGCGCAGGAGCACCCGGGATGGAATTTGGCATATGTTGATGGCCAGGCGAGTGAGGATATTGCCGAAGTGGCGAATGCGAAACATTTCCCTCAGATTGTGGTATATCGTTCGGGCGTCGAAGTCGATCGTAGGGAGGGGTTCTCTGGTCGAGAAGAACGTGAGGAGATACTCGCGATGTATGAGCGGAATTGCGAATCGACGTCAAAGAAAGGTTTATAAATAATAGCTCATATTGTATTCTAGTATACGATTTACATCGTGTATGTGTGCGACAAAGGTGCGTGACGTTCGCTCGTCACGAGTAGGTTCCCCATGGCTTCAGCTCAGACCCTTACTGGTATTTTCCTTCTCGTTGCGCTCATTGGCCTTGGGATAACGCAATCCTTCCTCGGTGATCTTCCATCCTCCACGCTTGCGGGTGCGGTGACTGCGGATGCGGTGGCGCCGCTTACTCCCGATTCGACCGGCCCGACGCAGCGAGAACTGAATCTCTGCATGAATGACTGCATGAACTCGTGTGTCGTGGTGGTCGAGGACCACGACCGTTGCATCGCTACGTGCGAGCCGCAGTGCGGAATTTGAAAAGTTCGCTTTTTTCTTTATTTTTCTCAGCTCCGCTCAAAAGTTGTAGTTCTTTCGTTTGGAGAACGGCGGATTTTTAAGGGAGAACGCGTAGGGCGCCATCTCATGGCATCAAAAGCTCCAAAGAGATCTCCTGACAACACCAACGGAATCCTCGCGTTCCTGTGCTACTTGCTGTGGCCAGTCGCGTTGATTCTCTTGCTTTTGGACAAGCGTGAGGACAACTTACGCTTCCACAGCATCAATGGCTTAGGCTTCGGTCTCGCATGGTGGATCATCGCGTGGGTCTTGGGCTGGCTCCTCGTGATGATCTTCTGGCCGTTCTGGTTCCTCACGAACATCCTGTGGATCCTCGGTCTCGTCTACGCGATTGTGCTTGGCATCAAGGCGTACAACGGCGAGAAGCCAGAGATCCCAGTCGTGACGCAGCTCTTGCGTAGCAACGTCAAAGGATTGTAGATTTGTTGTTTCCTTCTTTTCCTATTCTTCCGGCGCATCCGGAAACGTGATTTTCCCTTCACGATAGACGCCACGGTCTAATCGTACTGGTCGCCAACTGTCTTCCACGAGTTCGGCGTTCAGCCACGCAGCTAATTCCTTGCGGTTCCCGATGGTGGCGGAGAGCCCGATCATCTGGACGTGGGGTAAGGTCGTGCGCATGAGGGTAAGGACGACTTCTAAGACCGG
>CAZIKW010000063.1:0-7941 GCA_964540015.1 uncultured Methanosarcinales archaeon | reverse complement strand
ATCGCTCCACACAGTCGTGTTCACTGTTGAATTGGCCCAGCCGCAACCTGCAGCAAGGCACGTGTTCGACGCGACGTACGAGCTGCACGCATTCGGCGTGCCGCCGCATGAGATCATCGTCTGGCCAACGGCGCACGTATTAGCCGCGACCGGCGATGCGTTCAGCGCGAGTGCTACGAGAAGGAGTGCGGTGAGACAAGAAAGGAAGAGCGTACGACGATAGTCTGCCATAATATTACCCCCAAGGTAAATTTGGAAAAAGGGATTCCCGAGTGACTTAAAAACCTTTGCGAATTATAACCACTCATAAGTGATATCGGAAATCCGATATGAGGCTTATTGGCGAGAGGACAGCTATCTAGAGCACCAACACCCTTTTTTAAAGAGGACAAGTACCTATCTAGAAATGGATCTTCGCGCCCGACTTCCGAGCATTCCCCACGCGCCCGGTTGCTACACGTTTCGCGATAAAGACAAAGGAATCCTCTACATCGGCAAGGCGAAAGACCTGCGTCACCGGCTCTCGAACTACGCCCAAGGCCCGCATGATGACAAGACAGGCCTGATGCTCATGCGCGCAGCGGACGTGGAATGGGTCGTCACGCGCACAGAGGTCGAAGCGTTGATTCTGGAAGCGAAACGCATCCGTGAAGAGCAGCCCCCGTACAATATAGATCTCAAAGTGAATGTCCGCTATGCACATCTGCAATTAACGGCAGAAGAGTATCCGAGACTTGTATCCGTGCGCGATCCACGCAGCGTACCAGCGCGCGACTTATTCGGCCCGTATGTGGACGGCGCCGCTCGCTTCGAACTAGCACGCATCGCGAGGAAGCTCTTCCGTTTGCGCGTGTGCAAGACTATGCCGAAAAAAGTCTGTCTCTATTACCACATAGGGATGTGCAGCGGCCCGTGCGAAGGGAAGATCTCCAAAGAAAACTATCTCGCAGATGTGGAACGCACACGGCGATTCTTACGTGGGCAAGCACCCGTACTCGTAGCCGAGCTTGAGCGGGAAATGAAACAAGCATCGGACGAGATGAAATTCGAGGATGCGAAACGATTGCGCGACACCATTCAAGGTGTACGCTCCGCGATCTCACGTCAGGCAGTCGTGCGCGAAAAACGATACGATGAAGATGTCGTGCTCGTGCGCAGGCGCGCAGAAGATTGGCTCGCACTCGTGCTGCACGCAAAACGCGGTGTGATCGCCGGCACTGAAGAATTCCCAATCCCCCTCGAGCGCGCAGGTGACGCTCCACTCGATGGATTCTTGCTCGCATACTATAGCGAGCACGCGGTACCGCGTGAAATCATCCTCGAACACGAGCCCACGGATGCTGCGCTTGCGGGCTACCTTCATGAGCGCCGCGAAGGGGCCGTGACGCTGCACGTGCCGAAATCGGGCGAACGCCATGCGCTGCTCGACATCGCTCGTCGCAACGCGAGCGCACGCGCACAAGGAGAACATGCGATCCTCGCGGCATTGCAAGAAACGTTGCGCTTGCCGAAACTACCGCGACGTATCGACGCATTCGATATCTCGCACACAGGTGGTTCGTCGACGGTCGGTGCATGCGTACGATTCACGGACGCCGTGCCAGAAAAACGCATGTACCGCACATTCAATATCCGGACAGCGACGAATGATGATTTCCTTTCGATCCGTGAAACCGTGACGCGACGGTACAAGAAGGCCGAAGACCTTCCTGACCTCATCTTGATTGACGGAGGAAAAGGACAGCTTGGTGCAGCATACGATGCGCTGCGCGAACGTGGCTTGACCGTCCCCATCATCGGTCTCGCGAAGAAGGAAGAAGAAATCTTCGTGCCCGGACTACCAAATCCATTGCCCGTTGAGCGCAAGAATGAGACCTCACGATTCTTGCAGCGTGTGCGCGACGAGATCCACCGTTTCGTCCTCTCGCGACACCGCGCACGCCGCACACGCACGAGCATCGGTACGTCGTTGACTGAGGTACCAGGTATTGGCCATCTCACCGCGGCGAAATTGCTGAAGCGATTCGGTTCTCTCAAAGGCGTGCTCGCGGCAAGCGACGAAGAGCTCGCATCCATCCTGAGCGCTCGCCAAGTCGCCGCCGTACGAACTCACCACTCGCCAAAGGGAACACAACCTTAAAAAGAGGCAGGCGTAGCCTTTCGACGGGTGAAGAGGGTATGCACGTCGATCCGCAAGAACTCAAGAAATCAACGCTCGCGCACGTAACTGCTGACAAAGTGTTCGTGGTATGCCGCGGAGACCGTATCGACAACATCACCGATCTCGCGAACTGCATCGAGTCTCTCACGCCAGAGCAATTCTCCCATCACGTTTCTCCAGAAGGCCGCAACCATTTTGCGGACTGGATCAAGGATGCGCTCAAGAACGCGCTTCTCGCGCACGACTTGCACTATCCCGTCAACCTCACGAACCAGCAGCACTACGTGACGACGATCCGCCACCATGTGCAGTGGTTAGAGAGTGTGTAGAGCGCAATAGTTCTTTCACACGGTTCCGTCGTCGACGGTATGTAACCACAGTCTGAACGCTACGAGATCGCGCTGTGAAGCATCCCCCATATCCGGTTCTGCGGGGAAATATCTGGCGAGAGAGAATACCCCTTGCAATCGAACGGTACACGCGGCAGCATCCTCAACAAGCACGTACCTGAAAGGATACGTCCAAGTTACCCAAGCAGATGACGTTCGGCTATCTAACGCGATGAGACGGCGATATTCTTCAAGATCCGCCGGCGAGAGATCCCTCTGGGGCTCAAGAGCGAAGGAAGCGTACCGTTGCGCGAGAGCCACATCCTGTGCTATCAACGACGGCACAAACTGTGACCCCCATTGATCACACCGTTGGTTAATGAGACTATCCGCCATCACGTCGCTGAGCGAAACGGCAGATAGGGGTTCGGGCCCCCCAGCCGCCATCCGTAACTCCTCTTCGAACTGGCGGCGTAATTGGTCGTTAGACACCGCGGCAAAAACGCCAGAAACAGGAACGTTGAGCACACCATCCCCCGAGGAACGGTATTCTGTCATCTGTTCATTCAAATGGACGACCAGGGCGTTTTGCGCCCACCACATGGTGATGGTGAGCACAATCACACTCAGCGCGAACACCACCGCGCACCACGCAAGCAATCGTCGGGGATGACGAGGAGCAATCGCATCATAGATATTTCTCAAGTACCGATAGCACCATTCCATGCAGAACACACACAGCGCGAGGATGAGACTCACGAGGAGAATGAGAGGAAAAGTATGCACGAGCAGGTTTGTGAGGAGTATGACTGCGCCCACAAAGAAGACGCACCACGAGAACACCCCGAAACCGATGATGCCACTCACGATCACGGAGAGGAAGCGATGCAACGATGGATGTTCATGCTTGATGCTCACATCATAAAGCACCGAAATGAGGAACACAAACGCAGCAATCATAACAGCGCTGGCAATCAACCCGTCAACGAGAGAAGAGGTGAGTGAGTAGCTATGATTGTATGGATCTAGGCCTAACGCTTGCAGCATACCAAGCTCTAACCCGAACAAGAGCACGCCAAGCAACGCAACCCCAAACACCCACCAATCACGCCGCGTCAATTTTCGAGCCACGGAAGGGGATTTCGCGACCTTCACCGCCTGCTGTGCATCCTCAAGATGCCACCCGTTGCGCACCAGCTGTTCCACAACATCGTTCGGCTTCTTTCCGGCCTGCAACTGTTGCGCCACCCAACCCATATCCACCACCCCGCACAAGCACCGTATATATTTGTTTAGGTGACGGTCATCAGAACCACCCGCCAAACCTTTATAAATCACCGTCGGTCTCTGTCGTCTGATGAGTACGCCTTCCTACACGCCAGCGTCTGCACCAAATATCGAGAATTCTGTTTCCGGAACTCCGCCGATGGATGCGGGCAACGAGCGCTTACAAGCGCTGCGTGTGAAGCTCGATGACTTCAAGACGAAAGCATTAGCGCGTTTTGAAGGATACATCATGGGTATCGCGCTCGCGCCGCCTGAGACGGAAGGCGAACGCAAGGATAAGGTGAACGTGCTGGTCTTGGTCGATGATCAGGACAGCATGAAGATGACGAAGGATGAGCTCCACACGAAGCTCACGAAAGCGCTCGAAACGGTCGCAGCGGAGATCGATAAGGATCTCGCGGTCGATGTCTTACTGATCACGGAAGTGTGGCAATCGTGCTACGACGGGAAGCAGGATCTTCTCCAATTGATCGCCGTATCCGCTCCTGTCTACGACACCGGCATGCTCGGCGCGATCAAGCTCAGCGAGATCCACAAATCGATGGTCGTCAAGAAGTTCGAGAAGTACATCGCGTGCTACGTGCTCGCGGGCTCGATGGTGCGCGGCAAGGCGACGCCACAGTCCGATATCGACACGTTCGTCGTCATCGACGACACGGATGTCAAGAAGATGACGCGTGCGGAGCTCAAAGATAAGTTGCGCGCAATCATCAACGACATGGCCATCCAAGCGGGCCAGATGACGGGGATCCAAAACAAGCTCTCCATCCAGACATACATCCTGACAGACTTCTGGGATAATGTGAAAGAAGCGAACCCGATCATTTTCACCTTCCTGCGCGACGGCATTCCCTTCCACGACAAGGGCGTGTTCATGCCGTGGAAGCAGCTTCTGAAGATGGGCAAGATCAAGCCCAGTCCTGAAGCAATTGAGATCTACAAATCATACGGCGAGCAAGGACTTGAGCGCGTGCGCATGAAGTTGCGCGATATCGCGGTCGAAGAGATGTGGTACGCGACACTCACGCCAAGCCAAGCAGCGATCATGCTCGCAGGCTTCCCGCCGCCGGCACCACGTGAGACACCGGATGTGTTGCGCGAACTCTTCGTGCAAAAAGAGAAACTGTTCGATGAGAAGCACATCAAGTTCCTCGAACGCGTCATCAAGACGCACAAGGACGTCGAGTACGGCACGAAGAAAGCCATCTCCGGAACGGAAGTACAAGAACTCCTCGAGCAGGCAGAAGAGTACCTCAAGGCCTTGGGCGAACTCTACAAGAAGATCGAAGAGCGCACCGAAACCAATCGGGTTCTCGCCGCATACGAATCCGTCATCACCATTGTTCGCGATATCCTCGCCGCAGCAGGCGTGAAGAAGGCGGACGCGAGCGAAACGGTCAAGCTGTTCGAGAAAGAGATCGTGCACAAGGGCCAGCTGCCCGAGCGCGTCGGCTGCCAGTTGCGCGACCTTGAGAAAGCGAAGAAGGATCATGATGCGGGCAAGCTCACACCGACGGATGCGATCGAAGCGCACAAGCTCGCCGCAGAACTCATCAAGGTCCTCATCGAGCACATCCAGCGTGTGCGCGGCCGCGAGCTCGATCGCTTGCGCGTGCGATTGGCGCACGGCGAGAAAGTCGCTGAGTTGCTGCTCTTAGGCGAGCACGCGTACCTCACGTCCGATATCGACGCACCCGAGCGCGATCTTCGCCAAGTAACCGTCGGCAAGGATGGCGCGCTATCGCACGCGAAGGAAGCGTCACTTGCTGATTTGGAGAAGGCGATCACCACTGCGAAACCGACCGGTGCTCTCGGCATCACGGACAAGACGCTCGCGAGCTTACGCGAATTGCTCGGTAGCGACGTTCGCGTCCTGCTGTGAAATCCTGACATCGTGACCAAACCGCGCTTCAGATAGCAGGTTTTTGCAACCCTTGCCGGAAGGCTTTTAAAGAAAATGGGAACCGCTGGTAGCGGTGTGTGAGTGAAAACTGGCCTCTCTGTCGTCGATGCGATGACTGTCAATCCCGTCACGGCGACGCCGCATATGACGGTGCGAGAAGTAGCGGAACTCATGGACTACCACAAAGTCGGTAGCGTTCTGGTCCGCGAAGGATCAGAGCTTCTCGGGATCGTGACAGAGAGCGATTACGTGCGCCGCGTCGTTCTTGACGGGCACGACCCGAACACAACACCCATCCGTAACATCATGACGAGAGATATCGTCACGATCGGCCCAGGCATGGACGTGTTCGATGCGCTCTTGATGATGAAGGACGCAGACATCCACCATCTGCCCGTGCTCGACAGCGGAAAGCTCGTCGGATTCATCACCACGAAAGACATCCTCAAGATCCAACCGCACTTGATCGATCAAGCGACCGAACTCTTCGCATTGCGTGAAGAAGAGCGCAAACTCGACCGCCGTGCTGCGACGATGCCCCACGACGATTTGGAAGAGTAAGGAACAAACTTTTTCAATTGAGTTCCACTCCTAAAACGCATGTACCTTAACCCTCACACCAACTCGAAGTTTCCTTCTCTCTACGCACAAATCAAGGATGGCCCTGGCAGCTTCATCATTCAGCGTGAAGACGGAACCCTGCAAGAAGGACTCACTCCCGAGCAGCGCAAGGAGATGGAGCGCATTCGCGACCTGCAAATCAGCGAACTTGAGCAGCAGATCGAACAGTCATCGCAAGACGAGATCGTCAATTAGAACACAAATACGTTCCTTCCTTTTTCTTCAGGATTCAAGAAAATCCGGTTTACAGCTTCGCGAACGCGCCAAGGAAATCCTTGTTGCGCTTCTGGAGGCGCTTGGAGGCCTCCTTCAGAGCATCTGCGACATCCGCCTTGGACTCGACGATGAACTTCGGAACGCCAACCAACGGGTGGTCAATCGCGTACGCGCTGACCGTGACGTTGTCGTCATTCCAGAGCTCGCTTTTGAGCGCATTGCAGAACGTGTGGTCGGTGCCGCGCAGCTCGAACACGATGCGGTGCTTCTTGCGCTCGAGGACGGTCATCTCCATACAAGACCGCGAGAACCGTAAAGGGTTTATAAAGGTTGCTCTCGGGGATATCACAACGGCAACGCTTAAATCCCCGTTGCTCTCGGGAGAACCTTATGACCCGATTGCGCCGCTCCCACGGCGGCACCATGCGCCTGGAACTCATCCGCAAAGCGGTCCACGTGCTCGTCGGTGTCTTGATCGCGCTTGGCATCTCCTCCGGCGTCTTGAGCGTCTGGACGTTGGCGTTCCTGACCGCGATGCTCGGCATCATCGTGCTCGTGAACGCACGGTACGAGCAAGAATTGCTTACGCGTGTGCTCTCGATCAATAGAGCGGACGCGGCGATTCCCGGATTAGATCTGCTGGCGTACTTCGTCGGTTGCTTGATCGTAGTTGCGGTCATCGGTGCCAGCGGCGCGCCGATGGGCATCGCGCTCGCGGCAATCTTGATTTTGGCGATCGGCGATCCGTTAGCGCACCTGTTTGGCACGAGCTTCGGTGGCCGCGTCGCTGCGGTCACGCCGATGAGCTATCGCATCGGTTTCGTGGCGGGAACCATCGGTGGGGCGCTCGCGGCATGGATCCACGTCGGGTTCTTGCCTGCGTTGATCGCCTCATTCATCGCGATGTTCGTGGAAGCGGGCGAGTTGCGCATCGCGAACCATCACATCGACGACAACCTCACGATTCCGCTCGTTTCTGCGCTTGTGCTGTGGATCCTCTGGTCCATCGCCATCGACTTCGGTTTGCCGATGCTGTTCCCCGTTTAGCGCGGCAATGTCGAGATGAAATTGTCTATCTGCTCACGCGTCGTCTGAGGAACGTTTGGCTTGATGAACTCAGCGTAATATTCCCGCGGAGGCAAAGGAAAACCCCACGTGAGATCGTTTCCCGGCATCCAAAGGCGCACGGAACCGTACGTGTGGATGAGTGTCCACATCCCTTTGAAGTATCCCACGCGACCGCCTGACGGTCCAGGGACGTAGATGTCGCCAAGCTGCAGCGCAGGGTGATCGCGCGCGAGGAGTTCTTCTTCCACACGCGAACCGGGCAAGCCTCGATGACTCAACAACGCCTCGCGGTACGGCACGTGAAACGCGAACACGGCAGCGATCAAATCATCAGGTTGGATGGTGGGCCGTAATCG
>CAZIKW010000062.1:0-8065 GCA_964540015.1 uncultured Methanosarcinales archaeon | reverse complement strand
CCGGCCGGCGATCGCGTCGTTCTTCCCGCACCTACGCAAACAGTTCTCGACGATCGGCTACGTCGGAAAAGGGCATACGCTCGACCTGCAGCGGGATCTGCCCTACGATAAGGTGCATGACCTGCGTGGCCTTTCAGATCGTGATGAGCAACGCCGCTTAAAGAGCATCTTCTCGCAGTACGACATCCTTCTCACGGCGACCGATTTCGGCATCGCCACGCAAGCGAAGCGCGCGGGACTGCGCGTGATCATCTATGACCCGCTGACGTGGTACTGGCCGGATATTCCGAAAGCAGTGCGCGAGGTGGACCTGTACATCGCGCAGGATTTCATCGGCGTGCGAAAGCGCCTCAAGGACCAATCGCATCTCTTCCCGAAGCGAGAGCTCGTCCCTTCGATCGTCGAGCGCGTGAAGCCAAGCAAGAAAAAGAAGCACGTCCTGATCAATCTCGGCGGCCTGCAGAACCCATATCTCAAGAAAGAGGATCTCGTCGCGTACGCCCGCCTCATCATCGAATCCATCAAGCTGAACGAAGGCGAGGACCTCATCATCTCGACGAGCAACTCCATCGCAAGCGACCTGCGCAAGCACCGCCCGAAAGCGTACTCGCGCGAAGAGATGAAACGCATCCTCTCCGAAACACGCTACGCATTCATGACGCCAGGCCTCGGGAACGTGTACGAAGCGGCCGCGTACGGCATACCGACCGTGTGGCTGCCGCCAGCGAACGATAGCCAAGGCCAGCAAGCGGCGTTATTGCAAGAGGAGAACCTCATGAGCACCGCCGTCGATTGGAAAGATATCACCGGCGACCATATCGATTACTTCAGCAAGCAACAAGCGGTCTTGCGGCGCATCGCAACACAGATAAGAGCCGCTACCCGCGACACCGCCGCGCAGATGAAACTCGTAAAGAAGCTGGCCGCACAACAATCGCGAGCACGCAAACAACCGAAAGCCTCCCGCCTACTCGCCCGTTTCGGCACGGGCGGAGCGAAGAAGGTGGCGGATATCGTGCACCGATATGCGCGCTCGACGGAGAAATGATGAAGACCGCGCTCACGTTCAAGCTTCCTCTAGGCATCACCGCCACACTCAAGAGCGATACGTTGCTGCCGTACACCCGCAAGGAAGAGATCATCTTCCAAGCGTACGTCCCAGGGATCGAACACGCATCGCGAGGTCCAGAGGATATTCGCATCACATACCAGCACGCGAAGAAAGAGTCCTTGCATCGACGTGGAAAGACTCTGACGGTACAAGGAACGCTGCAGACTGTCGCAAACGATACGCACCATCTTCTCTACAGCGCCCTGCGCCATGAACTGCTCAAAAAGGGAGCGTACGCGGTCCATGCGGCATGCGTCGATGTGGAGGGACTCATCCTCTTGGTCGGCCACTCAGGGAGCGGCAAGACGACGATCGCCCTCGAGCTCGCGAAACGAGGACACAAGATCTTCTCGGGGAATAAAACGGTCGTCACGAGAGGGAAAGCGATCGCCGGTACCCGTGCGATGACGCTCAAGACCGCACCGCCACAAAGCGACACCATCGCATACGGCACGAGAAGCGCATTCCTCCTTCCCTCCTACGCGAAACCAGGCCCCATCAAAGCGATCTATCTCGTGCGTCTCAACGACGGGCATGATCGAGAAGAGAAAATAGGAGCAACGAGCGCGCTGCACGCCCTCTATCCGTTCTTTCTTGACGTCGTCAACGCTGACACGATCATAGGCGACGCTCTCTACAGCAGCGAGGTCACGCAGAAGCAGAAAGCGACGCTCGTGAAGATGTTGCAATCGATGCTCGAGAAGACGCCCGTGCACACCGTCACCGGATCGCTTCCGTTCGTCGTCGATAGGATCATCCACCATGAGACGTAAACGCATCCTCTACGGCGTCTGCGGCATCGGGCTTGGCCACACCTACCGTCAGTTGCCAATCATTGAGCATCTCGCACGAGAGAACCGCATTGTCATCTTGGCGTACGGCAAGAGCTACGCATTCTACAAGAGACGGTTCGCACGCTCGACCATCAACGTGGTGAAAGTGGCCGTCCCCTTCTACGTCAGCGCGAAGGACGGTATCGATTTCGTTGCCACCAAAAAACGTAACGCAGGCATCGATTTCGCAGGGATAAATCGACGAGCGATCAGCGCAGCGCAACGGCACCTCGGAACAATTGATCTCGTGCTGAGCGATTACGAACCCATCAGCGCACAGTATGCGTACGCGAAGAATATCCCGTTCATCACGATCGATCAGCAGACCAAATATCTCGTCGGAAAATTCCCATCCACCATCGACGGGAAGAATTTCGCTGATGAGGTGGCGAAACTGCGATTGTTCTTCCCCACCGCAACGAAACGCATCATCTGCTCGTTCTTCCGCTTCTCAACGAAACGCAAAGACGTCGTCATCTGCCCGCCGATCCTCCGGGAAGAGATACTGCGCCTCAAACGAAAACCTGAGCCGGATCGGATATTCATCTACCTCTCATCGCAAGAGCGTATCGCACAATCTCCGAGCGCATTCCTGAACGCATTGGCGAAGCAGGACGCGCAGTTCTCCCTGTACGCTGAAGGCTACGAGTGGGGAAAGCTGCCCATGAATGTCCGCAAGCACGATCCCTCGCGCTTCATGGACGATCTCGCGCGCTGCGCAGGCATTATCTCAACCGCAGGACACACACTACTCTCCGAAGCGATGCATCTGGGCATCCCCGTCTACGCGCTTCCGCTTGATGTCTACGAGCAGCGCATGAACGCGAAGATCATCGAAGGCAATGGCTTCGGCGTCGCAAAACCAAAACTCGATGCCACATCTCTCCAGTCTTTCCTCGCCTCCATCCCGCGCTATAGGAAACGGATCGCAGCGGACAAGCGCGTGCTCCTGCGCGGTTCTGGCAAGCAGGCCGTGCTCAACGCGCTACAGAACCTGTGAACAAGCGTCCAAGGCACAGACGTGCCGCCACCAGTGAGACACTATATACCCTTTAGGCTCCATCCACACTCCGCTCTGTCGCGCCAGAAATGACTATATGCCAAAACGCCAAACAACCAAAGCCCCCAGGGCACCGTTTTTCGCGGTCAGGGCGCCTGGAAAAATTTTCCTGCATCGCAAGACGTGGTATTAGGAAATATAACCGACAGGACAAACGTTTTTATAAGGAAGGTTGTCCCACAAAACTCTATAGGTTGTGTAGTGTTCAAAAGCAAGACACTACCCGTAGTGGTTGAGGTGTAGGTGGTATGATGCGACGAACGGGTTCCGAGAATGCAACGAAAGGCCTCCGGATCCCACGTCGATTCACCGTGGAGGGCGTTGACCCGTTCGCAGGAGTCAAGTACGAAAAGCGTACCTCCGTCATCAAGAACCAGGACGGTTCTCGTGTTTTCGAGATCAAGGACGTCGAGGTCCCGGCCGCGTGGAGCCAGATCGCGACCGACATCCTCGCGCAGAAATATTTCCGCAAGACCGGTGTCCCGCAACTCAACGCGGACGGCACACCGCAGTTCGATGATGATGGCAACCCCGTCTTAGGCCCTGAGCGCAGCGCACGACAGACGTTACATCGCATGGCGAACTGCTGGCGCCACTGGGGAGAGCAGTACGGGTACTTCGCATCCAAGGAAGACGCGCAAGCGTTCCAGGATGAGATCACGCATATGCTGCTCCATCAGATGACCGCACCGAACAGCCCGCAGTGGTTCAACACCGGGCTCTCCTTATCCTACGGCATCAAAGGCAACAAGCAGGGCCACTGGTATGTCGATCCTGACGACGGGAACTTGAAGCAGAGCGAGGACGCGTACACACGAGCGCAAGTCCACGCGTGCTTCATCCAAAGCGTCAAGGACGATCTCCTCGACGAGGGCGGCATCTTCGATCTCGTCACGCGCGAAGCGCGCGTGTTCAAGTACGGCTCAGGAACAGGCACGAACTTCAGTAACTTGCGCGGCGCAGGCGAGCCGTTGTCTGGCGGCGGACGTTCCTCCGGTCTCATGAGTTTCCTCAAGATCAACGACCGCGCGGCAGGCGCGATCAAGAGCGGCGGCACGACACGACGCGCGGCGAAGATGGTTTGTTTGGACATGGATCACCCGGAGATCGAAGCGTTCATCGACTGGAAAATGCTCGAAGAGCAAAAAGTCGCAGACTTAGTGACGGGCGCCATCTCACTCAAGCAAGGTCTCGGCGGCATCATGCAAGCCGCGAAAGAGAACGCGGATCTCAAGGAGAACGCGAACCTCCGCTCAGCAGTGCGTAAAGCGATTGCGCTCAACATCCCCCTCAACGTCATCGGCCGTACGTTGCAGCTCGCCGCAGCCGGTGAAACGGATCTGCGATTATTGAATCTCGACACGCACTTCGAAGGCGAAGCGTACAACACGGTGAGCGGACAGAACTCGAACAACAGCATCCGCATCCCGAACAAGTTCTTCCGTGCGCTCGATTCGAACGAGGAATGGCCGCTGATTCGCCGTCTCGACGGCAAAGTGCACAAGGTCTTGAACGCCAAGGACCTCTGGAACCGCGTCACGTTCGCCGCATGGGCGAGCGCGGACCCGGGCGTGCAGTACGATGACACGATCAACGAATGGCACACGTGCCCGGAAGACGGACGGATCAACGCAAGCAACCCGTGCGTCACCGCTGACACGCTCGTCCCGACAAAGGACGGCCGATGGAAGCGCATCAAGGATATGGTCGCAACACCGCAAGAGATCATCGTCAACCCCGGTCTCGTCATGAACGCACCCATCAAGGGCGCATTCAAAACGGGTACAAAGCAGGTCTATCGGCTCACGACCGAGCACGGCTACGAAGTCAAGCTCACCGCCGACCACAAGATGCTCACCGCAGAGCGCGGATGGGTTGAAGCGGCAAAGCTCACAAAAGAAGACTCTCTGCTCCTTCCCGCAACTCCCATCGCAGACATCGCACCCATTGACGACCCGACGTTCTATAATCTTCTCGGCGTCTACCTGGGCGACGGTTGCGGCAGCGGCGGAACAACGATGCAGCTCACGATGGACGCGGCAACAGAAACCCCCATCCTCGAGACGTTCGCGGAGTACACCGCAGAGTACGGCCGCATCACACACAAGAACCATCCCGCAACCGTGCAACTCACGAAGACGAGCGGAAAGTTCACCGTCTCGAACCAGGTCCTCATCAACAAAGCTACGCAGTACGTCGACCTCGCACAGAAATCGCATCAAAAGCGCTTGTCCGACGCGATCTTCGGCCTGACGCTCAGCGAACAACGCCATGTGTTGCGCGGATTGTTCACCGCTGACGGCACCGTCGTTGATTCGGGTGAGAAATCCCAGTATGTCGGACTCGATTCGACCAGCCTCGGATTGCTCAAGGATGTCCAAGTGCTCTTGACGGGCTTTGGCATCAAGAGCAAGATCTACGAGAATCGCCGCGCGGGGAAGCTCACGGCCTCGCTTCCCGACGGCAACGGTGGCATGAAAGAGTATGATGTACGCGAAACGCACAGCCTGCGCATCACGCGCCACGGTCGCATCCTGTTTGAAGGAATGATCGGCTTCATGCCCGAGTCGCCCAAAGCGGCTGCACTCACGCGCTTGAACATCACGAAAGGCACGTACGCGGACAAACCGATCGATCGCGTCGCATCGTTCGAACCGCTTGGTGAAGAGGATGTTTACGATTTGACCGAACCGTTCACGCACAGTTTCATCGCGAACGGACTCACCGTGCACAATTGCAGTGAGTACATGTTCCTTGACGACACCGCGTGCAATCTCGCATCCTTGAACCTCGCGAAATTCCTCGATGAGGAAAACCGCTTCGCGATCGAGGACTTCAAGCACGGCTCTCGCCTCTGGACGATCGTGCTCGAGATCAGCGTCCTCATGGCGCAGTTCCCGTCGAAGGAAATCGCGAAACTCAGCTATGACTTCCGTACATTAGGATTAGGCTACGCCAACCTCGGCACGATTCTCATGCGCAGCGGCATCCCCTACGACAGCGAAGAGGCGCGCGCGATCGCAGGCGCCATCACCGCCATCATGTGCGGCGAATCGTACGCGACGTCAGCGGAAATGGCCGCGGCACTTGGTCCGTTCCCGGGCTACGCGCGCAACGCAGAGCACATGCTGCGCGTCATGCGCAACCACCGCCGCGCCGCGTACGATGCGGATGTCGAGGAGTACGAAGGCCTCACCATCACCCCCGTCGGCATCAACGCAGAGTATTGCCCTGCCAAATTGCTTGAAGCCGCACGCGAGACGTGGGATCGCGCGGTGAGCTTAGGCGAAGAGCACGGCTATCGCAACGCGCAAGTCACCGTCATCGCACCGACCGGCACGATCGGCCTCGTCATGGACTGCGACACGACAGGTGTCGAGCCTGATTTCGCATTGGTGAAGTTCAAGAAGCTCGCTGGCGGCGGCTACCTCAAGATCGTGAACCAGAGCGTACCCGCAGCACTCGCGACGCTCGGCTACGACGAGGAGCAGGTCAACAAGATCATCAAGTACGCGACCGGTCACGGCACACTCGCGGGTTGCCCCCACATCAATCACGTGACGCTGCGCGACCGTGGATTTACCGACGAGAAGATCGAAGCAATCGAGAAGCAGCTCGCGAGCGCATTCGATATCACGTTCGCGGTCACGAAGTACGCGCTTGGCGAAGACTTCCTGCGCAAGATCGGCCTGACCGAAGCGCAGCTCGCGAACCCGATGACGAATGTATTGTCCGCGCTCGAATTCACGAATGAAGAAATCGCGGCAGCGAACGCGTACGTGTGCGGCACGATGACCGTCGAAGGCGCACCAGGGCTCAAAGAGGAGCACTTGCCCGTGTTCGATTGCGCGAACCGCTGCGGCCGCAACGGCAAGCGATTCATCGCGTACGAAGCGCACATCCGCATGATGGCGGCAGCGCAGCCGTTCATCAGCGGCGCGATCTCAAAGACCATCAATATGCCGAAGGAAGCATCGATCGAGGATATCGGCGCCGCGTATCGCTTGTCGTGGTCCCTGATGGTGAAAGCGAACGCGCTGTACCGCGACGGTTGCAAATTATCGCAACCATTGAACGCGACGTCGTCGGACCTGGATGCGGAATTGTTATCGCTCCAGAGCGAAGAGGATATCGACGAGACGGTGAGCTCGGAATCCGTCCAGCTCGCCATCGGGCGCAAGATGCTCCCCGCGCGCCGTGAGGGCTTCTCGCACGAAGTGATGGTCGGCGGCCATAGCATGACCGTGAAGACAGGCGAGTACGAGGACGGAACCTTAGGCGAATTGGCGATTGACATGTACAAAGAAGGCGGCACATACCGCTGCTTGGTGAACGCGTTCGCTGACGCGGTGACGCTTGGCCTTCAGCACGGCGTGCCATTGCAGACGTTCGTCGACTCGATGACCTTCCGCAAGTTCGAGCCCGCAGGCGCCGTCATGGGCGACGCGCAGATCAAGCAGGCGACGTCGCCGGTCGATTACGTGTTCCGTCTTTTAGCGAGCGAATACCTGGGCGACACCACGATGGTGCATGTGAAGGACGCGGCACGTAACGCGAAGCGACCAGAGTCGCACCAGACCGTGTTGGCGTCAGAAGAAGGGAGCGTCGCCGCGCGCATGGCTGCAACGAGCACGAACGCGATCGCGAAGGACCAGGGCTTCACCGGAGAATCCTGCGGCCAGTGCGGTTCGATGAAAGTCAAGCAGAACGGCACGTGCTCGCTGTGCTTGGATTGCGGCACGACGAGCGGGTGTAGTTAGGTCGTTATCGGAACACGGAATGCGGTAACGTGAACGCGTAAGGTAAGAGCTCATCGATAGTTGCTACAAGGATGTGATCCTGGCGATCCATGAGAATGTCAAGGCGTTGCCCCGCCGCGTATTCATGAAGCATCTGGCGGCAAGCGCCGCATGGACTGATCGCTATCGGCTGCCCATGCAGTAAGCCGGCGATCGCCAAGAGGTCTGTCCGGTGCGGCTTCGCGAGAGACCATATCACACTCTCCGCGTGCGTCGTTGTGCGGACATCATGGGTTGCGTGATTAGATCCGGCAGGAGCCGC
>CAZIKW010000061.1:3224-8130 GCA_964540015.1 uncultured Methanosarcinales archaeon | reverse complement strand
GCTGACGTGCCTCAGGTGACCTTGCCCGAGGGCGAGGTCCAGCTTGTGACGACGGGTCCGGTCATCACGGATTCGACCGGTGCTGAGTGGAAACTGCTCGCAACGCCTGAGGGGAAACCCGTGACGTCGTGCGACCTGTACGCGAACAACCCGGAGTTGATTCCTTCCGGCCGCGGGCAGCTTTCAAATATGCTCAATCCCTCCTGGAACTGCGCGTGCGGCCAGACGCGCTGCGCGACCCTGTCTCGCTCTGGACAGTGCTTGGCTGGACTCTGCCCAGGGAACACGTATTGTTGTACAGATGTGAAACCAGTGGTTGCTGAACCGGAGCCGGGAACGACGACAGGCACCGGCGGTACGACACCAACCGGTAGCGCTGCGTTCGCAGGCTCTGGCACTCCTGGTAACCTCGCATCGTGGCGGGATGCTATCGTGAGTGGTGCTTGCTCTGCAGGTGTGTACCCGAGTATTGTTGCCGCACAGTTCCAACTGGAGAGTTCTTCAGGTTCTCGCATGCCGGCGGGTTCGAACAACCCGTTCGGGATCAAGTGTGGCAGTTCGTCTCGTTGCGTGAGTTCAGGTACGACGGAGTGTTCGGGAAGCTCTTGTAGTGGAACGACCGCCTCCTTCCGGGTGTTCGACTCGGTCGACGAGGCCATCGCGCAGCAGGGTGGTCGTTTGATGGGAACGGTACCTGGTCTCTCATCTTCTATTACCGGACCTTTTTCACAGAAAATCAACGCTCGGGACCGTGATGGTGCAGTGCGCGTGTTGCAGGGTACGTACGCGACAGATCCCGTCTATGCGTCGAAGCTCCTGGGCATTATCCGCACGAACCGCTTGAATGAATGGGACACGTGTATTTCTTAAGTAACTACTATTTAGTGGTTAAAAATAGAAAGACTTAAATACCTCTCGGGCCTATATCCTCTCAAAGAAGGGGGTAATCATATGAGCAATGATGTATTGAAGGCTGTCGGTGCAATGACGCTCACGGGATTCTTCGTCGGTGCAGCTGCGTATTGGAGAGGCTACGCTGCCGGTGAAACGGTTGGGGAATCCACCGGCCGTCTTGAGAACCAACGTCAAAGCTTACAAGTGTGCGATGGAGTCTATAACGCCTTGGCTGAGAACAGTAAATCTGATGTGACTACTGCTTTCGCCGATGACCGCGTGTTCGCGATAAAGATGGCGATGGCGCTCCCAGAAGGCAATCCAATGCGCGAGGTATACCTCGCCCGTAGCGAGCAGATCAGACACGACGCGGAGACCGCTTTGTACTTGCAGCAGAATGCAGCGACGCTTGCGGGCACTACGTGCAGACAATCGTTAGAGAATCTCGCGAATCGGTAATTCTTTCTTTTTCTCTCTTTTTTCTCCATCGACGGAACTTTTAAAAACTCTGAGACGGAGGGTTACCCCTGTGGTGACTTCCCGCGCTTGCTTCGCCGTGGTGCTCCTCGCGCTCCTCGTCCTCGCGGGCTGCACGGGCAAAAATCAAAATGCCGCCTTGAACCCGTACGCGAAATACTACACGGGAACGCAAGGAGTGGAAGCGACGTTCCAGAACGTCCCGACCAAGCTCTACTATTACGGCCCTGGCGATAACTCCGGCAACGAGTTCTCGTTCGCTGTAGAGACGCGCAATGAAGGAGCGTCGTTCACGAGAGGGGGCGTCTACGTCAGTGGCTTTGACCCGAACATGCTCCAGTTCCGCCAGATCCCCATCCGCGGTTCTACAGGCGCGTGCGGCATCAGCATCGGGCAGATCGGCTTAGGAGAGCTCGGCGGCATCTTCCACTGCGACGGCGTCGACGCGACGTTCGGCGATCAAAACAGCATCCGCATCGAGAGTGTCGCTGCGCTCCTGAGCACATTCGGCAAGGACTGGATGGATCCTGACCAGTTCGATCTCTCGATTGACGCGCGCGACGACCCGAACGGTTGGAATGTCGTGTTCAACTTCCCGACCGGTGTCGCGAATCTCGAATACTACCAGCACGGTCGTTTGTTCATTGCCATGTTCCTCTCCGCCGTCAATTTCGAGAAGAACGGCGGCCAGGAATTCCGCTTGGCCGGCGACACGTATGACTTCCCGGGTGGAGAGTCGCAGTATTTCGTCTATGACGGCCGCATCGCATCCTGGCCGCCGGGTCTGGATCAGACGGACCAGAAATTGCTCTTAACAACTTGCTACCAATACACCACGTACGCTGACCCGGTCGTGTGCATCGACCCAGAGCCGTTTAGCGACAACCGCAAGGTGTGCGTCCCCAAGAGCCGCACTTGGAGCGGCGGGAACGGCGCGCCGGTCGCAGTCACGAGTATCGAGCAAGAGAATACCCCAAAGAAGATCATCTTCCGCATCAATGTCAAGAACGTGGGCGGCGGTACGGTGTACGATCCGGGAGAGCTCGAACGCTGCTCGCCGTACTATCCAGGCCGCGTCACGGCTGAGGACTTGAATATCGTCTACTTAGGCGACGTGCGCATCGGCCAGGTCGGTTTATCCGGCCGCGGTGGCACAGGCGGCATGACGTGCTACCCTGAAGTCATCCGTTTGGATCCACGCACAGGCACGGGAACGACCACTTGCACGTACCCGATCGAGTTCGGACAGCTCCGAAGCGCGTACCAGACCCCCTTGACGGTTGAGTTATGGTACGGGTACAGCAAGACGCAGGAAAGGACGCTCACAATTAAGCGCGTCATCTAAGCAATCTTTATCTTACCCAAGAACCGAGCTGTGCATATGACGAATATCTACGTCCTAGCCCCCAGTTCCGGAGGGAAGACCTCAACAGGAAAGCTGGTCGCTCAAGCGCTCAAGAGACCGTTCGTAAATCACGACGATTTATTCGAAAGCCGTCATGGTTCTATTTGGGAATATGGCAAAACGCATGGTTGGGCGGCACTCGCTCCTCTCATGGCGGAAATTATCCGAGAAACGCATGCGAAAGACGGTCAAGTCATCGCCCCGTTCGCGAGCGCCTTCGCATTTGAAGAGGCGGATCAAGCGATTATCCAAGAGAACATCCAGATCTGTAAGCACAACGGTATTTTCGTCCTGTTGCTCCCTTCCCGATTCGATTGGCGAGCGATACGCATCCTCTGCCAGCGTGCAAGCTACCGGTCGAACTATGTATTGAACCCGAACTCTGTCGAAAAAGAGTACGGCTACCGCGTCCCTCGCCTGATGCATATCGCACAGGTCATCGTCTACGACAATACTTCTCCTGAGAGCGCTGCGGCCAAAGTCGTTGAAGCGTTACGAAAGAAAGGCCTCATAGAGTCGTAGATACGCACCCACGTCTCATTCTAGCGCGAATCCAAGTATTTCGGCATGAGCTGTTCTTCACAGACATGACGTGCGGCACTATATTGGTCTTCACGGTTAACCGAAAATTCCGCCGTCCACGTTTCAAACTTCTCTATCGCGTGCGGGGCATTTGGCGAACTGGCATCGAGCAGGACGACTGCCTCTGGACCTGCGGGATAGCGCCTTCGTGCACGTACGCGCCGCTGTTCATCTCGCAGACGATGGTGGCGTTCTTGTACAGTTCGCGGAGATCGAAGCAATAGTGGATCGCGTTCTGCTCGAACGCGTCGAACGCCTGTCGCGCATCATGATATGCGCGCTTCTCGACATGGCCGTGCCATTGCTTCACGCCCGTGATATACAACGTAGGCGCCAGGGGTGTGAGTATGTAGGAGTGGATCTCGACCTTGAATGGCGTATCAGTCCTTGGCTCGTCCATGAGGATTCGGAACTCGAGCATCGCTTCGAGGTTCTTGAGACCCGCGCGAGCGATAAGCACCGGTGTAGGGCACGCGAGAGCTCCGGTAGCCTGGGCGAGCATCTTGTTGGCAGCACCGCATGCGCGATCGCGGGCGGCCGCGAGCTCATAGACGGGAGTAAAATCCGTCTCGGGCTTCTTGATGTCGGTTTTCGGGAGTGCGGGTACGGGGAGTGCTGCGGTGGGTGTTTCCATGCGATTGGGAGTCTGGCGAAGATTTTAAGCGTTTACTCCGCCGTCACAGGTCCGTCGAAATACTTTTAAACTCGCCGTGCGAGGATTCGCCCTAATGGCCCCTCGGACACCGTTTCTCGCGCTCGTCACTGCTCTCGCACTCATCTTGACCGCTTGTGGCGGGAACACAGGAGGATCGAACCTGCAGGACCCGTTCATCGGCGGGAACATCGCGCTCAACGCGTACTTCCAAAACGGCGTTCCTCCTCCGACCGTCTACGACGGCGGCAAGTTCCCGTTCGGCGTCGGTGTCGTGATCGAGAATGTCGGTGAAGCCGATATCGGTCCAGGCACGGACAACCCGTACATGACCGCACGCATCGAGGGTATCAATCCGACCAACTTCGGCGTGACGGATGCCTCGCTCCATCAGGTGCTCTCGGAACCCGTCAACGGCGCGCAGAAGAACTTCGACGGCACGATCATCCCGGGCATGATCGCCAATTTCATCTTCGAAGGCCTCAACTACCAGGGCCGATTGCAAGGCAACGACCTCTTCACGATCAGAACGACGCTCTGCTACGATTACGAGAACTTCGCGACGATGCAAGTCTGCTTCAAGGACGATATCGTCGAGAACGTACAGGATAGCACCTTGTGCACCTTGACTGGTCCGCGTCTTGTCGCATCCAGCGGTGGTCCGATCCATGTCGAGAGCGCGATCCAAAATCCGCTCTCGCGCAACAAGGTGCAGGTGAATTTCGTCGTCAGCCACGTTGGTCCTGGCGAGTTCTACGGCCGCGATGCGACCGAGGACTGCAACCCGTCCGTGCGCAACACGAACAAGTACAAAGTCGATATCGAAGTCCTCTCACAGGACCCTGGCACGATTGTCCAGTGCGCGCGCTTAGGCAACTCGAACCGCGGTACGGTCA
>CAZIKW010000061.1:0-3189 GCA_964540015.1 uncultured Methanosarcinales archaeon | reverse complement strand
CGCGCTATCGCTACGGCCAATTCCTCGAGCAGCCGATCGTCATCCAGGCAGTGCCGTCGGATTAGAACTACTATCTTTTTTCTCTTCTTTTCTCATTCACGTATCTTCATGATATGTGCACATAGACTTTTGAGAAGATGAAAAAAAGGAATTCTCACGTCTTAGTTCACAATGACGCGCTTGCCACCCTGATCGTATGCAACAATCTTGACGGTGTTGTCTTTCGCGTCGTAGATTACGGCTGCACGCAGTGGCTCTTCAGTGGAGATGCCGGTGCGTTGCTTTTCGTACGTGCGGTCCCAGATCTTGAGCTTGCTCTTCGCCGGTACGAACGTACGTTGTGCACCACTTTCATCACGACATGCGAGGTTGTCTTCGGTGACCAGTCCTGCAATGGGCGTGCACGTTACGACGCACGCTTCCCCGTCAACAAGTGTGTCAAGCGTTCCTTTGTGCGTGGGGTAGTGTTTGCCGAACACGAGCATTCCCTCGGTACGTAAATCGACGAGATCGGCTTGCATGATGCCGGATGCCGCGTCGTACTCGCCGGTCGCCTCGATAGTAATGCGTTCTTCACTGAATCGCTCGAGAATCGGGCGCACGAGCTCGTAGGACCCTTTCCACAGTCGCTTGTCAGGATTAATGCGCATGGCGTTCGCTTGTGCATCATCACAGCCGAAACCAACAACATCGACGAGGCCTTTCATCGGTGTGCACACGACGGTGCCGGGTCCCTTTGTGCGTTCCGCCAAGTCTTTTTGGACGTACGCGTTTTGAGCGCAGCCACTGAGCGCAAGGCTTGTGGCGAGGACTGCTGTATAGAGGCTCTTCATAGTATATCTCCCTCACCTCGACTGTCCTCTGACCATTCTCCTCCCGTTTTTAACCCTTTCCCCTCGACAAACCATCAAGGAAATGCTTTTAAATGAATGGTCGTTAACCATAGTTAATGATGTTGCTTCAACCCCAGGAAGTGGAAGTGTTCTACATCCTGCCAGCGATCCGCCGAGAGCTCGCGCTCGAACTCAAGCGCTTAGGGCGCTCGCAGCGCGCGGTCGCAGACGTCTTAGGCGTCACAGGCGCAGCGGTGAGCCAGTATCTCAGCGGCAAGCGGGCGCAAACCGAGTTCCCCGTTGCGTTGCGGAAGGAAATCGCCGCATCAGCGCCACGCATCACGGACCGCGAATCGATGGTGCGCGAGATGCAACGCATTCTCGTATCCGCGAGGGAAGATCGCATGATCTGCCGATTGCACGAGAAGCTGTCTGGCGATATCCCGCGCGGATGCGATATCTGCTTCACGAAGCGGAAGGTGACCCCATGAAGAACGATGAGGAGATGAAAGAGCAAGATGCGGACGGGCAGGACGCGCTCACCGAGGATTTCCCGGTCGATGCACCGCCCGCGCAAGGATTGCCGGTCATGACGGTTATCGAGGTCGACGAGAAAGAGCGAAAGGCAACGCACAAGGAAGGCAAGGGGCTCGAAAAAGCGCTCGATATCCTAGACGAGTATGAGAAGGGCGTCCCCCCGCGCAATCCGCACGTGCAGAACTACGAGGAGTAGAGCGCAATCACGTGGATCATCATGGCATTACCGATCATCGAACAGGGGGCGAAGCCGCACGACGACCTGTTCATCGACCGCTCGCGCTACGACGAAGCGAATGAGCATGATCCGTCATACGAAGCGCCTCCCGGCGTGACGGAAGCGACTGTCCGCATCATCAGCGAGAGCAAGAAGGAACCGGAGTGGATGCTCGCGAAGCGCTTGCAGGGGTTGAAGCTGTACGAGGAGACGCCGTTCCCGTCGTGGGGGCCGGATCTCTCCAACCTGATTTCACAGATGAACGAAATCAAGTTCTTTGTACAGCCGCGATCGAAAGAGACGACAAACTGGGACGATTTGCCTGAGGATATCCGCAAGACGTACGAACGCATCGGTATCCCTGAAGCGGAAAAAAAGAGCTTGAGTGGCGTCGGCGCGCAATACGACTCGGAGATCGTGTATCACAGCCTCAAGAAGGAATGGGAAGACCTCGGCGTCGTCTTCACGAACATGGATACGGCGGTCAAGGAGTATCCGGATCTCGTCAAGAAATATTTCATGACGAACTGCGTGCCGGTCAACGATCACAAATTCGTCATGCTGCACGCGGCCGTATGGAGTGGTGGCACATTCATCTACATTCCAAAAGGCGTCAAGGTCCGTATCCCCTTGCAAGCGTACTTCCGTATGAACGCTGACCGTGGTGGGCAATTCGAGCACACGCTCATTATCGCCGATGAAGGAAGCGAAGTGCATTATATCGAAGGCTGTTCGGCGCCATCCTACGAGAACGCGGCGCTCCACGCGGGCTGCGTCGAATTGCACGTGCTCAAAGGTGCGCGCATCCGCTATTCTTCCGTCGAGAACTGGAGCCGTAACACGTACAACCTCAATACGAAGCGCGCGATTGTGCAAGAGGACGGTGTCGTGGAGTGGATTAACGGCAATCTCGGCAGTGGGGTCACGATGCTCTACCCATGCAGCGTCCTCGTTGGTCAACGAGCGCGCTCGGATTCGCTTGGCATCGCGTTCGCGGGTAAAGGACAAAATCAGGACACGGGCAGCAAGGTCATTCATGCGGCACCGTACACGTCAAGCACAATCCAGGCGAAAAGCATCAGCAAGGATGGCGGCATTTCGACCTACCGCGGACTCGTGCACATCACGCCTGCGGCGTATAAGAGCAAGGTGAGCGTCGAGTGCGATGCATTGCTTGTCGGTGACGAGAGCGTGAGCAACACGTACCCGACGATGAAGATTCATAACGACGATGTCGAGATCGCGCACGAGGCGACTGTCGGCCGTATCGGCACGGATGAGATCTTCTACCTCATGAGTCGCGGATTGTCCGAAGAGCAAGCGCGCCAGATGGTCGTCGCCGGCTTCATCGAACCGATTGTGAAAGCACTACCGCTCGAATATAGCGTCGAGCTGAACAAACTCATCGAGCTCGAGATGGAAGGGAGTGTGGGATGATGACCGCCTCCACCGCGCTGCTCCACGGCCCTGATGCGCAGGCAGTCATCCACGAAGCTGTCCGCACGCTCAAAGACACGGGGTTCTGGAAACCGCATGCGAGCAACCGTGATGTCGTGATCCACATCAAGGAAGCGGGGAAATTCCAAGTCGCTCCGAAAGAAG
>CAZIKW010000060.1:1885-8242 GCA_964540015.1 uncultured Methanosarcinales archaeon | reverse complement strand
GTACACGCGCCACCCGAACTATTTCGGTGAAGCACTGCAGTGGTGGGGTATCGGCATCTTGGCGCTCGCGATCCCGGGTGGCTGGATAGGTTTGATCAGTCCCATCCTCTTGACCTACTTGCTTATGCACATCTCCGGTGTGCCGTTGCTTGAAGGCAAATGGCGCGGGCACAAGGAGTATCAGTCGTATGTGCGCCGCACGAACGCGTTCTTCCCGGGGCCGAAGAAGTAGCGGCCGAAACGCATAAAGCTGCACTGCCTGTTCTTACTTGCAAAAGTAGAGGTGGGAGGCGTTCATTATGGCCATAAAGATCCTCTTCACCGATATGGAAGGCACCGTCTTCAAGAAAGATGTGCGTACTGATTGTGGCGTTGTCGCCCCGAGCCTCTGGGCGGGAATCGCGCTCACGCTTACAGAGAGTGAAGAAGGTCAACGGGTCGCTTCTGTATGCGGTAAGACCGCTTGGGACGTTGAAAAACGCCTCCAAAATGAATGGGCAGCACGCGGATTCTCCAAATACGTCGAGTTCGTTGATGATACGGTACGTCAAGTGCACGCTCCCTACGGGTTGCGAAAGGAATTGTTCGACTCCCTCGTTGCCGGCGTCGAGTACCAAGTCGGCGTCCACGAGACGTTCGCGTACTTGCGCGAGCAAGGCATCATGAGCGCGATGGTCACGGGAGGCTTTTGGGAGCAAGCGCGACGTGCGCAATGTGATCTCGGCATCCGTCATGTCGCTGCTTCCTGCGAATACAATTGGGCCGCAGACGGCACCATCCACTCCTGGAACTCTCTCCCCTTCGATGAGATCGGCAAGGTCCATTTCCTGCGCGACATCATCCGCGAGCATGGCCTTGACCCCTCAGAGTGCGCGTTCATCGGTGACGGCAAGAACGACCGCCACCTCGCGCGCGAAGTCGGACTCGCTATCGGTATCACGCCCCAGGCAGACCTTATCCCTGCGTGTCACGCGGTTATCACGGAGCCCGATTACCGCGGCGTGATCGACATTCTCCGTTCGTACGATGGGACTATGAAGAGTATTCCGGAGCGATTGCGCAACGAGGCCTACAACCCCGCACCCTGATACGCGTAGTAGCTGTTCGACGTTGCCTCCGCAACTCTTTTAAATCGGAGTCCGGTCTATCATCGCTTATGGCGGGTAAAGGGGTAGCGAAACGGACGGCGAAAAAGGTCGCCGGCAAGAAGGCGACCGTGAAGAAGGCCGCTACAGCCCCTGCCAAGACCGCAACTCTCGCACAAAGCGCGAAAACGGTAGCGAAAGAAATCTCCTCGTACACGTCCACGAAGGACATCCCAATCTCAGACGAGCTCATCGGCCAAGTGATCGGCCAAGAAGAAGCCGTCCGCGTCATGCGCAAGGCAGCAGCCCAGCGCCGTCATGTATTACTGATCGGCGAGCCCGGCACCGGAAAATCCATGCTCGGCTTAGCCCTGGCACAGATGCTCCCCAAAGAGAAACTGGTCGACATCCTCAGCTTCCCGAATCCGGACGATGAGAACCAACCGCTCATTCGCACGGTCAAAGGCGGCGAGGGTCGCCGTATCGTTGCGACCGCGCGCTTGAGCGGCGATAGCATGTTTCGCAACCAGGACATGATCTTCACGCTCTTAGGTATCGTCCTCCTCTTCTTCCTCCCATACTGGGCGTTCACGTACTACAGCAAGATGCATGGCGCGGTCGTCGGAGCGATCTTCTTCTTCGCGTTCTTCGTCGGCATCATCATCGCGATGGGTATGTTGCGCATGATGTCCACCGTCCAAAAGCGCATGGGTAGCCCAAAGACCCTCATCCCAAAGACGATTGTGGACAATTTCCGTCGCACGTCCGTCCCCTTCCACGACGCGACCGGTGCGCACGCGGGAGCGTTGCTTGGTGACGTCTTACACGATCCGTTCCAGAGTGGCGGCTTAGGCACGCCTGCGCACGAGCGCGTCGTCGCTGGCATGATCCACAAGGCGCACATGGGCGTCTTATTCATCGATGAGATCGCAACCCTCCAACCGCACACGCAGCAGGAGCTCCTCACGGCACTCCAAGAAGGCAAGTACGCAATCACGGGACAGAGCGAACGCTCGGCAGGCGCGATGGTGCGTACGGAAGCAGTCCCCTGCAGTTTCATCTTGCTTGCGGCGGGTAACCTCGAGACGGTCCAGCAGATGCATCCTGCGCTCCGCAGCCGCATCCGTGGATACGGCTACGAAGTCTACATGCGCGAAACGATGCCGGACACGCCCGAGAACCGCTTGAAGATCGCGCGCTTCGTCGCGCAAGAAGTCAAGAAGGACACGCGCATCCCGCACTTCAGCCGCGCAGCGGTCGAGTACGTCATCCGCGAAGCCGCGAAGCGCGCGTACCGCAAGGGACACTTGACGCTCCGTTTGCGTGAGCTCGGTGGTCTCGTGCGCGCAGCTGGTGACGTCGCGCGCGAAGAAGATGCGCCGATGGTCGAGCCGAAACATATCGACCTCGCGAAAGTCGCAGCCAGACCGCTTGAGCAGCAGATAGCGGACCAGTACATCGAGCGCAAGAAGGCGTATGAAGTCATCCTCACGAGTGGTAAGGCGGTGGGTCGCGTGAATGGCCTCGCGGTCATCGGCTCGGGCAGCACGTTCTCAGGCATCATCCTCCCCATCGAAGCGCAAGTCACGCCGGGCGGAAAGTCGGCGGAGATCATCGCAACGGGCAAGCTTGGAGAAATCGCGAAGGAAGCGGTCAAGAACGTCAGCGCGATCATCAAGAGCTACTTCGGTGAGGATATCAAGGAGAAGTACGATATCTACGTCCAGTTCCTCCAGACATACGAGGGCGTCGAAGGTGACAGCGCATCCATTGCGGTCGCGATCACGATCCTCAGCGCGTTGGCTGACGCTCCGGTGCGTCAAGATTTCGCGGTCACTGGTTCTTTGAGCGTCCGCGGTGACGTCTTGCCGGTCGGCGGTGTCTCCGCCAAGGTCGAAGCGGCGATCGAAGCAGGCATCCCGAACGTCATCGTCCCCGAAAGCAACTTGCGCGACATCGTGATCGATGAGAATCTGCTTAAGCGCATCCGCATCGTACCCGTAAAGACGATCCAGGATGTCATGGCTGAGATGATCGATTGGAAGGGCAAAGAAACGGTACTCGCTCGATTGCGTCTCCCACCTATCACGCCAAAACGCACATGACGCGTTTGACTAGTTCTCGTCGAAACGTATAAAAGCAAGATTGACCGTCACCTTTCCGTGACGATATATTCCGTCCGGTTCAACGGGAACAACCCGTCGCGCCACGCCGCGTTCCTGCGTGCGTTACGTGAGCAAGGCGTCCACCCCTTCTACTCCATCGCTCTGCTTGATCCGCACGCGCCGCAGCCCCGGCATCGCCGTCTCCCTCACGATGCGTTCACCGGCTCGCTCGTGACCGATGCGGATGTGTGCATCCTCGCCCACCCGGATGAGGGAATCGAGGTGACGGCAGCGGTCGCGCGGACGGATGAGTTCAAGGATGTCGTCTGGACCGCCCGATACTCGCAACCGTACACTCCCGCCAGGATGCGGACGCTGCGCGATCTCGTCGGCGATGCGTACGGGTACGAGTTGCGATAGGCAGTCGACATTCTTATAAACGGTTTGTGCGGTCTCTTTTCGTTGTGGTGAGTGCACGTGCGTAATCCCTTCTCGAAAACCTGGCTCGCTGAACGTCGCGCGACGCTCCCTAAAGACCTCATCGCCGGCCTTATCGCCGCGGTCGTCGCGCTCCCCTTAGGTCTCGGTTACACGATTGCCGCAGGGATCGATCCGGTCATCGGCATCTACACGGCTGTCATCGCGGGCATCGCTGCCATCTTCGGCGGCAGCGAGTACATGATCAGTGGCCCCTCTGGAGGCTTGGTCGTGCTCATCCTCACCGTCACCGCGCTCGCTGGGATGGATGGTCTCGTGCTCGCGACGCTGCTCGCCGGCGTCATCCTTCTCCTGATGGGGATCTTCCGTTTGGGCAAGATCGTCGAATACATCCCAAGCCCCATGATCGTCGGGTATATGGCGGGGACCGCAGGTATCATCTTCTTCGGCCAGCTCGCGAACGTCTTAGGGACTGCCCCTGTGTATCCCGCCGGCGCATCGTTCGCGCATAAGGCGTGGCTTGCCATCCAGACCGCACCGCAAGCACATATTCCCTCTCTCCTGCTCGCAGCGCTCGTCTTGCTCATCCTTATCGTCCTGCCGCGCTACAGTAAGCATATCCCTGCAAGCGTCGTCGCGTTGGTCATTGCCACGGTCCTGACCCTCGCGCTTCCCTCATACTTCGCGGTACGCACGATCGGCGATCTCGCGCCCATCCCATCAGGATTCCCCTTGCCGCACCTGCCGGCATTCAGTTGGGAGCTCTTCAAGATAGCGCTCCCCATCGCGTTCTCGCTCGCCATCCTCATCGCCATCGAATCGCTCATGACTGCTGTCGTGGTCGACGGCCTCACTGGCAAGCGCCACGACTCGAACCGTGAACTTGTAGGACAGTCGATAGCGAACACCGTGTGTGCGCTCTTTGGTGCTATCCCGACGGACGGTGCGCTCTCGCGATCGGCGGCGAACATCGACGCAGGCGCGCAATCGCGTCTCGCATCCGTATTCCATGGAATCTTTTTGCTGCTCTTCATTCTCGTTGCTGGTTGGATGATCGCGATTATCCCGCTACCCGCGCTTTCTGGCCTGCTTTTGTTTATCGCGTACAACATGGTGAATTGGGGCACTCTGCGACGGCTCTTTAAGACCCCGCTCTCCGACGTCGTGCTCTTACTCACGACCTTCCTCTTGACGATCTTCGTGAGCCTCACGGTCGCGCTTGAGGTCGGCGCGGTGCTTGCTGCAGTGTTGTTCATGAAACGCATCAGCGACCTGTATCACCTTGAGGAACTTGAGAGCAAGAGCGCCGGCGCGCAGACGTTCGTGCATCCGGACATCAGCATCTATACCGTGTACGGCCCGCTCTTTTTTGGCGCCGCGAGCCGGTTCGATCAGGAGATTGCCTGGGCACCCGGCGGCCGTAAGCCGATCAAGATCTTGCGTATGGGGGACGTCCCCGTCATCGATGCGACCGGTATGAACTTCCTGCTCTCAACGGCAAAGAAGCATCGCAAGAGCGGCGGTGAAGTCTTGTTTGCTGCAGTGCACCCGGATGTGTTGCGTGTCTTACGTACGTCAGGCATCCTCGAAGAGATTGGCGCCGACAAATTCTATCCGACCACGCGGGCAGCGTTGCGTGGAGCGATAGCGTTCGCGCACAAGCGCAAGGGAGAACCCGAGACGGTGACTGATGCCGAGATGGCTGCGCACGACCTCTCCGCGGTAGATGCGCTGGAACGGCGCGCCACACCGACACGTGACAAGGACCCGGTCGAGGATATCCTGGATAATTTCGGCATCACGTACCTCGCGGATTTCAGTCATAAGACCTTCAATAAGACGTTCGCGATTGGTCAGGACGCAGTCGTGCGCGCGGCGGAAGCTGGTAAAGACGCACTCCTCACCACGGTTGATGCAAGCAAGACCGCTGTCACGAAGACCGCGGATGTCACGACGAAAGTGTTCGATGCGACGACGAAACCGCTGCGCAAGAAACGGTGGCGGTCGTGATGGCGCTCAGCGCCACGTGACGTCGACTTCGTCTGTCCGCTCGTAAGGATCGATCGTCGCTTTCTTCACGCTGACAGAGACATTGCCGCGCTTGTGCATGAGTGCGCCAGTCCACGCGATCATCGCGGCGTTATCGACGAGGAATTCTCTCGCCGGGCAGAATGATTGCGCTCCACGCCCTTCGCACATGAGACGGCACATCTCTTGTAGTCGCGCGTTGCACGCGACACCGCCGCCGAGCGCGAGCTCTTTTTTTCCCACATGTGCCATCGCGCGCTCCGCGACTTCCACGAGCATCGCGAACACGTGTTCCTGCACGCTGTATGCGAGATCCCGACGGTCGTGTGCGTTTGACGCAATCAAGCGTTTCAGATGCGATTCGAGGCCGCCAAATGAAACGTCCATGCCCTTTACGGCGTACGGGAGCGGGATGAGCTTTGGTATACGGCCGTTCTCTGACGCTTGGAGGGCGAGCTTCTCGATCTGCGGTCCGCCTGGGAATCCTAACCCTAAATTGCGCGCGAACGTATCGAGGAAATTCCCGATGCCGGTGTCAAGCGTCTCACCGAAGACACGATACCGGCCCGCGTCGTACGCGATCACCTGCGTGTTCGCGCCGGAGGCGTACAGGAGGATCGGATCCTTCGCTTCCGTCGCGAGCGTCGCTATCTCGAGATGCGCGATGCAATGGTTGACGGGGACGAGTGGGACCTTCAGGC
>CAZIKW010000060.1:0-1875 GCA_964540015.1 uncultured Methanosarcinales archaeon | reverse complement strand
CTGATCATCAACGAAGGTGAGGAACGCGAGGATGGCGGGCAGCTTGCGCGCGGTAATGACGGCGTTGCGGCAATCGAGGCAGCCCCAGAACGGTGTCGGGCATGGCGATCCGGCGGTGCTAAACGGACTGGTATAGAAACCGGCGCAGCTCGCGAGCGATTTCGCCGCCATCGCGCCGATACGCAGCGAATGGCCGAGCCCTGGCGCGTTGCTGTATGCGATGAGTTTGATGTCGCTCAACGTTACGTTTGCTTTCTCGAGCGCTTCGCGCAAGAGAGGGAGAAGATGCTCCTCATGATGTTGCGCGACTTTGACGGGGATCATCCCTCCCTTTTCGGTCGTGTAGAGCTTACGCACGTTCGCGAGGATTGCGCGGTCGCGTAGCACCGCTACCCCGAACGTATGGGCGGTGCTCTCGATGCCGAGCACGACATCTTGTACTCGCTCTGAGGACGCTTTTGCCATTCACCCGTCGGTTGTCGCGGAGCGTTTAAATAGCTGGCGTGGATAACACACGCACTATGGAGCTGGGTCATCCACTACATAACCTCTACCCCGATGAGCTCGTCGGACTCGAGCGATACTCGCGTGAAGAGCGGGATCTCATCGAACGTGCGCTCGCGTTCGCGAGAGAGCGGCACGCGGGGCAACGCCGCTTCGATGGGCCTGCGTATCATAAGCATCTGATCGCGGTCGCGCAATTGCTCGTGAGCGCTTGTGATGCGGATGCGGAGACCGTCGCTGCCGGATTACTCCATGATACGCTTGAGGATACGAAAACCACGATGGAGGAGATCGCGGCATTCGGAGAACCGGTCCGTTTCCTCGTCGATGCAGCGACGGACGTCGGCCGCGGTGACGGCGCGCGACCGGAGCTGTTTCGCGAGACGCGCGAGGCGAAGACGCACGACAAGATCCGTCGCTATGCGCGCGAGGACTCGCGTGTCTGGCTTGTCAAAGGCTGCGATCGCTGGCACAATCTCTTGACGAGCGATCTGGGCCGTGTGAAGGCACGCATCCACTGGTCGACAGAAGCGCTCGAGTTCCATGTGCCGGGATTGCGTGAAGCCGGATACGTAAAAATCGCTGATGCGCTCAACGACGTCGCGCGCGACGTGCGGGACCGCGCGCAGGGCGCGATGCACCGACCGCACGGCGGCGTGTGATATTCGTCTCCGCGTGAGCTGCGATGGTTCTTTTCACAAGCTGATGATGTGCGGCAGTGCTGAGGATGGCGGTGATCGTTGTCGATATGACGAGCAACAGCACGATCTCCGCGAGATAGGGAATCGCGATTCCCGCCTGAACGCCGACGAAAGCGGCGAGCGTACTGGTGAATCCGTTCGCGACGATGGTCGTGCGCACGAAGTGATCGCCCGCATACCGCTTGCTCATGATGCCTAGCAGTCGCGACGCTGCGTAGCGCGCGATGAATTTACACGCGAGGACTGCGCCCGCGACGAGCAGGAGGCCCTGCACGCTGAGCACACGGGGATCGAAGATGATGCCCAAGACCACGAAGAAGAACGTGCGGATGAGGAAGGTGAATTCCACATCCGTCTGTCGCATCGCTCCTACGGCTTTGCGTAAGTTCTCAAGATGTCCGTGTGCGCGAAGGAACTCTAATACTGCCTTATAGTTACCGACGGTAATGGCGAACAGAAGGACTGCTACCGCGCCGTTGAGACCGAGGAATTCCGAGATGGCGTATATCCCAAGCGCCACGCCGACGGTGAAGATATACGAGAGTTTATTCGCATGCAAGCGGTATGCGTACAAGAAGATCCAGCACACGCCCAAACCTGCGCCAACGAGAATCGAGACGAGGAATTCATTGAAGAGCGCAGTCAATGCGCTTTGCGCGCTTACCGCTCC
>CAZIKW010000059.1:1076-9471 GCA_964540015.1 uncultured Methanosarcinales archaeon | reverse complement strand
CTGTAATGTCGAGTAAATGCTGCATAAAAGACGCATTGACCGCAATCACCCCATCCAACGTTGGCTGCCCGGCCTTACTCCAAAACCACATGATCTTACGTGCCGATGTTGGAAAATCCGCAAACCAGTTCGCATCCTGAAACTGCCAATGCGGGTTGATGAGATGAAGCGGCTCTGGGGAAATCACATGTGCAAGCATCTGCCCCTTCAAATCATACGTCCCACCCGGCGGCACGCGAACTTTTGTGATGCGACCACGATCGATTTGCACTTCCGCAACCGATCCCATAAATCCGCCGCTTGGCCGCAACTCCGTTTGGTTCTGAAATACAAATAGATACGTCCTCGTACGATCCTTCCCTACGAGGATAGACATGAAATCTGAGACGTCGGCGAGTTCGCGAACAGCGGCGGCGCCGGCCCGAAGATCGGCCGTAAGTGCTGCAACCGTCGCACGCTGCTCCGCCGGGATATCATCCAGCGATACCGTTGCTGCTGCGCTCGCCGCATCCTCAATAAGCGGTAAAACACCTCGTGCATAGGCACTCGCAACTTCCAAACGCTCATCGAGTCGACGGTCGCTGTCGCGGAATGCACGATCCAACGCCTGAGCGAGCAATCGGCCGGCCTCACTCGCCTTATCACCAGCCTCGAGTAATGCACGAGCGCTCTGATATTTCTTCGGTACGACTGATGCGAGCGCAAACGCCAACGTATGCGAATCGCTCAAGGCCGCATCCGCAGCCCGAAACCGCTCCGAGGCTTGCTTAAGTGACGTGACCGATGCCCCAATATCCCTTCCCTTTGTTGCCGCGCGCACGTCTGCAAGCGCCATCATCCCTCTATCCTCTACTGCGGCACGCGTCTCCGTGGCCGATCGGTACATCGCGATAGCGGCTGCGGGCACAAGCACAACACTTGCGAGCGCAATAAAACCAACAAACGTATGTCGCCATGACGCGCCAATAACGGGTTCAGGAACATACTTCTCCGGCTCATACGCCGTCAGCACCAGCGGCTCCTGACACTCCTCATCCACCTGGGCCGGCTCTTCCGGAGGAAGAGCGATTTCTTGAATCAGTACCGAATCCGACTCCATGGATTCGAGAGGCGCCTCCACCTCCTCGCTCACTTCCGATGGCGCCGGCTGACGAAGTGCTTCAAGCGCCTCGCTCATCACAAATATTTCTGGCGTCGAGATACTCTCAGGCACCACCACTTCTTCCGCTTCCCCTTCATCCGCTCCTTTTCGTGAACGGCGTTTCATCCGCCATCGAGCAAGTAGCCAATCAAGCGGACCGTATGTTTTTCGGTAACTCTCAAAAAAATCTTCGTGCGTGAACTGTTCCGCAAGTTCATGCGCGAGGCCACGTTCAACGTTCAAATCTTGTGCGAACGCCACGTATACCGTGGGATCAAGAAGCGGCGCCACCGGCAGCGGGACACGGAGTGCTTCCTCAAACGAAATTCGACCATCGCGCTGTTCAGCAAGTGCCCGCACCCCAACCGACCGAAGCGAGACCACATACGCACTGCGCACATGGCTACGGTGCCGAATAACAATTACTTTAACCTTTCCCCCATCCGTCGCCCTCACCACGCTTCTCACCAACCGAGCATCTAGCTCCGCAATAAGATCTGCACCGGATGCACGCGTTCGCTCATCCTCAATGATCAGTGCAGGCGCTTGAGCTGTTTGAATATTCCGTACACTCTGCACACGACGGCGCGCTACGCGAACACCTTGCGGCGATACAATCGTACGCCCCTCTTCTTCCACCACTGCCGCGAGCCGTTCTTCAATCGTAAAAACCGCCCGCGAGGACGCCGTGAGCGCCTCTGGTACGGCGGATGTCAGAAAATCGCGTGATCGCATGCGGCCCTAGAGAGAGCGATAGGCCTCAAGGGTCTTGGCCGCGGCACGCTGCCATGAATGTCGCTCCTCCAGCATCGGCAATGCCTCAACCGCACGCTGGCGCGCTCCACGCGGATCCCTCACCACACTCTCAATAGCATGAAGCATAGCATTTTTGGAGTCATGGCGGAAGAAAACGGCGGCGTCCCCAAGAACTTCCGGCAAGGCGCTCGCATCCGAGCTCACAACCGGGCAACCCGCGTGAATCGCCTCAAGTGGAGGTAAACCAAATCCTTCAAATTGCGAAGGAAAAACGAAGGCGAGCGCATCGCGATACAATGGATACAATCCTTCTTCATCGACGTAACCTAAAAATTCAACGCGATGCATTCCTTCAGCACGCACACGATCTTTCACGCGGCGCATGAATTCATCTTCCTTGCCGACAATTTTAAGATGCAATCGTGAATGTTCCTGCTCCAAAGTCGCCCAAACATCAAGCAATAGATCGAGTCCTTTGTGGGGGTAGGCCGAACCAACATAAAGAAGATATTCCTCGGGTGGATGCGGTGCGCTCGTCGGCGCCTCTGGTCGGCGTGTCGGAGATAAGGCATATCCATGCAACATTCCTTCACCAGTCACACACACCTTCCCTTTCGTCCATGGATAGAAGTGAACGATATCCGTCTCGGTAAAATTCGTAGGCGCGAGAACAACGGATGCGCGCCGGAGAGCATTCCACAGGGTCACGCGATAGCCCATGCGCTTTACAAACGCGATCGCTGGATGGCGGAGCGAGACGCGCGCCGAGAGCGGCGTATGACGTAGTAATAGATCATGAACCGTGATGATAAGCGGGCCCGTATATGCCAACGGAACATTCCAATGCGGGATATGAACAACGTCTGCGTGAAGCGAACGCAACACGCTCGGCATGCGCACCTGCTCCTCCACCCCATACCACGGAATATCCTCCACAACCGTCTCAACCGAAGGGTGCGACATAAAGGGATGCACCGTACGTCGCGTTACGAGAACATACCGATGTTCTGGGGCCGCCTGGAGGAGAGCCCGAATCAACTCTTCCGTGTACCGTCCAATTCCACGCGTGGCATCCGGAGACATCATGCGTGCGTCAATACCAATTCTCATACGCAATAGTTAAGGTGAGACTATCACGAACGGTTTAGCGAGAACAATCTTGATCCGTTCCGCACAGAGACTGGACGTCACGGCACTGACCAACCCAGATCGTGTCTCCAGGAGCAAGCGACATGAGATCCGCGAACGCGGTGTTACGGGAAACTCCTCGTGAAAGACAACTTGCTTCTGTAGGTGCGCCGGTCGCCACTGCGCACAATCCCCGCGCAGCATCCGCAGTCCGCACGCAACTGTTTCGATCAGGACAAAGCGCTGTGCCTAATATTGCCACGCATCCTGAATCAACATGGCCGAGCGTATCAATACAGAGCGCGCTCACCGCCGCTTGGCATGTACGCGTATCCGTAGACGGACAATCCCTGTCCGTCTCACAAACTCGAGCACACCGACCAGCTCCACCATCAAGAAATGCCTTGCGCTCACATTGATGAATCGTTTGCCCTCCGCGCCGACACAATCGCATCGAAAGCTCCGTGCAATTCGCGCGCTGTCCAGATAATCCATCACACATCCCAACCCATACCCCCGGACGCGGCACAACACTCTGGCATTCAGCCGCTGTCAAACACATCGCCCCATTCGCCACACACGACCCGGCCCAGAATGTCGCCCGACTTGTGGCCACGCAGGCTTCACTGGAACGTGCTGGCAATGGCTCAGAGCAGTGCGCCGGTATTGCTCCGGATCCGCGCACGCACGTCCCAAAGAATCGCGTGAAGTCGCCTTGTACGTGCGTACAATCCATATCCGTCGCGCAGCGTTCATAACACGCGCCCTCCTCCGTACGACACGCATTCGAATCCGTAATCGAACCCAATCCCGGCGTCGTGCGCTGACATTGCATCCGCGACAACGCAAGATTCGGACGCGTGCAATGATGCTCCATACATTTCACCGTCTGAGTGTCCCCACATACCGACCGAACGCACGCATCTGTCGGACCACAATGTGCTACCGCCCACTCGCGACACACGGCGTATGTTGATACATACCCACCCCCAATATATCCACCTGTCTCCGTGCATTCCGCGTCTGACACGCACCCAGGATAGCATCGCCCTGATCCGCCATTATCAGCTGCTGTCATATCACACATCACCGGCGTTACCGCAGCCGTACTTAGCGGCACAGTAGCTGTCACCGCAACCACATCCAACGTCGTCGGCGCCAACGTCACTACCTTCATAGGCACCTGCACGCCCTGAAGCCCCTGACGAAAGCCATACCAAAACAAGGCGAGCAATACTCCAATAAACAATGCCGTCCCCACGCGCAACGCCGTTGATAACGGATCGTGATGTCGTGCACGTGCGGGCGTAGTCGGATGCCTCATAGCGCCGTGCGGTCACAAGAACTTAAATAGTTCTCTTCTTTTTCAGAATACCACTCAAGCTCAAGTGCGCAAGACGTTTTAGAGCTCTTCGTCAATCTTCGCCTTAAACGCCTGGGTCGCGCTGTAATCGGCAGCGGCTCCCACCGGTGAACCGATAACGTAATTCGTAAAAAATGGCTCCGGCAAAAGCACCGTGCGCACATCAATATTGCTCATCAATTTTGAAGCTAACTCTAAACGTTCAAGAGGACGAAGCGTATGGCCACGATCAACAACATACCGTCGCGTATCAGATTCGATTCCCGTCACCACCGTCCCGGGACGGAATTCCACGTTACCTCCAATCGGAATCTCTCCAAGCGCCTTATCCGTGAGCTGAACAACCTGTGAGCATGCGGTACTGTCAAACGCCGGCTCATTCCCCTTCCCGTACGGCCCAACCCACGATGCCATCACCTTGCTGAATGGAAAGACGTAGCGTTTGCCATTCGCGGCGTAATAATACACCGTCGGCCGGGTGCCTTTGATAAGAGTCTTGCGCGGCGCAGCATCGGTAGAAGCATATGGCCCGCAACATCCTTCGAGCCAGCCCTTTGCCGCGTTCGCCGGATCCCCAAAGAGGGGTTCGCAATACGAATAACGTGTGTCGCCCGTCGGCATCTTCGATGTATTCCACGAACGATAGACGATACCACCAATAACCAAAAAACCTACAACGAGTCCAAGGGCGCCAATCTGCACCCGCTTATCTTGAAAAGAAAAAGTCATACTTCATCGCAACGTATCCTGAATCGTTATCTGAATTATTCTCCCCGTGATACATGGACGCCCTCCGAGCATCCGACGTTGCATTTCTTCGACGAGTTCGTGATGCATCACCCGCACCTCTCGAAACGTCTGTTCGGCACGCCGTTCTTCTGGGCCGGTCGCACGCTGCATCAGGAGACGCGCCCGCGCCATTTCTTTTTCCATCGCACGCCGCTGTTTGTCCAGTCCACGCATGTCAGCAATGATCGCCTGCCCGGCCGCATCTAATATCTGCGAAGCCATCGCCACCATCCGCTCCGTAGTCTGGACGCGCTCGCGTTCAATCACCGCCCACGCTGCCTGCACCGCATCATCGGTATACACCACGTCATATGTCCGCTCGAATTTCGCACGAAGTGCATAGACCACTTCACGTCCAAACCGCTCAGCATCACCATAAAACACCGGCCGAAAAAGCGAAGAAAAATCATCATTGTGCAGGAGACGGAGATAGTCCTGAAGCGTCAGCGTTCCCGTAACCGTGACAGGCGTTTGCTCCAACACGCGCAGGAGAACGGGACGAATTATGTCACGTCGTCCAGCCTTCGGCGCTCGAAAAAGATCGTACAGCGAAGCGAGCATGAGGACCGCTCGTCCTCTGAGCTCGCCCAAACGAGCAAGCGCTGTACGCGCCTCCGCCGGCTCCGCAAATGAGACCTCTACCACATGCTTTCCATGCCGCGCTGCCACTTTTTCTGCAAACGCCCTAACCACTCCCGACGGATCCGTCTCACGATCATGAATTAACACAACATGCTTGCCATCACCCGCATCAAGCGCTGCCATAATCTTTTCCGCCGTCTCGTGGTGCTCCGGTGCCACGCGCTCACCATCCGATGCCGCAATTACCCGCCACCCCTCCGGCAACGCATGCAACGCGCGATGCCGCTTCCCATACCAATACCAAAAATAACCAGCGCCTACTGCGATAAGAAACAAAAATCCGACCACATTTTCATTCCGTAGAAAGTCCATTGGGGGAAGTATAGCATTAATTCAAAAAGTCCTTCCCCTGTTCAATGCCCATTACCCGTGTTTCCCCCAAACATAAAACGCCCTTTTCAGGCATTTTATATTTGGAGCGGGTAGCGGGAATCGAACGCGGCCACTGGAACAGAAATGGAACACCTCTGCGTCTGACATTGGCTTGGTTGAGCGACACCTCTTCAGCGGTACGCGCACCCTGTCCATCGAAATCGCGTTCGTGGTGCGGCATTTGGTCACCAGGCGACCTGCGTCGTCGCCTTCATGACGAGATCGTCAGCAATGACTTCGCTTATCTTGACCGCAATGTCCAACAAGCGTTTCTTCGATACCGCCTTAAAAGGCCAATCGCGCAGTAGCAGCATCGACGAGAGGGTGATACTGTCGCTCCCCAGTGAGACGTCGACGCCGGTGGAAGGAGACGCTTCCGCCCCTAGATTCTGCGCGTCGGCGGCGTCAACAAACGCTAGCCACAGTGACCGATAGTGCGCCGCCAGGGAAGAGGCCGCCCGCTTCATGCCAGCCCCACCCACGGCCCGTCGGACGCTCCCGATTGTACTCCGAGGTATGAGCGGGAGAGACAGGAGAACATACAATGCATCAACAGGTGGTTCCGGGTGCGGTCATTCCGCACACTTCGGTCCGTGCCGGCCCGTTGGCGCGGCCGTTGTGCTCTGACGCGGAGATGTTCCTCGTGGCGACGGTGATCAACGTCGCCGAGAACGCCGGCGTGCCGCCCATCGTGGTCGTGGTCATCATCGTGACGATCTTGGCCTGGCCGCGGCTGCGCTAGCCCGCTGCTGGATTGAACGCGCCGAAGGCGCCGGGGCGCAAGCCCCGGCGCCTTCGGCTTGTTGAGGCCACAGCGAGCGTAGACCCGACTAGCTAGTGACGCGGCGTAAGTTGGGCGTCGGCCCACCGGGCTGGCAATTCGACGGATCGGCTGGTCGCGATCGCAGGCGGCACCGCGATGGGACGGGCGCGCGGCGGGCGACCGCGCGCCGCCGCGGATGGGCCCACAAACGAAAAAAAGACCGCAGCCCCACGAGCGTGGGGTGCGATCTTCGAGAGATAGTGCAGAGGGCGATGCTCGATCGGTGTTCCGAGCACCGAGCGACGGATCCGTCGCCACGCCGGAACATACTACGGCGCGGGGGATGGACGACATCGCCCTCTGCCCCAGCGCCATCACGGCGCGCCGAGGCACGACTACGCTCTGGCTCGCAACCTATTACGCTGCGGAAGGTTCGTCAAGATCATCCTCGTTGCCCCGAGCCTAGACTAGCCCGCGCTCGCGATGTACCGCCCCGCGGCCTCCTCGAGCTCGAGCCGCTCTTCGGGCGAGTGCCCTTGGGCCGCGAGCGTCACGGCCTGCGAGACCCCGAAGGCGTTGGGGAGCGGCTCGCGGCGGTACGCCTCGAGGTAGAGGGTGACGAGACGTCGCCCCTCTTCTTCTAGCGACTCCGGCGTCTTGTCCTTCCAGCGGATGTCACCGAGGGCTGCGCCCGCGACGAGATCCGCCGCGAGCACCGAGCACGCGCTGTCGATCGTCGGCTCTCGCCCGGCGAGCCGCTCCTCGAAGAACCAGCCGATGGCGGAGTGAAGCGCCGAGCCCATCACCAGCGCCACCGACCGGAATTCCGGTTCCGCGCCCCACACGTGCTGGAACGCGTACTTCCGCGGGCAGTTCGCGTAGGTCACGAGCTGCGACGCCGACGTCGCAGGCGGCACGTCAGGCGGTGCCATGGGGCATCCCGCCGTTCATGCCGTTGCTGTTCGAGGCGCCGTTCGTCCCGTGCCCGTTGCTCCGTGAGCATCCGGTGGGCGGTTTCACCCGCAGCCGCAGCGAGGATCGCGCGCTCCCAGTGGCGCTCCGACTCGGAGCGCTGTCCTCGCGTCGCCGCGAGGTGCCCTGCGACGATCGCGTGGCGCCGGACCATGTCCGCGCGCACCGCAACCAGCGTCGGCGACGGGAGCTTCAAGACCGCGGCGATTTCGCCAATCGACAGGTTCACGGTGACGATGGGCAACGCGCCGAGCACCGTCTCGAGGACGACCACTACACCGAGAGGAGCGCCCCGCAAGGGGCGTTGAGGCGACCTGCTGTAACGGGTCGCCTCTTCGGTTTGTGCTCGTTCGGATGACTACAGAATACAGATTCGCAGGAACGTCAACACGGGGGCAGTGACCCCATTCTGTGGATAACTACAGCTCGCCTCGAGCTTGTCCACAGGTTGGGGTCATTGCCCCCGTGA
>CAZIKW010000059.1:0-1066 GCA_964540015.1 uncultured Methanosarcinales archaeon | reverse complement strand
GCCAGCTACGCTCGGCATGTATGTTCTCACTCGTCTGTGCACACCGAGTCCGCGACGCCCCTCCTCTTCCTTGCCCGCCGCATCAAATGCTATGGTGCCTACGCTCTGCGCAGCAGGCTTTACGAGGCGATAAGCCCAGGCCGCCGCGTCCGCGTTCGCACCTTCACAACCTATGACTCCAACATCTTGCGAAAGCTCGACAGCTGTTCTGCTCACCGCAGCGCAGGTCGCGTCACGGTTGCGCGTCGCCAAGACGGCCCTCTACACGTGGGTCGCCCAGGGCGCCATCGCACACCATCGGGTCGGTCGCCTGCTGCGGTTCCGCACGGAGGACGTTGAGGCGTACCTGGCAGCGAACCGCACTGAACGCGTGACGCCCAACCGCTATGGCCGTTATCCGGCGGCGTGACCGCGGAGGCGAATGGTGGGTCGACGTTCGGTTCGCTCGTCGGCGCGTCCGGCGGCGCTCCCCGCTCCAGACCAAGCGCGGCGCCGAGCAGTACGAGCGCACGCTCCTGAACGAGTTCACCGACGATCAGGCTGCCGGTCGTGACCCGTTCGCCGGACCGCCCCCTACGTTCGCAGACTTCGTGGACAGGTGGATGCGCGACTACGTAGTTCCCAACAACCGGCCCGCGACTCACCGGGACAAGGCCATCGCTCTGCGCGCGCATCTCGTTCCGGAATTTGGACACCTCCGGCTTGACGAGATCACGAGGGCGAGTATCGATGCGTTCAAGGCGAAGAAGGTTGCGGCCGAGCTCGCGCCGAAAACGATCAACAATCTCCTCAGCATGCTCCACTGCGCGCTCGCCACGGCGGCCGAGTGGAACCTCATCCGCGCCGCGCCACGCACGAAGTGGCTGCGCGTCCCGACGCAAGGGTACCGCTACCTCAGCTCCGATGACGTCAGCAAGCTGCTCGCCGCAACGCGGCCGGGGCTTTGGCGGGTCCTCATCCTGTTCTTGGTACGCACCGGAACCCGCTTCGGAGAAGCCGCCGCCCTGCGCTGGGACGACCTCGAGCTACACGGCGCCGAGCCGGTGGCCCACATCCGCCGTGGCGT
>CAZIKW010000058.1:0-9574 GCA_964540015.1 uncultured Methanosarcinales archaeon | reverse complement strand
GGCGATCGCCAAGAGCTCTATCCGGTGCGGCTTCGCAAGAGACCATATCACACTCTCCGCGTGCGTCGTTGTGCGCACATCATCGATTTCGTGATTCGATCCGACGAGAACCCCTTTCTCTCGCACGAGCGCGGCTGCGCCGACCGCAAGTCCCGTACGATGGCAATGCGCAGCGGCGAGAGCGCTCCTCGCTTTCAATATCAGTTCGCGTTGCCTGTCGTCCAGTTCCTCAAAACGCAACTCTTCCATGAGGATAGAGCTACACCATTCCTTATCTAGATTATGGTCGGAAACTCATCTTTTCTTGTACAGTATCCATTTCCCTTCCGATACGACGGACATCGCTTTCCCGTCTATCGCTATCGCCGAATCGTCATCGAGCGCATACGTATCTCCAGGCAGGATCTTCACCAATTTCTTGAGCACCGCGTCCCTCACTTTGGGGAAGTGCGGAGAATTGAGATGAGGTCGGGTATTGAAATCGACGTAGCCTAAGCCAGCGACCGGTTTTTTCGGCTCATCACCAAACAACCGCTCCGACGTCGCGTTGAGCGTCTTGCTCATGACGATGCTGCCTGCGCTGATGCCGACGTAGACCCTCGTCTTGAGCAGGTTGGGGAGCTCATCCTTGAGGCCTGACGAGCGTATGTGGCGCATGAGATGCTCGGTGTGCCCACCGCCGACGACTATCACGGTCGCGCGACGCAGCCGCGGAAGCCACACGTTCTTCTCGAGAGCGGAGATATCGACGATATCCACCGGACCGAGCCTCTTGCAGTTCACGTAATCGTCGATGAGCCAGTCCTTGTCCCCTTCCTCGATATTCGACGCGGGGGGAATGAAGGCGATCCGTATCTCTGGGACCCATCCTTTGAGGACCTTCGCGATCGCTTTGTTCGTGATACCAGCCGAGGTCAAGAGCATGCGCATAGCCCGCTTATCGCTAAGAATCATATAAGAAGATATGCATGAACGGTCAAACGTGAGTTTTTTAAGCCGAAGCGAGTCTCTCACCGCCATGAGCGACTGCGCATTAGTCATCGTGCATCGTGAGAAGGATCGCGAGTGGCTCGCCGACGGCGGGTTCGTGATGTACTCTCGTCGCAAAGGCGCGATCGAAGTGCATAAGCAGATCGACCCGAAGACCGGACAGGTCACCTTATTCAGGCCACCCATGCACTTGAAGATGAAGCACGCAGAATTGAAGGATCTCAAACCCGTCGATGTCGCGTTAGTGCGGATGGCGTAAACCATTTTCTAAAATTCATTTAAAATCACTGGACATACACGCCAAGCGGATATATAGGACGGGTAGCTTCCGACCGCGATGGTAAGGTACTACATCGATACGTGTATCTGGCGGGACCTCATCGAGAACAGGTCGGATCGATTCCGATCCCTTGGCGAAGACGCGCGCGGTTTTTTCCAGCGTTGCGCTGAGAGTGGCGGAATCATCGTGTGGTCCCCTCTTGTGGAGCACGAGCTTCATCATCCCGAGAGTCAGCAAGCCATGAACGTCATCCTTGCTCGATTTCAGAAGCATGGACGAGCGAATCGCATATCGCCTTCGTTCGCTGACCTTCGGGAAGCGCAAGCCACCGCCGTGGAACGCAACATCCGCGATTTGGACGCTCTCCATGCGATCTTGGCTAGGAACGCCAAAGCAATTCTTGTGACGCGCAACGGTCAACTGCAACGAGCCGAAGGCATTGTTGAGGTGAAGAAACCAGAGGACCTCATGTAGGTTATTTGATCCCGTGGCGACGCATGAGTTCCCGGCCCACACGCTCCCGTATGCGATCCTCTTCTTCGGGACTCGTCTGGCGTTTCACCTTGCCGAAATTCTCATCGATGACTCTGAGCAGATTCTCCGTCTCTTTCTGCCGCTCAATCTTCTCCCTGATTGCCGCGCGGATGAATTCCGTCTTGGTGCTGTACAAGGGTTTCATCGCCTTATCCATCTGGCGCGCGAACGCGGGGTCCACTTTGATCGTGATCGATTCCATCGTAAGACAAAAGAAGACAAAGTAATATTTAAGGGTTGTGCTGTCGACGAGGAGGAAAGGGAACCTCATACACCTACTGCCGTTCGCGCATGCTCAGCAATTCTAATCGGTCACGGAATTCAGCGACGCGACTCGGCAATCGTCGACGCAAATAGCGATCATAGATCTCAGGGAACCCGCACACCACATCCCTCGGAGCGAGATCCGGAGCGTACTGCTGAATGCGTCGAGCGGCACTGTCCGGTCCAAGCGACGCATACTTGGGTTTCGACGACGAATCTTCGAAAATATTGAAGCGCGCCTCGCGCATGCGCGGACCCTTGTGCACGTCAACGATAAGCCAGTCGCCGTGGTACGGCTCTATGCAATGCTCAAGGAATCGGATATCGTATGTCTCTTTTGCGGGCAATTCAGCGCAGATCTCAAGCATGCTCTCGAGCCGGCGCTTGAGCATGAGATACACTGCGTCATTCGCTATCCTCAAAAGCTTCGGAGTGAGTTGGGAAGCCGGAACCTGTGGTTTGGAAGCGCTCATCGAGGGTCACCTATACCGGCCAATCGCGTAAGGAGGCTTTTAACCCTTCCCATCACATTTGCTGTTCACGCCTTGATCATAATGCCCGAACGGCGAGGTTGCGGTTCACGAGATTGTGGTACGGGGAACAGCTCATCCGCGGGATTCGGCGCTCTGCGGTAGAGCGCTACCTGAAGGAGGAAGCGTTCACAGACATCACTCAAAGCCGCTGCAGAGGTGCTGTCATACACTTTTGCGATAGGATTGAAAAATCTTCCATTGCGTACGTCAAAACTCAAGCGACCGACGTCCGATTGAACGACCACGGACACGAGATGATCCCGATGCGAGGGAGAAACGCCCCATTCACGATGTGCACTCACATAGGAGAACGCCATATTGCTGTTCTTGTCGAAAGATTTCCCCACGGAATCTATCCAATCGTGCGAAGAGCGATACTCGCCGTCAATACGCGATTCAAGGATTTCTTCCATACGCTTCTCGATAACAGGTAATCGCAGTTGGGGGATTTCCTGATAGGAACCGGAGAGCACTGGATGCGGAGCCGTTCTCCTAAAGGGGTTCGTGAGTGTCATAGAGGAGAGGAGTCCGAAGCGACTTTTAACCCTTCCCATCACCTTTTTAACCACTCTCGACACCCCACCGTCGATGAGGAACCGCATCACGCACGTCGTCAAGCGCACGGGGCGCATGGTGCTCTTTAACGAGGCCAAGATCGTCCAAGTCGTCTGGAAGGCGATGCAGGCCGAAGAGCAAGGAACAAGAGAAGACGCGGAAGAGGTCGCGGAACTCGTCGTCGAGAAATTGAACAAGGATTTCCCCGAGAAAGCCCCGACCGTCGAGGATGTGCAGGACCGCGTCGAGAGCGCGCTGATGGAATTAGGCCACGGCGCGGTCGCGAAAGGATACATCCTCTACCGCAGCGAACGCTCCAAACTCCGGGATCAGAAAGCGGCGCTCATCGGCGGCCGTATCGATGAGCTCGATCTGGACCTCAATAGCGTCCGTATTCTCGAAAAACGATATCTCCTACGCGACGAGAACGGCGAGATCGCGGAGACGCCGGCGGATCTTTTCTGGCGCGTCGCGAATCACGTCGCACTCGCAGAACTCAAGCACGGCGAAGAGCCCAAAGAATGGGCACGGCAATACCACCGCGTCCTCGCGAATCTCGAATTCTTACCGAGCAGCCCGGTCCTCATGAACGCAGGAACGAAAGGGTATCTCGCATCGAGCACGGTCATCCCTGTTGAGGATAGTGTCAGTGGCGTGTATCAGGCGATCAAGGACGCGGCAGTAATTCAGAAAGCCGGCGGTGGCACCGGTTTCAGTTTCTCTCGCTTACGACCTCACGGCGATTTAGGCGCAGCGACACCTGCGCTCGCGCCAGGACCCTGCGCGTTCCTGAGTCTTTTCGAGCCCGCACTCGCCCCTATCAAGCAAGCAGGGAGACGACAAGGCGCGAACATGGCCGTGCTGCGTGTAGACCACCCCGACATCCTCCAGTACATCAATCTGAAAGTGGACGGACGACTGAAGAATTTCAATCTCAGCGTCGGCATCACCGACGTCTTCCTTGAAGCGCTCGCGAAAGATAGCGACTATGAGCTCACCAATCCACGCACGAACAAACCGGCAGGGAGATTATCGGCGAGAGTCGTGCTTGACGCGATCACCGGCATGACGTGGCGACGCGGCGACCCGGGCGTGCTCTTCCTCGACCGCATCGAAGCGGACAATCCTTGCCCTCACATCGGCCGCATCGAAGCCACGGGACCCTGCGCAGAACAACCGCTCCTGCCGCACGAGTGCGCGATCGAAGGCAGCATCAATCTCGCGAAATGCGCACGCCACGGAAAACTCGATGCGGACAAGTTGCGCAAACTCACAAAAATCGCAGTGCGATTCCTCGACGATGCGCACGATGTGAACGTCTCACCGGTCGTCGAGATCGAACGCCTCGCGCGACGCACACGCCGCATCGGCCTTGGCATCATGGGATTCGCGGACCTCCTATACGATCTCGGCATCCCATATGACACGGATGAAGCGATCGCGCTCGCGGAAGAGATCGGCATCATCCTCAAGGAAGAATCAAACACCGCGAGCATCGAACTCGCAGCGGACCGTGGCGCGTTCCCCGCATGGCGCGGATCGAAACTCGAGAAGCACGGCATGAAACGACGCAACAGCGGCCTTCTCGGCATCGCTCCGACGGGAACGATCTCGCTTATCGCAGGCGTCTCGGGCGGGATCGAGCCAAACTACGCGCTCGCGTACACGCGCGCCGTCACGGATGGCGGCGACTTGGCGGTCGCGAACCCGCGCTTTATCGAGAAAGCGGAGGCTGCCAACATCGACGAGGAGACCATCCGTCGCATCACGAAACGCGGCGTCATCATCGATGACGATGATGTGCCGGCGGATATCCGCGCGGTGTTCAAGACGAGCCAACAGATAGCGCCCGAATGGCATCTGCGCGTGCAGGCAGCGTTCCAGAAGCATGTCGATGGTGCAATCTCAAAGACCATCAACTTCCCCGCGACCGCATCCGTTCTCGATATCGAACGCTGCATCCTACGCGCGTGGGAGCTCGGGTGCAAGGGAGTCACCGCGTATCGCGACACGAGTTTAGATGCGCAAGTCCTCACGACCGGAGGCAATCAATGAGCGATGCGAAAGTCTACGCGTTCTGCGGTCCGACAAAAGGAAAGACGAGCGCGGCATTAGGAACTGCTATTCGTGCACTCGGCCACGGCGGGAAAGTACGTGTCGTCTTTTTCATGAAGAACTGGCAAACGAGCGAATCAGTATTTTTCGAGCGCTTGCAGGACATGCCTGGTAATGCGTTCGATATCAAATTCTACAAAGCAGGCGATAACGATTTCATTTTTGTCGACGAGAGTGTGAATCACACGACGATCGAGAGCGCACGCATGCAATTGCAATTCGGCAAAGTGCAACCCAAAGACGAGAAGGATGTCCAAGCGGCGCAGATGGGGTACATGAAAGCGCTCTCATACCTCGATGAGAAGCCGTTCCTCATCGTTCTCGATGAGATCACGCTCGCGGTCGAGTTCGGTCTCGTGGGGCCGCAGCAAGTGCGCCATCTCGTGGAACGCGCGAAAGAAATCGGAACGCATCTCGTTCTCACCGGTCGGCCCATGCCTCCCGTCATCGCTGAACTGTGCGACCTCATCACGGAGATGGGGAAAATCAAGCATCCCTTCGACGCGGGCGTGTATGCGGTGAAGGGATTAGATTACTAGTTCTATAATATTTACAAGTTGAATAGATTATATCATGGACGACACGCTATCCGAAGAAACCTTTAAAAACACCAACAAAAGCTGTATAACCCATTTAGCCTATAATAGGAACACGCAATGGGTCTGACCGAGAAGGAAATCGTCGTTCTGCAGCTGCGCGCGCAAGGATTGACCCAGACAGAGACGGCGAAACGCCTCGATATCTCCCAAGCGGCAGTCTCTGACTTCGAGAAGAACGCGAAGCGAAAGCTCGAGGATGCGACGCGCACGCTCCAGATAGCGAAGGATCTCAAACTCATCGACGACAGCAAGAGCGTCAAGAAAGGGGTGCGCCGATGAGCTCCCCTCAGACCAGTAACGGTGCGGCAGTCGTGCGCGTGCTTGAAGCGGTACACGCGGGCACCATCAGCGAGCACGAAGCGGACGCGTATCTGCGCACACAGCACCACATCACGCTCACGACCGCAAAAGAGATGGCCGACCCGCATGTAGCGCGCCACAAGAATTTCACCCGCGTCCTCGCGACCGGCAGCGCACTCGTGCTCCTACTCATCATCGCAGCGATCTTCACAAGCACAGGATTCAACCCCACCGGCTTCGCGACCGTCGCTATCGACGGAGAAACGGCCTCCGACACCACGTATCCCTTATCGGAACCCGTCACCTCGCTCCGCGTCAGCGGTACGCTCACCGGAGAAGGAGAAGCGATCTTCTCGCTTGACACAGGAACGCAGATACTGCGCATAGGCAGGGTGACAAGCGATGATGGAACCCCACGTACCGAGCGCGCGAGCTACCAGCCCGGAGACAGCGTCGAGATCGCGCACTTGCCCGCAGGCGCGAGCGTGTATCTGGATGACGGCACCACATCAAGCATCGTCGAAGTTCCTTTCGCAGCACCCTCAAGCAGCGCTGAAATCCTCATCGTATCAGGTTCCGGAACTGAGATCCAGAGCGTGCGCATCCCACTTATCATCGGCGACGTGCCCCGCACGACCGCATTCAGCGGCCTATGCGCCGAGACCTGCGTCATGCCCGCGACCGGCGGCAACCTGATTGTGGAGATCATAGGAGATGCGACGGTCAGGGTCGAAGCCACGGGGACAAGCCCAGCGCCGAATCGCGCACCAGAAATCGCGACACCGTTCACGGCGCACACCATCACAGAAACGACGCGCATCGATCTCGGAACGGGCTTCACTGATGCGGATAACGACGATCTCCTCTATTCCGTCGGCATCACTGACCTCGTGGACGCGCGTATCGAAGGATCGACGCTCATCCTCACTCCGCTGCGCAGCGGCTCGATCGACTTGCAAGTATACGCATCTGACTTGAGAGCGATTACCGAATCGAGTATCCCCCTCAACGTGGTCGCGACCATACCTGCAGAGAACGAGACGGAAACGCGAAACGATACGCTCCCTATTGATGGGATCCCGGTGGAGCAACCACCCGTCATCGACAATACGACCGAACCGGAGAACGCCACAGAACCCGTAGTGAACGACACCATCGATATTCCGACACCGCCCGCACCTGAAATGAACCTCAACGGAACGCTCGATTGCAGCGCAGCGGATCCGAACCAACGTCCTGTCGAGTGCTTGCTTGCGGATGCAGAGGAATATTTCCCGGACGAAGAGGTGTTCCTCGAGAATCTCGACCGTGAAAAGGTCGCGAAACTCAACATGGTCGGCAACCTGCTCATCACGGGCGACATCATCCCGAACTCCGGAGGCTCACCCGGATCGCGAGACTTCGTCATCGGTTCAATCGACCGTGACGGCAACGTGATAGCCGCCGCATGGGTTGAAACAAGCAGCGGCGATCTGCACCTGCGCGGCCAGCTCATCGAAGCGGAGATCGGCCTCGTACCGCCGTCAGGAGCGTACTCGATCATCAGCAAACGCAGCATCTACCTCGCATACGTCGACCTCGGTACAGGCGATATGCACCTGCGCGGGAACGTGATCCCCTATAGGAGGTCGCTGACATGAATCGTGTACGCAGCCTCTGGCTTATGATCGTAGCTATGCTGCTCGTAACGCCATTCGCGTTCGCCGCGAACGATCCCGGACACGATTCACTCTATGTGCTGCGCATCGGGGATACGAACGTCACCGGTTCCATCAATCTCACAGGGAACGTCACCGCGTCGTTCGTTCGTTTCACAAGCAAAGCGTTCGGCGATCATCTCGATATCGTCGCGAATGGAACGGTGCTCGCAGCGCCATCGATCCCACGCATCATGGGCGCGACGAATTCGCTCTTTATCGATTCGACGGGCACCCTCTATCTCAACACGAAAGGCGGCACAACCGGCATCGTGCAGGTAGGCGATACGGCGACGAACGCAGTTACGTTGAATGTGTCGGGCGTCATCCGACAACAGAATGTATTAGTGTGCTTGTCGAACGGAACGAATTGCATCAGCGGTGCGAACGGTGGCAACGTGACGACCGTCACCGCAGGCAGTGGACTGTCTGACTCTGGCACTTCAAGCGACCCCGTGCTCAACGTGAATGTCGGTGATGGCATATCGATCGCGGGAGACACACTCATCATCAACAACGCATCTGTCTGCCGTAGCGACGGGACGGGGTGCCCCGCCGCAGTCGCAGCGACGGGAAGCGGCTGGCTCAACACCACCACTCAAGTCTATCTTGCGAACAACGCGACGAACGTGAGTGTCGGAAACCCCGCCACCGCACCGACACTCTTCATCGATAATACCAATGGACGCGTCGGCATCAACACCACGACACCAGAAGGGTTATTCACCATCAAGAACGGCGGCGTGACCGTCTTTAACATCACCAGCGCGGGTTTCGTGCAACTCGGCGGATACACCACATCCGGACCCGGATACACCCTCACCATTAGTTCGACAGACGGCAGCTACAGCAGCACATTCACCACCAGCGGTGCATCAACAGCAGCACTACAAATGCGAAGCAGCATTGGAACACTCGCGGAAAACTACTATGTTGTCGGTTCCGGGCGCATCGGTTGGGGAGCGCAATCGTTCGGCAACACACCAGGCACCGGCGTCGACGTTGCACTCAACCGATCATCGGCAGGAAACCTCAGAATCACGAACGGAACGACAGGGCTTGGCAACCTCACACTCGACACGCTCAACGGGACACAAATCATTCTACACACCGGTGGCGCCCACGCAGTTATCGCCCAAACGTCGAGCGGTTGGACAAGCATCGCGGGATCGAGCGGAGCGAACGGAATACTCTTTGACTCCAATGGTGCAGGAGCGCTACAATTCACCACGGGAAGCGCACTACGATTGAAGATCGCGGGCACCGGCAACATCGGCATCGGCACCACCGCACCAACACAAGCACTCGACGTGAACGGAAGCATCAACGTCAGTGGTACTGGCGATCTCAACATCCAAGGCGGCGCACTCACCATCGCCGGCACATCAACCATCAGCAGCGGTCGCGTCGGTGCGTTCGCCACAGGAACCACCATCAACAGCCAGAATATCTGCTTAGCCGACGGCACCAACTGCCCCGCGTCGAGTGGCGGAGGCGGGGGATGGATCAACAACACTCGCCAAGTCTATCTCGCGAACAATGGGACCAACGTAACTATTGGTGTCACACCAACGCTCTTCATCGACAACGCGAACGGAAGGGTCGGCATCAACAAGCCAACAGGAGCGGCCATCTCCCTCGATGTTGGCGGCGGGGCGACCATCGGAGATTTCACCGCCATCACTGCACCGAGCAACGGACTTCTCG
>CAZIKW010000057.1:0-9746 GCA_964540015.1 uncultured Methanosarcinales archaeon | reverse complement strand
CAAGAGGATAGGACTGATCAACCCTATCCAGCCGCCCGGAATCGCGAGCGCCAAGATACCGATACCCCACCACTGCAGTGCTTCACCGAAATAGTTCGGGTGGCGCGTGTACGCCCATAAACCAGTCGTGAGAATCTTGCCCTTATTCTTCGGGTTCGCCTTGAAGCGGGCGAGCTGCGCGTCGGAAAGCGCTTCCCACCAGAAACCGATCGCCCACACCAGCGTGCCGATGACGGCCGACCAACCGAAAGCCCCGACCGGGTTGCCGTTGATGATAAGGACGGGTAACGCGATGACGGTCAGGATGACCGCTTGCAAGACATAGATGCGCAGGTAGCTGTTGAGGGCGAAATTCTTGCGCCACTCCTTACGCCATGCTGCGTAGCGAAAGTCTTCCGGCTTGCCGCGGGCACGCAGGAACAGGTGGAGATACAAGCGGCAGCCCCACACGATCACGAGCGCGGTCGCGAGGATCTGCAGCCGTGTCGGGAAACTGTACGCGAGGAACGACCACAGCGCGATCAGGATGAAGCCTGGGCTCCATGCCAGATCCGCGATGCCGTTATTGTTGCGGTGCATCGCGAGAAGATAGACGATCGTGAAGAAGATCAACGTCACGAGCAACGCCAAAGCGAACGGTTCGAGGATGAAGAGCATATGGTCACTTTGCGGGGTGAATGGTATTTATGCCTTTGCTCAGATACGAAGAGGTACGGCAAAAGAATAATAAGTGAGGGATGCTCCCATCCCTTACCATAACAGGTGATGTCATCACGTACCGGCGCTCCCTCGCGCCGATGTCAGTTCCGGAAACCCGTTCATCGGGATGGGAGCTACCGCCCGGCCAGTCTGCCGGGCGGCATTTGTTGCGACCCGCGTGAGCTTTATTCCGTTAACGACATCGTGACCGGAACTCTTCCGGCCCCTACCGGAGATCTTCCGGAAACGAGGAGTCACCCTACAAAAAGCGAATCTACTCTCCGCAATCCATGCATGATGATTGGATCGTCGCGATCGCGCTTGCGACCAGCGGCATCGGCATGGCGCTTCTGCTCTTCGCGCTCATCTTACTCGAACCGCCAGAGCACGGTATCGAAGCGGCGGCAACAATGGCGGATGGCACACCGCTGCGCATCACAGGCACAGTCGAAGCGGTGCGTTCGATCGGGGACCGCACCATCATCACTGTCAGCCAGCCCGCCACGATAGATGTCCTTGTGCAAGCCGCGAACTTGACTGAGCTCAAGACCGGCGGGTGCGTTTCGGTGCGCGGCGAGCGCGGGTCGTACGACGGGAAGCCGCAGATCGCGGCGACACGGGTCGCGAGGTGCTAGCGTAAGGACCATTGTGAGCAGACGGCCAGAAAGGAGCGACCGGCGACAATGCCAAAGCCCGTGAGGGAAAAGAAGGACGGAGGTGTTCATTGAAACGGGAGGGACGAGGGGAAAGGACAACCACCTAGGACGGAGGTCCAGCGACCTGATCGAGTGAAAGGACAGTGACCCTGGATCGCTTACGCAAGTCACGAAGCGTCTCCTCCCACAGATCGCCGCCGAAACGGAGATCCCTCTCGAACTGCCGGTCCGTGGAAATGGGATCCTCTTCGAACACCTCGGCACCAGTACCGTATGCGTGGACGACACGCTCGTCGTTGCCGAATTGTCGTTGTTTCGTATGTGCGTTTCGCATGTGTATCACCACAGCACCACAAGAAGCGGACGTTCCTATATCGATTCGGAAGGTGCGTTCGGGACGTGACCTCCACAACCCTTAAAAGAGCCCGGATCGCCCATAGTCGTATGGAGATCACCGGCCCGGTCTGGTTCTTGGGCGTTGACGCGGCCGTCGAAGCGGCATTCTTCCTTATCGCGCTCCTCGTGACGATTACAGCCATCCGCGCGTACCGTCTATTGCACGATGCGCGATACAAGACATTGTCTTGGGGTTTTGGTATGCTCAGCGCGAGCTATCTCGTGCTCGCAATCGCGAACGCCATCGTGGCGGCAAAACTCCGTGTCGGCATCACGGCGCACTTTCTCGAAGAGCGACTGGAAGCGATACTGAGCATCGGCATCATCCTCCATTGCGCGCTGTTCCTGATGGGCCTGCTTGCGCTCCTGATCCTGTATTACGATGTGCGGGACATGTGGTTGCGCGCTACGCTCGTGGCGTTGGTCTTGTGCAATCTCGTGCTTGCGGGGTATCATACGACCGCCTTCTACGTGCTCACTGTGATCCTTCTCGCAAGCATCGTGCTGCGCCTATGGCTGCAAGGAGCATACCGAAAACGATGGATGGTGCAGACAGGATTCTCCCTCATCTTCACCGGTGAAATCTTTCTTGGCATCCTATTCCTCACGCCGCTGCTATACGTCGCCGCGCACGTGACCGCGCTCGCCGGATTCTCCCTCATCCTCGCAAGCAACCTGCGAGCGCTCCGGAGGTGAGCGGCAGGTGGCGACGGGGAAACGGACGCGGTCGCAGCTGCTGCATGATATGCTCTCGGCGATCCGCGACAAGGGCGGGCAAATCAAGCCGACACACCTGCTCTACAAGGCGAACCTCAGCCATCAGGCGTTGCGCAAATACGTGAGCGAACTCATCGCGCAAGGATTGATCGAGGAACGGGCGCGCGGGGGCAATCGCGTATATGCGTTGACGGACCGCGGGTATCATTTCCTTGAAGAGTACCGTAAGTTCACCGAGTTCGCCGACGCGTTTGGCATCTAGATACGCCAGTTCACGCGAGAGAGCATTTCAACGTGCTATCTTTTTTTCGGAGAGCGTGCGCGGTTGTGGCGTGCGGCAACCGCCTCGCGCGCGACCGGTGACGGCACGGCGATGCTCGCGATCGCGGCCAGGCGTTTCGCTGCCGGCGTGCCTGTCTGAAACAAGCGCCAAAAAACGCGTGTCGCCCATCCTATCCAATCAGGATCGGAGATATCATAGAAGAGGAATGTTTGATCAGAGAGCTCTCCGGGCCGATAGCGCGCAGGGTCAAACGTCTCTTTGAGGTGCAAAACACGGTCGTCGATGACGAGGCCACGCAACGGTTGCTCGCAATGGCGCACCTCGATCGCTTCGCGTCCAAGACGCGTATTGATGATTTCGATCTCACGCAAGTTCGCGAGGGTGGCGAGATCCACGCGGCACACGACGCGAATAGCGATGCCAGCCTCTGCGCGTTTCCCGAGCGCATCGATGAGGCGTTCACCATCCTGGACGCGGTTGACCCACGAGAGGTTGCCGCTGTAGGAGAGGATCTGCGTCTGCGCACCGCGGATGAGGCCGATGAGGTCGCGTTCCGGTGCGAGCGTGACGTTCGGGAAACGATAGAGGGTCGCGCTGCGACGACCGGGATCCGCGTGCTCGTAAATACCAAGCGGAGAGAAATCGATCTTATCGCGCCCAGCGAGGACACGCGCGAGCAATCTATCTTGGATTTCTGAACCAGGAACGCGGTCAATCGTCGCTATATAGACGACTTTGAGCGCGCCACGCGATCCTTCCCGAAATATCCGTACCGCGAGACGACCGGTATCTTCCGCGATCTTCGCGACGTACCGGTCCGCGGTGCGCCAATTCTTGTCGAGGTGGATGGCTATTTCCTCGATGCTCCGTGGTTGCGCAGCGACGAACGCGAGCAGTTTCTTGGTGGTCTGTTCATCGAGCATAGTACAACTCTAAGGACATCTTTTGGTAAGAAAGAATCAAGTCTTGTACAAGTATTAATACATTACGGTGATCAACATGCGGACACAGCAGAAACATGTCATTACCGGCGGTCCCAGCGTTGGGAAGACAAAGACCCTCGAAGCTCTCGCCGCACGCGGCTACGAGACGGTACGTGAAACGGCGCGCGACATCATCGAGATACAGCAAGAAGTGGAGAAACACGGTGCAACAACAGGCGACTACGCTATTCTCCCGTGGAGCGACAATTTCGGCTTCCAGTACCTCGTGCTTGACACCTTGTTACGCCGCGAACGACAAGCGACAGGGGAACACGTGTTCTGCGACCGTGGGGCATTCGACGGGATCGCGTACTGCCGCGTGTTTGGCAACGACGTGCCCGCACCGCTCCTGAACGTCGCGAAGCATCGCCGCTACGAGAAGGTGTTCCTCCTCGATGAGCTGCCCACCTATGTGACCGACGCGCAACGCCGTGAGAGCCCGGAGTTAGCCAAACGCATCCACGAAGCAATCGGTGACGCGTACCGCGAACTCGGCTACGAGGTCATCCGCGTACCGGTGAGTTCGCCTTCGCAACGCGCGGACTACATCATCGAGAGGATCGGAGGAGGAAGAACCCTCAGAAACGACTACATCGTACAACAACAGCAAGACACCGCAGCATAAACCTGCGATAAGAGAGGAAAACAATGGCACATCACGGACATGACGACGATGGGAAAGGAGACGCTGCACGAGTGAAAGCACGCACCGGCGTTTGTATCGCAGCGCGCGAAATCTGCGATCACGAATACAAGCATGCGTTCGAGGACGCATACAAGAACGCACAACGCGAGCAATGGACGCAGTGGCTTGGCAAAAGTTTCTTGACGCTCCTTGAGCAACGGACGGGAGCGAAACGTGATGCGACAATGCCAGAATGCGAGATCACCTTCGATGTGGAGAACAAGGACAAGCACACGCCGGCAGCGCTGGTCGAACTCACCTGCAGCGCGCTCGAGAAGTACGGGTACATCACAGACAATGATCCTGTGAAGACAGAAATCTCACAACATGACGCATTTGATGGATTCGGTCGCCAGAACGCGGAGAGCGATACACGACCCCGCATGCGTCGGGTCGTGATGCACACACCTGAGGGTATCATCCTCAAGGAGAAATCCTATGGAGGGCAAGCGCCACACAACGGCATCACGGCACGCACCGAGAACGAGCGATCCATCAGTTCAAGCGAACTTGTTACCACACTCGGTTCCATGATGAAGGACTGGTCGTATCTCGGGTGGTGGAAAGAGACAAGCGCATCACAACGTATCATCGACCCACAAAATCACTGCGTGTACGGCGTCGCAGCCGATGAAGTCGTGACGTACGGTCGCGGGTTTCCATTCTATCGCCTCGAGGTAGAATACCTCTATACGTTCCCGTCACACGACAAATACTCCTACAAATTTTCCTCACGCGACGATGCACCGCACCGAAAGGAAACGACCCAAGACGTGCTCGAACGGCTCGTGCGCATCGATAAGCACCTGCGCAATGCAGAGAGCCCGCTCGCGCAGATGCTCACGCTCGCGACACGTTCGAAAGCAGACTTGTTACGAGGGAGGTAAAGCATTTCCGGCCCACACCGGAAATCTTCCGGCAATCATGACCGTGCGCACATAAAGGTTCGCGCGATCGTTCGAGCATGCTCGATCCGCCGCAGATCCTTGTTTTCGCAGGGTGGCTTGCTGCCGCTACGCTCGCAGGCATCCTCGCAGGGATCGTGACCGGCTTGACGCCTGGCATTCACGTGAATCTCGTCGCGGCGGTGCTCGTCGCCGTATCACCTGCGATTGCGCTCTACGTGCCGCTCGTCGCCGTGTGCGCCTTCATCGTCTCGATGTCGGTCGCGCATACATTCCTTGATACGTTACCGAGCATTTTCCTCGGTGCGCCAGAAGACGAGAAAGCGATGGGTGTCTTACCAGGACATCGGTATCTGCTGCGCGGGAACGGATTGATGGCGGTGAAATTATGCGCAATCGGCGGCATCATCGGGTCCACGCTTTCCGTCATACTGTTCATGCCTGCGGCGCTCATGATCGCTGGACTGTATACTGTTGCGCGCAATTATATCCCGTATGTGCTTATCGCGTTCGGGATCTTCAGCGTCTGGAAAGACGAGAAACCCGCGTGGTCAGCGACAATCCTCGCGCTCTCGGGCGCGTTCGGGCTTATCGTATTACGCTTGCCGCTTGCGGACCCGCTGTTACCCATGCTCTCCGGGTTATTTGGCGTGTCGACCCTGCTCTACAGCATCAACGAAAGCCAGACGATCCCGCCGCAGCTCGATATCCGGGTGACGGACATCGATACATCGCGTACGATCTGGGGGAGTGTCCTCGGTGTCGCTGGCGGCATCATTACGAGCACCTTTCCCGGCATCTCAGGCGCGCTCGCGAGCGCACTCGTCAGCCGCACGCGGAAGCTTGGCGATAGAGGATTCCTCATTTTGCTCGGGTCGCTCGGCAGCGCAGGTTTCATCCTTTCGCTTGCTGGATGGGTCGGCATCGAGAAGGCACGTAACGGCACGACAGCCGCCATCGTCACGTTGAGCGCCATCACCCCATTCACCTCAATAGCGTTTCTCGGCGTCTGCTTAGTATCTACGGGGATCGGAGCGGTGCTGACGATCGGCATGGGGCGCAGCGCGGCGCGTTGGTTGCCGAAACTCCCCTACCGTCAGACGTGCATCGGCGTGATTGGGTTGGTGATGTTGATTGTTGCGGTACGCACGGGATGGTTGGGATTTTTCGTCTTACTGGTCTCAACGGCCGTCGGATTGCTTCCTGCCGCGCTCAAGACGGCGCGAGCGCAAGCGATGGGATGCCTGCTCATCCCGACGATCGTGCTGATGTGGTAACGTCGAAAACTATCGCGAGAGAAGATGCGGATGGCTTTCTGTCAGGCCCGCGTGGCTGATGCGCACGAACAGCGGATCGCGTTGCAATTCACGGAGAGTATGCGCACCTTGGTAACTGCAACCGGAACGCTCCCCTGCCATGAGCCGCTCGATCAATCGTCGCGCTGATCCTTTCTCCGGCACGAGCGTCACGACACCTTCGATATGATTCATCTTATGCGTGCTCGATCCTTCGTAGCGTCGCATACGAGCGCCGTCGACGATCGTGATCTCTCCTGGCGCTTCGTCCGTTCCTGCAAGCAAATTACCGACCATGACCGCATCAGCGAAACAGAGCGCTTTGACGATATCGCCTGCGTTACGGATGCCACCGTCTGCGATAATACTGAAGCGCGTTTTCGATTTTTCGCGCGCAGCATGCACTTCCGCAAGAGCCGTGAGCTGCGGCACGCCATTGCCGGTCTCGATGCGCGTGGTGCAGAGACTGCCTGGTCCGACGCCGACCTTGATGACGTCAGCACCCGCTTCCGCGAGCCGTAACGCACCGACGGCGGTCGCGACATTGCCGGCGATGATGAGCGCATCGCTCTTCGAACGCAAGTGACGCACCATGTCGGAGCAGAGATCATGGTCACCGTGCGCGACATCGACGCACAGGATGCGACATCCCGCCTCAAGCAATCGGTCGGCACGCTCGTACTCTTCCTTCCGTACCCCGACGCTTGCGCCAATGAGCGTGCTGTGTGCAGAACGCTCGGTGATAAGCGCCACTTGCTCGTCGATGGTCATGAACCGATGTACCAGAACGAGACCGCCAAGCGAGATCATCAAGTCAGCCATCGAGGATCCTGCGACGGTCTTCATATTCGCTGGAATGATGGGCAATGCTGAGACAACCCCGCGCCCGAAATCAACACGCACATCTACTGAGGAACGCGATCGGACATCGGAAGGTCGGGGTACGAGAAGCACGTCATCGAACGTGAGGCCATCTATGATCTTCATACCCGTTGCGCCGATGGGTGGGGAACTTAAACTTATCCGTTGTGGGCAGGGGCAATTTTATAAAGCACGACCGCACCGACGGGACAATGACACCAGAAGAGAAAGCCGCAACGGTTGCGAGCATCGGGGAAGAAGTCATCGGCCGTGAAGAGCTCAAAGCGCTCTTTGAGAAAAAGAAGCACCCGGTCGCCTACAACGGTTTCGAACCCTCAGGCCGCATGCATATCGCGCAATCGCTCGGCTTCGCGATTAACGTAGGGAAGCTTCTCGATGCCGGATGCAAGGTGAAGATATTCGTGGCGGATTGGCATGCACAGGCGAACGGAAAACTCGACGGAGACTTGGAGAAAATCCGAACAGCGGGCAAGTATTTCATCGAAGTATGGAAGGGCTGCGGTCTCGACACGGACAACGTGGAGTTCGTGTGGGCTTCCGACCTCGTGAAGGATTCCGATTACTGGCAGATGGTGCTCAAAATCGGGACCATCAATTCTCTCGATCGCATCAAGCGCTGCTCGCAGATCATGGGCCGCGATGACGAAGAAGGATTGAACGCGGCGCAGATCCTCTATCCCTTGATGCAGTGCGCGGACATCTTCCATCTCGGCGTCGATATCTGCCAACTCGGGATGGACCAGCGCAAAGTGAACGTGCTCGCGCGCGAGGTAGCGGCGAAATTAGGCCAGGAGAAACCGATCATCGTCTCCCACCATATGTTGCTTGGTTTGCTCGAGCCTCCGAAGGGAGTGACTGATGCAGTATCTCGCGCCGCCGCGATGAAGATGTCCAAATCGAAACCGGACAGCGCGGTATTTGCCGACGATACCGAGGAAGAGGTCGTACGGAAATTGAAAGGCGCGTACTGTCCGGCGAAACAGGCCGAGGAGAATCCCATCCTCGAATACTGCAAGCACATCATCTTCGAGCGACGAGATTCTTTGACGATTTCCCGTCCTGAGAAGTACGGTGGCCCGATGACCTTCAAGTCCTACAAGGAGCTTGAGCATGCGTTCGTCGAAGGCCACGTCCATCCGATGGATCTGAAAAGCGCGGTTGCGATTGCGCTCAACGAGCTGTTAGCGCCGGTGCGTGAGCATTTCGCGCAAAATGCGGAAGCGAAGCGATTGTCGGAAGAGGTCGCGGGCTACCGCGTGACCAGGTAAGAGGCATTTCATGACGACACCATCCACGCTCACCGACATCCTGAGATTCTACCACCACACAAACGATAAAGCAGAGATAGGTCGAACGCAATCAAACGATCATGAAAACGTAGGACCTGTGTTAAGCAACGTCTTCAATTTACTTGAGTGCGAGGAGTTGGCGATGCGAAGTAAGGTATCCTCCATTGAAGGCGGACGATCAGGAGACTTGTACGTGGTTCATCGACGCCTCTTAGAGTTTTACGATGAAGGAGATTTTGGCGGTAGCGTCAACGGCAACAAGCGGGCGCAAGTGTACGAAGTCATTATGGAGAACACCAGCGGCTGGGCGCAGTACCTTTCTGTGCTCTTGAAAGGAGATATTGCAGCAAAGACCCGCACAAGGTTCGATGAAGCAGATTTCGCGCCGAAGCACAGTTATCTTGCAAAGAACGACCGCGTGCTCCACCCCTCACATCGCAATGGAGTCTGGTTAGATGAGTTCATCGACCTCACGCAATCACTCCCACGACTCTCGAGATAATTCTCGCCACGCTACTTCTTTTCGTACGCATCCCACTCGGCATCGAAGCTCTGCGTGATGCGGCGCGCTTCATCCACGCTCGCCCATTGGTGGCCGCAGTGTTCAGGCGTGAGCGTGACGTTCGGGGGTCCGGCGAGTCGGCAGGCGAACGTGATCATCCGCACCGATTGTCCGTCATCACGCCGATATGATCGTTCAAGCAGTCGCTTCCCGACCGTGATGTGTAGGTCCGTCTCTTCATGCACTTGACGCAGCAACCCATCATGCTCGCTTTCTCCACTCTCAAGACGACCGCCCGGGATTTCCCACTCGCCAGGGCGATGCACGTCGTCGTGCGCGCGCTTGAGCAGGAGCACTTCTCCGTTATCGTTACGCACAATCGCCTTTACCGAAATCGTGCCACTCATTTCTTTTTCTCCGCAGACGCATCGATACTGATTGTCTTCTCGTTGAG
>CAZIKW010000056.1:5653-9763 GCA_964540015.1 uncultured Methanosarcinales archaeon | reverse complement strand
TGGAGCCGACCATGGTCGTTCCTCATGCGCAGCGGTGTGTTTCGCGCAAGGGAGCACATGAAGCCATCCGATTCGCCCGTCAACGATATCGTCAAGGGCCGCAATGCGGTCAGCAGCAGTTGGGACTACGAGGTAACGCACGAGGATTGGCACATGGAATCGGTCACGACATGCACCTCCGATGACAAAGGAAATCAGACGTGCACCACGACCTCGTATCCTGTCTGCGACGCCAAGGACTATCTTTTCCACCTCGACAAACCTCGGCTCATCGGCGGCGTGCAGTATGTCCAAAAGGGCGCTGACGCATTCCCTTTCGACGTGCTTCCCAAAGCGGATCCGAAATCCCGTCTTGCGACCCTGAGCGATATGCGTAAAGGGAAACCCGAGGAACGCCTCAAGGAGCTTGAGTTCCATAATGCGTGGGCGAACAGCGACATCATCTCCAATTACAACACCATGCTCAGCACGGCCGATCAGTTGAGCCATGGCACTCTTCTACCAAAGATGCAGTCGGAGATGCGTCAGTATCCCGTCACGTTCCCCGACCCCGGCGCATCGTGCAGCAGTCCGGACAACTATCCGCATGGCTGGCGCGAGCACGCTGCCCTCGTCAACGCGTCGGATGCGGTCATCAATCCTCACCACGCGGTCCACGGTACGCTCAACGGATATGACACCTTCGTTCCTGAGATCCGTAAGCAGATCAAGATCATCGGCGATGATCACATCGATGGCGATCGAGCAGGCGATGCGGTGCGTGACTTGGGCAATCTCGCGTGGAAGATCAGCAACACGTCGGGCGGCAATGAGTGGCACCCCTCGCATGGTACGCGTCTCTTCCTCGAATGGCTCGCGTTCATCGGTATCGCGGGCGCGACATTCGGTGGCGGTATCGGCCTCCTCAACAAATACCGCGAGACGAATTTCGTGCGCAAGCTCCACGAGAACGACATCGAACCCGAGCTCGTGAATCCATACCGTCGATTCAGATGACTGCACTCGACGAGCGGGAGTACATCGCTACGCAGCGGCCCGATCTCACCTTGCGACGGTTCATGCGTGAGGATGCGCGTGCCATCTTCGCTTTGATCGATGGAAGCCGCGAACATCTCTCCCAGCATGGCGAGGACACTGCCATCAAGTACCCCACGATCGAGAGCGTTATCGAAAGCATCGAGCACCCGACGAATCTGCAAAGGCTCCGTCTCGGAATCTGGCATGAGAAAACGCTTGTAGGCAGCATTAACCTCCAACCACTCATTCCGCCGGATCTCTCGTGCGCGCAGATTGGTTACTATCTGGGCGCGCAGCATACCGGCAAAGGATACGCTCGTAGCGCTCTGGAGGCGGTGACCGACTACGCCTTCACCCACGGATGCCAAGAAGTCATCGCGTTCGTGGTTCCTGCGAACCGCCCCTCCATCGCCGTCTTGCGAAAGGCCGGCTACGAAGAGAAAGGCGACTTCTTCTCATGGAAGATCTTCTCGCGATGCAAACCGTAGTTGCGTTCGCACGATCCCCCCATCTACCGTCTCACCCTCAAGCAAACCTTTATAATCCGTCATAGTCGGGTCAATACTAAAGGGTGCGGTGGAGATATGCAGTCTGATGCGCGCTACGCGTATGTGACATTGGCTATCGTCGCTGTCGTCGCGCTGCTCGCCGTCTGGCTCATTCTCGGCACGTCCGGTCTCTTCCCATTCACATCTAAGGATCGTAACACCGCTGGCGCTGCGTTCAACGACCCCACGCAACACACCGTTACGGAAGGGGACTTTATCACTGTCGTCTACCAAGGTGTCGATTACGAAGTCGTTGGCATGGCGGCTGTCGCTCCCGACCACACAGGGAAAGCGTCAGCGTTCCTCACCGTCAACGGCGAATGGTCCGGTCGCCTCTACGTCGATAACCCACACGGGTTTAGCGGTAATATCGTAGTGCAAGTCGTTGCGGTCCAAGGCGATACTATCACATTCCTCATCTGGCGTCCGAGCACGCCGTTACCAGGACTGCCTCCCGTTCCGCAAGATACCATCAGCGAGACGTTGATCGGCAACGAGATCCGAACCTATACCTTCCCGGTCCTGGGCGATGTGCGCGTCGCGGTGAACCCTGCCACTGCTGATCAGTTCGCAGGGAATAGACTCGCCACGACCTTTTTGCTCAATGATGTGACGACGCGACCGTTGCACGTCGGAGAAACGGATGTCGTTGCTCAAGCCGCGATCACTTTGCGCGACCTCGCCATACGCCATGACGGCAAGACCGTGGCTGCGTTCTATCTCACGCCCGCGGCAACGGCGCAAAACACGTGCGGCGCACGCGACGAGCAGACCGCATCCTGCACCGGCCAGTTCGCCTGCTGCGGTGGCGCATGCCAAGCGCTCCCCACCTGCGGCCGCCGATTGGATGGCCCTGTAGATTCTTGTCTTGACCGCCAGCTCTATTGCTGCACGGGTGAGCTCTCGTTTATCGCGTGCGGTGTCACACCAGGCCCGACGTGCGGTAATGGTATCTGCGAGACTGGTGAAGCAGACCAGTGTCCGATTGTCGGTGACGGCATGTGTACGCAAGGGACGTGCCAGGCTGATTGCGAGAGCGATGTGCCGCCGGTCGAGATACCGCCTGCGCAGACGTGTACCCGCACAAGCGACTGCACCGTCACCGCTTGTGTCCAGGCTCCGTGCCCGACCAACGTCTGTGTGAGTGGCACGTGCCAGGAACGCTACCTCACGGACCGTGGTGGGAAATCCTGTACGACCGTTGATGAGTGCCCCGCGTTTGCATGCATCACGGCGCCGTGCGATATCCCCTTATGCGAGCAAGGCCGCTGCGTCCTCGCATCGACGACGCCGCCCAGCGGCGGAGTGAACGCATGAAGCACCAGCGTATTGCGGTCGTCATGATCCTCGCGCTCTTCCTCCTTGTCCCGATTATTGCGACTGACGCCAACGCTGGCCCGCTCGATTTCTTCCGTACTCTTTTCGGTTCCATCTTTGGCGGTGATGGCAATATCGCGGGCCAGGCAGGAGAGGATCTCAGAGGAGAGTATCCGGCGGAAGCGATTATGGGTTCCGGTTCCATATCTGATGGAACAAAAGAAGCCGTCACCACCGGCGGTACCTGCGTCAACAACGATGATTGCCCTAGTTCCCCTGGCGCTCTGCAGCGCTGCGAGAACGGCCAGTGCGTCGCTGCCGCGTGCGTGTATGCGGACGACTGCTCGCCTGGCCAAATGTGCGTTGAAGGCGCGTGCCAACCTCGCCCTCCTGCACCCAGCTCGTGTAACAATGCGGCGTGGACAACGAATCCGAACAATGGCGCATGCCCCTCAGGCACCGCATGTTCTCGCTCCGGCCAATGTATGCCCGCGTCCTGCTCCGGCTACGACACGTTGAATGCATGTGCATGGCGCCAGGAGTTCGATGACGGCAGAGCGAACCCCGACCCTGACGATCACAACGGATTCCCCGGTCGCTGGCCTGGGCCATTCGGCGTCGCGACGTGCGTCGGTCTTACCTGCTCTTCCGGTTCTGATTCCTCTTGTGTCCAAGCGAGCGATAATGGACCGTACTGCTTGACGAGCGCCGGAACGAACATCTGTTGCGGTTGGGCGGGCGGCAACTTTCCCTATTGTAAATGGGGTACTGGTTGCGTTCGCTGCTTGACAGATAGCCAGTGTGGTTTGGGCCAGACGTGTACTGCGAACGGCGAGTGCATCACTCCGCCTCCGACCTGTACGAATGAATGCGCTGCTGGCGCATCGCAGTGCGTCGGCAATGGTGTCCAGACCTGTGGTAATTACGATGGCGATTCTTGCCGTGAGTGGAGCACGACGCAATCCTGTCCGTCCGGTCAATGCGCGGGTGGTGCGTGCGTTGCGATCCCTCCACCGTGTACGAACGAGTGCGCTGCGGGCGCAACCCAATGCATTGGTAATGGCGTCGAGACCTGTGGTAATTATGATGGTGATTCCTGTCGTGAGTGGAGTTCCACCCAGCCGTGCGCGTCTGGCTCTTGCGCAGCGGGCCAATGTGTCCCGATCCCGCCAGGGTGCACGGATGAGTGCGCTGGCGGAGCGACGCAGTGCGTCGGCAATGGTGTCCA
>CAZIKW010000056.1:0-5643 GCA_964540015.1 uncultured Methanosarcinales archaeon | reverse complement strand
TGTGCTCCCAGGGCCAATCTTGCGCTGCTGGGCAGTGTGTGACGACTCCTCAAGCGTGTACTGATGAATGCGTGATCGGCTCGACCGTGTGTTCTGGTGTTACTGTTCAGACGTGCGGGAATTATGATAGTGATGATTGTTCTGAATATGGCAGCGCACACCCGTGCCCCACCGGCCAGGTCTGCTCAGGCAACACCTGCGTGGCGCAACCGCCGACGTGCACCAACGAGTGTGACCCTGCGCAATATCCGGTGTGCGATGTCTCAAATGCTGTCGTGTGCCAACTTGGTGCAGACGGCTGTTATGATTTGGTGACTGAGACCTGCCCTGCCGGGTCAGGTTGTACTGCGACGCAATCCACGTGCACCGCTGACAGCGATTGCGGTGTCTTGAACTGCATCCAGGCTCCCTGCGCTGTTAACGTATGCGAGAGTGGTGTGTGCGTCGAGCGATTCCCGAACGGCAACACCTGTGTCAAGGACAGTGATTGCGGTGTCTTGAACTGCGTCCAGGCGCCGTGTCAAGAGAACCGCTGTGTGCAAAATCAGTGTGTGACCGCATATCCTGAGGGTGGCTTGTGTGCGCCGTGCGCGGATGGCGATGGTCAGTGTCCGGTTGGTTGTTTCGGCCAAGGCGATGGGGACTGCGGTCTGCCTCCTGAGTGCACGGATGCTGATGGCGATGGGTACGCGGCCATCCCTGGCGCGACCGATACGAAAGGCAGTACGGTTTCGTGCGGCCCGGTCGATTGCGATGATAAGAATGCTTCTATCAACCCTGGAGCGGCTGAGATCTGCGGCAACGCGGTTGATGAGAATTGCGACGGTGTTGTTACGCAGTGCACGCCAACGCGTACCTGCACCGACACCGATGGCGGGAATGTCTCGACCGTGTATGGCGAAGTGACGGATTGCCCGCTCGTTGGCACCGGTGCTTGTTACCTGCACCCTGATACCTGCCTTCCAAGCGCCGGCATCACGGGTGGCTATCTTGAGGAGTGGTATTGCGATGGCTCGGTGGCAAAGAACAACACCATCAACTGCCCGGGCGGTTGCATCGGTGGCCGTTGCGTGAGCGCGTCGTTCGCGCAATGCGCTGATGGAGTGGATAACGACGCCGATGGCTTTGTGGACTTCCCCATCGATCCTGGTTGCGCGTCGCCGTTTGATAATGACGAGCGCGACGATTCCGATTACGATGGTGACACATGCTCTGACGCGACTGACAGTTTCCCGACCATTCCTTCCCCAGACACGGATGGAGATGGTGTGCACGATGATTGCGACAACTGCATTCAGGTCGTGAACCCAGCGCAGACAGATACTGATTTCGATGACGTTGGTGACGCGTGCGATACGGGGACGTCCGGGAATGCTATCTGTGAGCCTGGGGAGGCGACAGTGTGTCCGATTGTTGGTGACGGTCCTTGCACGCTTGGTACTTGTCCTGCAGATTGCCCCGGTCCCATCACGACGTGCGGCAACGGCGTTCTGAACGCTGGCGAGCAGTGCGATGACGGTGATACACAGTCTGGTGACGGTTGTTCTTCTACCTGCGTCATCGAATACTACTGCGGTGACGGCATCATCAGCCCGGGCGAGGAGTGCGATGGCACGAACCTCGGTCGATCGATTCCTGTACTGACCTTGACACGTTCCAAAGTGGTGCCGTCAGTTGCACCGCTTCCTGCTTGTTCAACACGACCCAATGCGTCGCGCCGCCCGCGAACGTGTGCGGCAACGGCATCATCGAGCCAGGAGAGCAGTGCGACGGCACGTCTTGGGGTCCGATCGACAGCTGCTCTGATTTCGACAGCTACACAGGTGGCACCTTGAGCTGCTCTACGACCACATGTCTCTTCAACGTGGCGCAGTGTACTGGTGGAACGCCTGGTGGTAGCTGTGGCGACGGCATCATTAACCAAGGCGAGCAGTGCGATGGTGCTGCGGGTAGCGCAACGACGCTCACGGTATCTGGCCCTGGTGGCTTTACGACGACCCTGACGCAAACGAGCTCATCCACATACAGCGGTACGGGTGGTGGTTGGGCAATCGTTGCGACCATTAACGAACTCACGATCACATTCGATCCGCTTGTGGGTGAAGGACCGAGCTATGAACTCACTCTCACACCGCAACTCGACAATACGTATAGCGCCAGTGGCCCTCAGTCGGGTCAGTACACGACTGTTGTGCTTGGTGAAGGCGGCTCTTGGGGTCCCATCGATAGCTGCGCGGACTTCGACACGTTCCATGACGGCACTCTCAGTTGCTCGAGCACGTGCGTCTTTGATACGTCCGCATGCCTCCCGCCCGCGCCCAACATCTGTGGGAATGGTATCATCGAGCCTGGAGAATCCTGCGATGGTACCGCGTGGGGTCCGATCGTCAGCTGCTGGGACCTCGATACGTTCCAGGGCGGCAACTTGACGTGCGGCAGCAACTGCCACTTCGACACGGACGCGTGCATCGCACCTGAATGTTCGGATGGTGTCGATAACGATGGCGACGGCGCGTACGATACGAACGATGCGCAGTGTTCAGGCCCGACCGACCCAAGCGAGTCCCCGGTGTGTGGTGATGGCGCGCGCGAAGGCTCCGAGTCCTGCGATGCTGGATCGTCAAACGGCGCCTGCCCCTCAACATGTAGCAACTCCTGCACCACGAACTCCTGCGGTGGCGGCGGTGGTGGTGGAGGAGGTGGCGGTGGAGGCGGTGGCGGTGGAGGCAGCTTCCCGTCGGGCCCGAGCAGCGGCAACGCTGAAGGCGAGTGCGCCAAGAGTTGGGGCGTCGGTTGGACGTGGGATGAGGAACTCGAGATGTGCGTGAAGCCAGGCGAAGATCCGCGTCCCCTTCCGGGCGATGAGGTAGAGGCCGTCGGCGTCAACCTCGAGATCGCTGCCTCATCAAGTGAGAGCTTCGAGCCCTTCACGCTCGTCACCTATGGCTTAACGGTCCGTAATGGCGGCGATGCGACTGCGGACGATGTCCAAGTCTCGCTTGATCTCCCTGCCGGCTGGGACTACGAAGGACCGCAAGGTATCGGTGCATTAGGTCCGGGCCAAAGCACGTTCGTACGCTTGCGCATCATCACGGGCGAGCCGGGCGAGAAGGAACTGACCGTACATGTCGCTGGCGCAGATGACCGTGACGTGCGCGCTTTCGTATCCTGCCCTGACTTCGCAGTCAAACCGCAGCCGTCGTTCGATGGCTATGCGGTCGGCGAGGATGTGCCGGTCCACACCATCGTGTGCGCCGGTTCCCGTGCGCGCACGAAGCTTGATATCGAGCTCGATATCGATCGGGGGCGACGCACCGTGTACGCAGACTTCCTGCGCACGTTCGACGTCCCCGCGGATGGCTCGTCCATCCACACGTTCATCGTTCCTGGCGAGGCGGTCCCTGGCTCTATCGCACGCGCTGAATTGCGCGAGCGGGGCACGGCGATCGGATCCGTCCAGACCCCAATGACAATCGAATGAAACCCTTGAGGTGATCCCCTATGTATGTGTTCGGCATCGATATCCCGCTTCCCGAGATCCTGTTCATCGTCGTGGTTCTCGTGGTCGTGGCACTGGTATTCATCATCCTCCAGATGCGCCATGTGAATCGTCACATGAAGATCCTGGAAGACACGACGTCCCAGATCCGCAAGTTCGAAGAAGAGGAGCTTGAGCAGGTCAAGGACTTCGACGTCGATTTGAAGAAGCTCGAAGCTGATGAGGCTGAGCTTTTCATCACGAAGGTCGTCCCGACCGTTGCGAAGCTCGAGAACTACGCGACTGTGGAATTACTCAACGGCAAGGACCCGGAAGACATCAAGAACGCTATCGTGAAGCGCGGCATCGATGAGGGCTTGGCAACGCGCTTGGTCAACAATGTCGCGTTCTATCTGGAGTTCTTCCACAAGACCCCGGATCGCAACGCGAGCGCGCACTTCAAGGCAGCCGAACAGATCCGCGTGCCGCCGCAGAAGTGAACTTCTTTTTCTCCTCCTTTTCCTCAGGGTTTCTCGTATGCGCATCGCCCTCTACGCCATCCCGCCCAAAGTCGATCGGGAGAAGCTTGCGCTACTGCGCCGGCAGCTGATCCATAAGCGGGGCGGAGGGCACGCGGTCCAATACCCGATCCATTGCACGCTGGTGCGTGGGGTGGAGGTGAAGGACCCGGAGCTCTTGCTTGTTGAATTGCGTTCTCTTGCGAAAGAACTCAAATCCGCGGATCTTCAAGCTACGACGTCTTTAGTTGCGGGCGAGTATTGGGCTGGTGTCGGTTTGCGGTCGAATGCGCCGTTTGAGCGATTGCGCACAAAGTTGCGAGAGCTCGTTGAGAAACACGCCTCAGAACCGCTCCCTCCCGCATCGCCGCCCCACATCTCTTTAGCATACGGCCGCGGGATCCTTGGCGTCTCGAAGATCATCAGTCCGATCAAGCATCTCGATGTCGATACGATCAGCGTCGCGGCAGAAGATGAGGCTGGAGTGTATCGGGTCGTAGCGGAGATTCGATTAGAGCATTAATCACTTAAAAGTAGTAAATTTAGAAAAGTTTATATAGGAATTCTCCTCTCTATCGCTCACATGGATTGGCCTGAAGAGTCTCCTCGCATGCGTCGAGCAGTCGACATCACGAACAAGATCAATGAACATATCGAGAAGGTGACGCGCTCTCAGGTGTTCCAATGGGTCTCCATGAATGGACTTGTTACCACGAGTAGCCTTGTCTCGTACGCCAAAAAGCACGGCATCGAGATCGAACAAGCGCTCTCAGCGGACTTCCTCCAAAGTAGCCAAGGAAAAGTATCGATCGTGTGCGCCGGGGTCACTGGCATCTTGTCGCTCTTTTTGGGACTGTATGGCAAGAGCGATGTGCGGGGGGGTGAACTCAAAGGTCGTTCTTCAGGTTCGTCTTCTCCTGAAGAAGTCACCTCGCTTGAACACATGGTCTACGATTCTATGACGTATCCCCACAGTCCGTTACCGTCAAAGGATGATGTGTCAACAGTCCTTGCTGAACTCAACGGCCTGTACGTGAAGCATTCCCTCAACGGGAAGAAGCGCTTGCGGGAGATCGAGCAAATCGCTTGTAAAGAGCTCAAAGGAAAACGCAAAGTCTGTGACCGGGGTGTCAATAACTGGCGTCGGTACGAGATCGCTGTCGACTCGCTCAATGCATGGTTCCCTGATCCGAATCGCAAGGAGACGTCGCGTTCAGCCGTTCAGACGGCAGCGATGCAGTACTTGACGAAGGAAGCGAAGAAGGTGAATGACGAATTCAGTGATAGCCGTTTCCATCACCTTTTGCGGTCGGCGAAAGGACGTGTTTGTGAAGAAGACGAAGCCCTCACGAGCCTTGAGAATATGGCCCGCACGTATGAACTCACCGTGCCGGCTCTTACTCACGCTCGGCATGCCAACTTGGTCAATAAAGCGCTCGCGTTCGAACTGGTTGACGCGTACAAGGCAGCACGAGAATCAGGGTTCGATGCCGCAAAGCGGGTATTCGATGCAGTGCGTCCGACGCTCGAGTACGCACCGAGTGTGATCGATGATGCGTTCGAGCGCATCTGTCTCGAAGCGAATAGCTATGAGCAGAGGCGCCTTGAATCCACTGAGGAACCAAGCCCTCGCGCACAGCGCAACGC
>CAZIKW010000055.1:0-9774 GCA_964540015.1 uncultured Methanosarcinales archaeon | reverse complement strand
ATGGGGGGTCTCGTCACACGCCGCTATCTCCAAGTGTTTGACGACGAGCACGTAGCCCGCGTCGTCATGTTCGGCACGCCAAACCACGGTCTCGAAGGGAGCATCGCAGGCTACTGCGCATTGCTCGGTGAGGACCTCGAATGCCGCGATATGCAACCAGACAGCCTGTTTCTCAATAAGCTCGAGCGCTCAGGAGAACCGAACATCCCAGTGAGCGTCATCATCGGCCAGGGCTGCGATACCGACGGGAAAGACGGTGATGGCGTCGTGACCGTAGGCAGCGCGGCGCTCCCGTATGCGCGCAATCTCTATTTCAACGGCACGTGCGACGGGTTCTCGACCCTGCACACCGCGATGCTCGATATCGAACGCTATCCAGAAGCGTACGCCTATCTCCTCCAAGAGCTCCGACGATAGAGTCACTTGCGACGTTTCGTAATGCGCACGCCCAAAAGCGACGAGTTCGGGAAGAAGACGACGTCTCCGCCAGGACGCTTGAGCTGCAGATCGATCAAGGTCATATCCGTGATACGCCCTGCGATACGCCCCGACGGGTGGTCGATCTCGACCTCATCGCCGACATGGATATGGCGCGCCTCTAATCGCGATCTCGCGAGGATGTTCGGGATGATCTCAACGGCAGCGAGTACGAGGGAGACGAGCACGATAAGCACCACGATACCCGCAAGCAGCACAAGCGCCACCCCTGCGAGGCGCAAGGATGCGAGCGCGAGGAAGACGGTGATGATATAGAGGGAGCGCACGATGAACGTGCGGATCGAGCGCGCGTAGTGGCGACGCTTCCCGAGCGCTTTCGCGAGCAGATCGTCAAGCTGCGCCCACGTGAAGAGACGTGCGAGAGCGGTGCCGACGATCCGTGCGATAATGAAACCGGCGAAGAGGATGACGAGCGCGATAACGATCGCGTTCAAGTATGACGCGGATGCCTGAAACACCGCGTCCGCCCGCACCAGGAGTTCACCTAGACCCATACCTTGGCTGTGCGAGACCAGGCTATAAAAACGTTTGCGGAGAAGGGCGCTCAGGGCGTACGAGAGAGGAGCGCCTCGAGATAGCATGCAGCGCTCCACGCTTGCGCATGGCAACCCATCGCTTCTTGCGAGTCGGCGTTCGATATCTCGCTGATGTGGCCCAGATATCCTTGTTGTGAGAGGTCACGCTCGATGGCGGCGATCAGGCGTGCGGCCGGAACTTTTCCTCCCTCAGTATCAACGCTCCGTAACGCCATCGCCGCTATCGCGTTCACGAAGTACCAGCTGTCGCCTCGATGGTACGCGGCGGTATCCTCGCCCGTATCCCGACCACGGAATCGCGGATCTGAACGCGCAAGCGTCGCGATGCCACCCCACGGCAGCCAAAGAGATTCGAGCGACCGCCAGAAGGTCCGTTTCCAGAGTTCGTTGTCTACAAGGCTCGGATACGCGTACCACGCGAGGAAGGTGTTGGGCCGTATCGCCACATCAACAGATCCGTCGGTAAGCAACCCATCGATGAGCATGCCATCGCGCACGAATCGAAGCGGAATAGCGCTTGAGATACCAACGAGTAACATGCGGGTCCGCTCAGGAATCGGCATGCCTGTACGCTCGCACAATCGCGCATGAGCGTCAGCAAGCGCAAGCGCGAGCGCTTGGATTTCGATACGAGCCCCTGCGCGACCATCGTCATTACCGGCAGTATCCATCCATGTCTCATTCGGTCCCGTCCAGACAAGCCCATCACGGAGCGTCAAACCAGAGACTAACCTCTCAGCGGCATCACGCCAGCGCGCGAGTGTCGTCGGATCGACCGCATGGCCTGTCGCGAGTAAGTCCAGCGTACGGCGCCCGAGCCAACCAGGCGCATCTGCGCTGCGTAAGCCAGCGTCAGGGTGTATGGCAGGCAGCGACCCGTCAGGGCGGACCGCACGATACCACGTATCGAGAATACGCTCGACGCTCTCGCGTTCCCCCGCGGCAAGCAATGCGCCGCAACACAGCAATTCATCACGGCTCCAGCGCGATGCGAACCACGGGTAGCCCGCGAGCACGCGGGAAGGTGCGCCAAGAGCGACAAGCGATCGCCATGCGAGCCGTGAGCCAAGGGGTGCTGCGACGATACGCGGAGGGAATTGTTCTTGTGGCCGTTTTTCCGGACGGAGCAAAAGATCCATCGCCTTATGCTGCGCGTCACGCGGGTCATTACCGAGCGCTATCGCGAGATCCCCGCGGCCTGAGGCGAGCGCGAGATCGTATGCCCATGGCGTGCTTTTCGTCCCCCGCCGCTCATCGTACGCATAGCGCATCGGACGCCACATATCGCGACGAGCAAGCGCGAACGTTGACGCCACACCGACGTAGGTCTTGTAGGCGATATTATCTGGTGCGATACGACTATCGCGGTATTTCGTATAGGTGACGGTGAGTGAGGTCACGTTCCCCACGGATTTCGACGAGGGACGTGGTGCTGCGCTCTCAGCGGCTGACGTGACCATATAGATACGCCCTTGGTCGGATTCGTCGTATTCGCGTTTGCAATCGAGCGTGACAAGGAATGCCCCTTCACCGCGCACACGGACGCCACGAGAAGAGAGCGTGATGACATGCGCTGCGCTGCCGCATGCGCGCGTGGCGCCATCGCCGTCAAGCGCGAGCGCAGTCATCGGTGCCGTGCACATCAAATCAGCGAGGATTTTCCATCGTGCACCGTCAGGGCCAATCGTTTTCCAACCGTCATAATTGGATTGCACCGGAGAACCGAGCGCGAGATAACTACCATTCTCACCACCAAGCAAGAACCGCGGTTGCGCAACCTCGACGGTCTGCTCCGCATTGCCCGCGCGATACGTGACCGCTACCACACTCACATACCTCGTTTCGCGAGCGCGCACTCATGCGCCCGCAAGTAGTGCGGGATGAAATACGACCAGTTGCAGGATTCGGCGATGCGCTTGGCCGAGAACCCGTGCGTGACGCGTTCCGCGTGATCGAGACCGACGAACCACGCAAGTGAATCAGCGAGGTGTCGCGTGAATTCATCGTCACCAACGCCTAAGCGAGGCAAGACGAGGACACCGGTGTCGCGTTGCGGCGCGGTCGCTCTCGCATACTGCCCGAAACCGGCCGCATCGGTCGTTATCGTCGGCACACCGAGGATCGCGCTCTCAAGGGGCGTATACCCCCATGGTTCGTACGCACTCGGGAACAGGCCGAGGTGCGCACCCACAAGCGCATCGTAATAGGGGAGGTTGACGAGGCCGTCAGCGCCGTCGAACATGCCGGGGAGGAAAATGACCTTGACGCGATCCTCGGCGGCGTTGCGCAGACCCGCAGCACGGCATGCGACCAGGATGGGATCGTGCGTCTCATCGGTGATATGATGCGTGACGATGGGGGTTTCTCCAGTGTGCGATATGTCAGACGTGCTCTCCTGCAAACCCTCGATAATACCGCTTGTGAAAAGGTCATCAACACCTGGCGTTTTTCCGGCGAGAAGGTCAAGCGCGATACGGCGCAAGATGCGTTTCCCTTCCCAGTCGACCGCGCTACGGATGCGCTGGTACGCGCTCCAACGCTCAAGCACGTCTTGGCGCAGCGGTCCACGGTCACGGATGACGAAAAAGAGCATGACCACGGTGCGTTTGGATTCTTCCTTGCGCAATCGCTCATTGAGCTGACCGAGCGCGCGGATTGTGACATCCATCCCTTTGTTGCGCATCTCGTAGCGGCCACTCGTCACAAACAGCAGTGTGTTTTCGAGATCGAACGGAGCGGCAGGGAAACAAATGGCCGCAGCGAGGTCGCGTAAGAGATCGCGCGTCGCCTCGTGACGGATGCTCGTCTCTTCGAACGTCGGGAAACGGTCGACGTGAAAGCCGTTGTAGGTGACTTCGTCCGGAACTCGACCGAGGATGCGCGTCGCTTCGCGCGCGGTGATGTCGCTCACCGTCGTGAACGCATCGGCCTCTTTCGCGCACGCGACTTCGGTCAAGTGCTTCTCCTGCACACCCAAGCGGTACGCGTTCGCGCGAGCGTCGAAACCCGGAGCGTCGATCACCGCGTAGAGATCCTGCCCTGATCCCATCATGCTGCGCCCGAGCATCGTCGCGTGCGTCGTGAACGCGGTCGCGACTTGCGCTCCCACAGCGCGCAGGTGGAGGATCGCGAAACCCGCCATCCATTCATGCGCGTGCGCGATGATGCGGCCGGGATGCTGCCGCGCGTATTCCTCGATGACGATTCCTGCCGCGGTCGAGAAACAGAACGGTTCGTCGTAGTCGTATCTCGCGCCGAACGAATCGATACCGAATCGTTCCCAATAACGGTGCTTCAGGTCGTTGGATCGCGCGAACAATGAACGGAAATCGACGAGGATAACCGTCGGCTCTCCCGCGATACGCCACACCCCATAGACCGTTGGGACACCAGCGCGCTTTGCGGCTTCAAGCACCGGGACGATGTCTTGGGGTACCGGGCGTTCCTCGAACTCATTCCCTTCACGGGCATTCCAGGGCCCGATGAGCATGTAGCGCTTCCGGGGGGACTTTGCCGCGCCGCACCGTATGGATACCGCCGACCTTATTGCAGACTTCCCAGGAAATCTCGAAAATGGCGTCCGCTCGTGATTGCGCGTCTGCCGTGCGCGCGTCAGGCATCGTGCACCACCTACGGGAGCATGCGCCCAAGGAGCGCACCTATGATCAGACCGAGCAGGAGGCCGAAGATGAAGTCGCGCGCGATCATGCGACCGACGTCGCCGCTATGCTCTTCCATCGGTTTCGCATTCTGGGGCGTTTGAGGAACAGCGAAATCCGCGCTCGAACGACCGGCGGTCGCTTCCTCGATGATCGTGAAATCAGCGACCTCGTGCGTCATCGATGGAGCTGCTTGTGCGGGCTCTGTGGTTGGCACTTCAAGACCCGGGTATTGGTCACCGAACACATCGCGCTCAATCGCGCTTTGCGTATCCGTGTGCGGCGTCGTCGCCGGTCGCGGACGGAGGTGATCGTTGATGATCTCGATCGTTTCGACGATGCTCGAGACGCGCTCGAGTTCTGTTGCGAGGCTTGGTTCCTTGAGTGTGTGGCGTACCCAGTTCGCGAAGTCGTTCTTGTCCGGATTGACGTGGCGATAGAACTCAACATAGCTGATGCGAGCGAGTGCGCGCATGAGCTCTTCTAACGAGCCTGCGCTCTGGCCGTCGTGGAAATGGAACTGCTGCTCGGGGGGAAGGGCCATGATCCTACTCGTGTCCTGCCATGTGCTTGTAGATGACGAGCTGTAATTTGCGCTTGTCGTTGACGCCCGCGACTTTTCTCGCGAGCTCGACGTCCTGGAACACATCGCGGATCCAGTTGTGGAAATCGTTGTTGTCCGGACGAACGTGGTGATCGAAGACGTGGTCCTCTAAGCGATCGAGGATCGCCGCGAGTTCGCCCACATGCTTGACGGGTTGGCCGTTCGCGAGGACGAAATACTGCGGGTGATCGACCTCGCGCGTGAGATTGCTGATGCGCGCGCGCATGACGCTCTTATTCGCTGCTTTGACAGGTCGCTTTGCGGGCGCCTTGCTCTTGGCCGCCGGCTTCTTTGCTGGCGCCTTCTTCTTCGAGATAGCCATTCTTCCTCACCCCTTGCTGGGCGACGCTATGCCACCCAACCCTTCGACGGTAATCAGACGACGGTGATTTATAAAGGTTTTGCTCACTTCGACACCACATCATTTTGTAATCACTAAATAGGAGTAAAAATGAGGAATGTTTATAAACTCCGCAGCACCATCGATATGAAGGCGTACCGATGGACGAATTCGACGATATCGTGCAGACTCTCCGTTCAGAGAGCGAGAGTACCAATAACGACGCAATACGCAAGACATACGGCTTTTGGGAAGACGAGGACACGACACCCGACGCCGATCTCTATTATCGCACGCTGAGACTGTATACGCAAACTCTGAACCTGACTCCGGAAGATTTCATGCGCGACTATAGTCAACTCGGGAAAAGGAGTTTGTACTTGGCAGTGATCGAGAAGAAACTCCTGGCCACACCCGTACCAACGCAAGAAGTGGATGATTTCTTGCGGCAGATCTATCCGCTCAAAGGACATCATCAGGGCATCTATAACGAGTTGAGAATCAAACAACATCACTGGTTAGGGTCCTCTGAGAGTTACCAAAGAACGTATGCGAATATCAAAAAACAACTCTCGTTAGAAACACAAGAGGTAGATCTGGCGAACCCCACCCTCAAATTTATTGGCAGCGGTTATGTCACCAACGAGAATCAATTCGTGTCGCAAGTTCTTTGTACACTCAAACGAATCGCCTCGTACGGAACCGAGGATTGCGAGAGTGCCCGACAACTCTTAGAGGGCTTACGCGCCCACGATACCGATTTTGTCTCGACACTTGATACTGCTGTAGAGCTTGTGAAACAACATCCAGACGCCATTACCACCAATGTTTCACTCCAATTATTGTACGACGGAGCGGGGAAAGTTCGAGAGAGGGACTTGATGCAAATAGAACGCGTACGGCTTGACGCCATACTCAAAGAATACGCCAGGGAATCGCAGATCACCAACGCATTCGTAAAAGAGCTCAGCCGACAGACGGGGCGCCCCGTTCTCCTGTGGGCGAACCAACGTGGCGCCATCGTCGCGACACGAAGCATCGATGCAACACTTAACCAGCTCCCGAAGGAGAAACGACGAGGATTCGAGAGTAGAATTCGGATGCGTCAAGGACAAAGCCAATGTCCAGAACTCGCAACTCTACTCGAATACAATGCTGCCATGACAAGCAAAGAGCTCTCGTGGGCCGTTCTCATGATGGAAGGGAAAATCCCATCGTCGGCGAGCGATGAGCTCGGCACGTTTTTCGGAGCGATCGATCATCTCAACGAGTATGCGAAACGAGTCGCTCCATTGCTCGATTCCGTCGAACCAATCGTAGTTTTCGCCGACCGCAGTCCTGCCTATCGATTCCCCCTCGCCGCGAACCGATTCCAACTCTTTATGGAAGAGCAGTTCCCGAAATACGCAGTCACCGGCGTGCGCGCGCACAATTCAGGTGTCGATGGACGGCGTGATGGGATACACGGGAATATGCCAGTCGTCAACGGCGGGATACAGATGGTCAGAGACGAAGAAAAGTTCCATCGACTCGTCAAGAAAGGGTATTTCATGGACGTACGCAAGAACGCTGATGTTCGACCTCAGGCGATCATCCTCAATCCGGAGAGGCGGCGCTACAGTGACGGGCGTAAAGGTCTTCAGTTGAATATCGATGACGACCTACCGGAATTCTTCGGCATGTATTGCGGCCAGACGATGGGGCGTGAGCTCTTGTTGTTGACGGAGAACGGAGCGGAGTTCCTTTCGCAGTATAAGGATCGATTCATCCGCGAGTATAGTGGATGGAACCGCAAGCACGCAGGCAATGACGGACAAGACTGTGAAACGTCGCTCGTCGGAGATCGCTCATGATTCCAACCGCCGGCATCAAGCCAGAGAAGAAGCTGTATCTCTTTGGAGAACTGCACCCGGAAAATCTCTATACCGAATTGATGGAACAAATCGTGAGATCGGTTCAGGCCCAGATCGGATCGTACCCGTCACAGAAACGCGGTGCTGCAGTAAGTGAATTTCAAGAAGAGCTCCCACTCCTCGATGCACAAAACACCCAACGATTCCAAATGGCACTAGGAGAAGAAGACGCCGTGGAGGCCTACACGCAAGCGTTCGACGATGCATTGACGCAACTAATGGCAATAGCGCACCCGCACCTCGAGACGTACAGGCGCATCAGGTTCGAAGAGTGCCGAATCATTGCGAAAGAAACAACCTACGAGACATTGTCGCACGAGAGAACCCTTCTCGAGCGATTGAAACCGGAGTGCGTGTACTGGGAAGGAAATGGTACGATTGACCGCCCGTTGCCCATGTATGCGCAGCGCCAAGGGATCCGCAACATATTCCTTGATCAGGACGAAGCGCTCCACGACCGTGTGCTCAACGTCCATACCAACACAGAACACGATGAATTGCAGAGAAAACGCGAGCAAGGCTGGAGTGAGCATATCAGCTACGGAGGCAATACAGAGCTTCTCATCGTGGGGTTGGAGCATGTTCGAGGAACGTGGGGCCTTCTCGATGTACTCGGGAAAAAAGGCATTCCTACTCAACGTGTTGACACAGATATTTCGGAAAGAATAGCAAAAAAAGCGATACCACTCTTATAGAGCGCGGCAACCAAATATCATTTCGTTTTCGTCAACTACACCAGCATCGTGTTCGTCACATTCATGCTCGGCTTCGCGTTGAGAAATCCGCTCGCAGCCCGCACACCGCGCACTTTCGCGCGTAAGGAGAGGTCATTCATCGCGTTCATGAAGGCGATATAGCCTTCGTAGGGCGATTCGTACGGCGAGAAGTACTTGTGCACGTCGCCATCGCTGAACCATTTCGTGCACATGTAATAGAAGTGATCGGAAGTCGTCAATCGACGCCAGGACTCGACGAGATCCGCGTCGCCGGATTCCTTCACGGCTTTGCCGATGCGGTACAATTCCTGGATAGCGCCTTGCTGCATGCCATTCCCTAACCACGCGGACAAGTCGCGCTCCACATCCGCCCAGGAGATGTAGTTGTGCACATCGATCTCTTCCGTCGGCTCGTGCGCCTGCGCGACCTGCGTGACCGTCAAGAACTTGTTATCCGGATGCTTCAATACCTCGCCCGGGAAGTGACGTAGGAAATCGAAGATGCCCGTATCCTCCCACTGGTGCTCGCCGAACGTCTCGTAATCCATGAACAAGTTCACGATGTGACCGCACCCATTCACTGCCGAGATCCAGTTCGCGTAGCGGTCTGCGGTGAGCGGCCACTCTGACCAACCGCGATTGGAGAAGCGGAACGCGACATCGTCGGACAATCGATAGTTCTTCAAGAGCAACCGCAACGAGTTCGTCGTCTTTCCCTTGTACACGAAGTTCGGACTGCGCCATTGGAGGATCGGATCCCAGCCTTCCGCGAGGATCGCTTTGTAACCCATCTTCTCGACTGCGTTCGCGAGCTCATTGTTGTAGATCAGTTCGGTATTGCGAAACGACGTCGGTGTGACGCCGAACAGGTCCTGCACCATGCGCGTGTGCTTCGCGACCTGCTCCTGGAATTCCGCGCGGTCGTAGAGGAAGGACAAGCTGTGATAATACGTCTCAGCGAGGATCTCGACACGACCGGTCGCAACTAATTCTTGAAAAGAGTGCAATACTTCCGGCGCATAATCACGCATCTGCTCCATCGCGACACCACTGATCGAGAACGTGATGCGGAACTCAGGATGATTGCGCAGCAATTCCAGCATGACCGCATTCGTCGGCAAGTAGCATTTGCGCGCGACCTTGCGCATGATCTCCGCGTTCTTGTCCGTGTCGAAGTAATCGCGCGATCGGCCGATATCAAATACCCCATACCGGCGCAACCGATACGGCTGATGGACCTGGAAGTAGCAGCAGACGGCGACCATCAGATTTTCACCTCAAAGAGCGCTCTCACACTCTTCCAAAGGGCAAAAAAGAGTGCTACAGCGAACCAGACGCATATGGCGCCTCGCAACGCCCATCTCTTCCGATGCCACAGATGGACAGCCACGAGTATCATGAAGCATCCGAACGCTACGAGAGCTAAAGCCTGAAATTGCATGAAATGATTAGAACCACTCGAGCACGGTCCGACAATGCAGTTCGCTGTAACGAAGGATCTCAGGAAC
>CAZIKW010000054.1:0-9881 GCA_964540015.1 uncultured Methanosarcinales archaeon | reverse complement strand
ACTTGACGGCCCGCGGTGACGTTGGGGAGGGAGGCTGCGACTTGCTGTCCGCTCTTCGCTTCGTTGATGCTCTCTTTGTTGTGCTGCAGCGCGCGCACGTTCGTGAGGATCTCGCCCTTGCGTGTCAAGAGTGCCATGCCGTTTCTGAGGGTGCCTGCGCGGACCTCGACGCCGACGACACACGGGTTCGATTGTCGGAAGACGCAGTTCGCGAGCACTTCGATCTTACACGGTCGCACGAGGTCGTTGAGCTGCAATGCTTGCTGGCGCTTTCGCACTTCGCCCTGCCACACGTCAAGGCGGTCGATGAGGTCGTAGATGACATTGCCCGTGATGACTTGGACACGGTCGGTTGATGGCTCTCCGCTGATATTGAACCCGATGATCGCTGCGTGCATCGGGTCTGCATCGTAGTTCGCTTCCGCTTCGACGATATCTCGTCGGGATACCGCGCCGATCGATGCTTTGCGCACGCCGATGTTCTTCTCGCGCAGAAGGACGCTCAAAGCCTCAAGCGAACCGAGCGTATCGGCTTTGATGATGATGCCGTCTTGGTCGAGGTGCACGAGCGATTCCTCGACTTCTTGCTGCAGTTCCGCGACGATCGCTGTCGCCGACATGCCTTGTCCGACGACGCGAATGGGCATGCCCGCGACCGCCTTGTCGAGATCCGGCGCCGCGATGCGCAAGCCGGTCGCCGCCGACGCCTCGTTCAATTGCTGGTATTTCGCTTTCTTGTCGCGCATCTCCGCGAGCGGCGCCGGTTCTAAGAGCGCGCGCACTTTCGTCGTGATCGCGCCGTCGATGCCGCCGATCACGATTTGGTCGTTCCTGCGGATGGTGCCGTCGTAGAGGATGACGTCAATCGTCGCACCGAAACCTGTTGTTTCCTTCACTTCGAGAATTGTGCCTTTTCCTGGGCCTGACGTGTCGAGCTTGAGGTTCTCCTCGAGGAATTTCTGGGCGAGGCCAGCGAGCACCATCAGGAGCTCCGCGATGCCGTGCTTGTTGAGCGCACTCGTCGGCACGATCGCTATCTGCTTCGTGAATGATTCTATGCGATCGAATCGCTCGCTTTCCATGCCGAATTTCTCATGTAATCTTCCGACGAGTTCATACATGCGCGTCTCAAAGGCTGTGATCCACGCAGGGTCTTGTGCGGCGATGTCCGCTAAGATGCGTTCATCTTTTTTTCGGTACCCTGGGATGAGGTCGAGCTTGTTCGCGGCGACGACGAACGGGGTCTTCGCTGCGCGCAGGATCTCGATCGCCTCGATCGTCTGCGGCTTGAAGCCTTCGTTGATATCGACGCAGACGACTGCGATGTCTGCTAATGCGCCACCGCGTTTTCGTAATGACGTGAATGCCGCGTGCCCGGGCGTGTCGATGAAGAGCAGCCCTGGGATGGTGAGTTCGAGTTTCAGCGCTTTGAGGAGCTCTCCGCAGCGCTTGATGATGGTTTCTCTCGGGATGATGCTCGCGCCGATCGCCTGCGTGATACGACCGGCTTCAGTCGAGACGATATCGGTTCCGCGTACGGCGTCCAAGAGGCTCGACTTGCCGTGGTCGACGTGACCCAAGACGGAGACGATCGGGGAGCGCAGCGCCATATCGACGGAGGGGACCTTAGGTTGTTTAAAAAGATTCGGTGGGGAAGGTATAAGAAGTCCGCAACCCTAGATTCTCTTAATGGCGGGGTTGACGAAGGTCCAGTCGTTCATGCTGTACGCGCTCGGCGCGTGCGGCGAGGAGCTTGATCGGTCGCTGCGTTCTCGACACGTCGGGTTAGCGATGACGAAAGCCGAGTTCATCCGCTTGGTGCAGCGCGCGCATATCGTCAAGCAGCAGGATCGCGTGCTGTACTCTCATCTCCAGACGCTTGAAGCGCAGAAGTACGTCGCGTACGATGAGCGATCTTTGGTCTTGACGAAAAAAGGCGTGAAGGTGTTTGAGAAGGCGCAAAAAGAATTCGGGCCGTACGTGGAACTGGCACGGATTCTTTCTACTGAAGATCTGCTGCGTGCGCTCCCGGGGAAGCAGACGCGATTGGTGGAATGAAAAAAAGAAAAGTGTAGCTCAGAGTTCTCTTACGCGCTGGAGCTCGAACATGTCTAGTGATGTGATTGCCACATCGATAGGTGTCGCTTTTCCCGACGGCATTATTGCGTATCGGCGGACCCCGCTGAGGTTGAAATACATTTCTATCGGTTCAATAACTGAACCTTCGTGCGTTCTGATGTTGTGCTCCACATCGAATGTACGACCCGGGTAATCGAAGATCGAGCCCGGTATGCCGTGCGCCTGTCTGGCGTTGGTGTCGTCAAGAGCACGCATGATGTTACGGCAGGGAATCGGTTCACCCACTACGAGCAGATCGATATCCTTGTATTGGCGCGGTTTCCCACGTAGAGCGTTTCCAACTACGCCTCCCCCAAGATATACTGCAAGGCAGCGTTCGTTGAATGCTTGTACGACGTGTTGTACGGCGGCGCGATCATGAGGTTTGAGAAGTCCTTCGATGTTTTCGTCGCATCGAAGGATGGGGCTGTGTTTGCTTGTATCGACGAGGAGATTCTGCTTTGGGTTGTATATCTTAGCGGCGTATATGCCCGCTAATACTTCGCCTGCTTGAAGAGGGTCGTAGGTCATATCGTCTAAGGAGAAGAATTCGGGTTTATATGCTTTTCCGTATTTAACCACTATTGAGTAGTCACTTCCCGAACCGTCTCTCCCGTCCCTTGAAATCCGCAATCGCGTTCTCCAGATCCGCTTTCGTGAACTCCGGCCACGTCTTCTCCAAGAACACCCATTCGCTGTAGATGGATTGCCACGTGAGGAAGTTCGATGTCCTGCGATCGCCGCCGGTGCGGATGACGAGATCGGGCTCCGATGTCACCCAAAGACGCTCAGAAATATTCTCTTCAGTCACGTCGACGCCGTCCTCTATCAGTTTCGTGACCGCATCTACGATCTCTTCGCGGCCGCCGTAGCAGACGGCGAAATTGACCGCCACGCGATCGTACGCCGCGGTCTTCGCCTCCACTTCCCGAATGCGTTCTTGGAGGTGTTCAGGCAACAAATGTGTGCGGCCGGTGAAGCGGATACGTACCCGTTCCTTCACGATGCGCTCGTCGTTAAGCAGCCGTCCGATTTCTTTATGCAGGAGTGTGAAGAGAAATGATACTTCCGTCTTGTCGCGAGTCAGGTTTTGGATCGAGAGCGTATACAGTGTCAGTTCCTTGATTTTCAGATCGATCGTCCATTGGAAGAGGTCCTCAAGCAATTTCGCGCCGGCTTCGTGCCCCTTCGTCGGTTCCAGCAAGTGGCGCTTCGCCCAGCGCCTATTGCCATCAAGAATGATGCCGATGTGCGTGGGACTATTCGTCATCGAGTCGCTCCAGAAGAATCGCATCGACGGGACAGACTTCTGCGGCAGCCTTGTGCTCCGACAGATCCTTCTCGTCGATGATCATCACCCATTTTCTCACCGTGTGGTCGAACGTCGCTCCAATGAGGTTCGCTTTCCCGTCATCATCATATGACCAATGTTCAGGGACCGCCGCCACGCAAGAGAACGCGCCGATACATGCATCCCGGTCGTAGACTACTTTAAACCTTACCATTGGGAAGAAAAGGGAAAGAAGGACTTAGCCGATTGCGCGGCGCACGTCGACCACATCGACGCTGTTGACGCCGTCGATTGCGGCGAGCGCTTGCTCAAGCGATTCAGTCGAGCCGATCTTCTCGTCCATGACGAACATGATCTTGAGCGCTTTGAGGCCGAATGCGACCGGTTCCTGCGTCGCGCGCTTCTCGCCGTCTTCGCCCGTGAAGGTGTTGATGGCGGTCTGGGCGGCCGTCTGGACCGCATCGAGGTCGATGTCCGGGCTTTCCGGCATAATCTTGAGAGTAACGACGCACGTTGCCATTGGTGTATACCTCTAGTTGGGGCCCGTGAAGCCGCAGACGCAGGCGTACTTGGCCACGATCTCGCGCTCGTTGCGGGTGCGCAGGATCTGCGCCTTTTGGCACTGCGGGCAGGTGAATGTGACGCTGCCCGGGGTGTTCGTCGTGTGGTTACCGAGGGAGGAGTGGGTCATATACGGTTCGGACCGTCTGTCGGTTTTTAAAGATTGCGTCAGTGATGAGTTTATAAGTTCGTAACCGGTAGATGGGGGCTATGAAACCAAAGCGCTCAAAAGGCAATCCGGTTCTTGCGATTTTGTCGTATCTCGCGTTTGCAATCGGATTTCTCATGCAGTTGTATGTCTGCTATGTTTTAGCGTATTTTTCGTTATTGCTGTTTCCGCATCTTGATTCATCTTCATTAGAAATGTATTTTGCCATGGTGGTGTTTTTTCTTTTGGAAATCCTATTAACGGGACTCACGATCTTCGCTTGGAAACGTGTGGGAACTAAGAGAATGTTCTGGTCATTTTACGTGTTGTATCTAGGATTGTTGCTTTTGTTAATACGAGTCATGAGTGTTTTCGGTAAAACTAGCCTGTAATCTGACCAACAACTCTTTCCCATACGTTTATAAGAGCCTTTCCACGGGTAGAGCTATAGCGATTTCAGGTGATTATCTCATGCAGTGCAGCAAGTGCCATACGGAAATGTCAAAGAAAGGGAACCTCCTCCACTCGGGGAACTCCCACTTCCAGCAGTACCAGTGCGGCGGTTGCCACACGACGGCCATGCAGGCGGTCGGACTTGTCGGCGGCATGCCGAAGTAACTCCCTATGGGTTTGCAAGAATCGATTGATGGGTTGAATCGCAGCGTAGCGGACATGACGTCTCGCGTGCAGGCGTATTTCGCCCAAATCGATCAGCAAGAGCAATATGGCTGGATGGCAGAAGGCGCGGGTGCGCTTCTCGCTATCACTGGTCTTGTGCTCTTGATCCTGTAAGCTGTTTGCCGAACTTCACGCTGCCCGGCGGAAGCGCTCGGAGTGCGTCGTCAAGTGAGATGTCTAAGTTGTGTGCTAAGCGTTTGGCGACGTCAGACGGTTTCTCCTCGCCTTGGAGGATGGAGAATCCGAGTTCACAATTCTTCTCAACAGCCGTTTGCGGCCCGCCCATCGCACGGCCTTCTGCGTCTTTACCGACCGCGTAGGATGGCTGGACGCGATATTGGTCTCGTGCACCGCGCACCACAAATGCTCCTTTTGGTAAATATTCTCCCGGATTCGGGGTCTTCGATACCTGATCCGGTCGTACGCCGAATACTTCGATGGAGCCTGATCCGCTCTTCCATGCGCGGCTCGCGCAGGCGGTGAACATCGCCGCCTCCTGGCGGGTCGTGACGGGGATCTCCTTCCCTTCGCTCTTGACGACCACGAAGGGCGACCCTGCCATGTCGGTGTGGAAGACTGCGTCGTTCTCCTCGACATGCTTCTTGATGACGATCTCGTTCGTTGACGCGTCGCGACCGCCGATGCACAGGAAGCCGTCTGATGAGCGGAACCAGCGGAAGGCCTCAAACCACTCACGTTTTCGCACCGGTCCTTTCGCGACTCTTGCGGTGGGTTTCTCCGCTAAGCCTGCCGCTTCCTTCGCCAAGAGCTCGCGCGTCTTCGCAATCGCCCGCTTCGTGCCTTCAAGCTTGCGTTTGGCCTTCTTCGCCCGCTCGTAATAGAGCGCTGCGTTCTGCTCTACGGTTTGACGCGTGTCGATGATGATGCGCATCTTAGAACACTCCGCTCAGTAAGTACCGAATCACCTGGAAGCCGTCGAAGCCCGGGATGGGAAGGATGTTGAAGATGAAGAGGAAGATATTGATCTTCGCGGTGAACGCGAGGAAGAGGCGCTTGCGCATCGAGTACTTACGCGCTGCCTTTTGCTTGAGCATTAAGGTGCACACACCCCAGAACGCCAAGTGCACCAACGGTCCTGCGAGGGCGATAAGCGACCCTTGGAGCGGCGTGACGTTCGCGGCGAAACTGACGTAGCCGGGGATGAAGATCAAGAACGGAATACCAACGAGCTTCAACGCCACAACGGCGATCTGCAAGAGGCACGTCGTGTTGAAGAACGCGCCCGTGCCGATTTGTGAAACACTACACGCCGCGTGGAAGGTTGCCGCTTGCCCAAAACCCATCGCGGTGAATTTGTGCGCGAGCTCGTGGATCATGATACCAGGAGCGATCAACGCGCACGCCCACCAGAAATCCTCCCAGTGGGGTTTGTGCTTCGTGCGGTAGCGCGCGACGGGGTCGTGCGTATCGATGGGCGCTCGCATCATGTCCTTAAAGAGGAAGCCGATGATGGCGACCATCAGGATCATATCCACGATTTCTCCAAAGGAGATGAACATAGAAGCAGGGCCGGTGGGCGGGGGTTTATATCCGTACCGACGGCGTAGATTTGTAGCTGTATTCGTTTCAAATCTCTTTGAAGAACAGTAAATAGGTTGTATGAAGTTTCTAAAGACCATCGAAGGCCTTTCACCACCATCGTCCGCACCGAACAACCATATACGAACAGCCGTTTGAAGGCGTGACGGAGGCCGGAACCTTTACATAGGACCGGGTCGTCCAAGAACCCATACTCCCCGGGGTTGGGGAAGGTGAACCAATGGCAGATGATGATCAGGCGATACCACAGGCGGCTCCGGCACCTGCGGTCGCACCCAAGCGCAAGCGCCGCATGAAGAAGAAGCAGGCGCGTGTAGCAGCAGCACCCGCTCCAGCCAAGCGCTCGAAATCGAGCAGCGGCGTCGTGAGCGTCCCCAAGTCGGTCGTGTACGGCCTCTTGATCGCTCTCGCAGTGGTCACGACGTTCGTCCTGGGCTACTACGCGGGCAAGGCAGGTCTTTTCAGCGGTGACGGCTCTTCGGGAACCATCGATGCGAAGGACTCCATCACCATCATCGAGTATTCGGACTTCCAGTGCCCCTTCTGCTCCCGCGCGGTACCGACCGTCGAGCAGATCAAGAGCGAATATGGGAATAAGGTAGAGATCATCTACAAGCACTTCCCGCTCGAAAGCATCCACCCCAACGCGCTTGGCGCAGCGATTGCTGCCGAGTGCGTCCGTGAGATCGAGGGTGAAGACGCGTTCTGGACGTACCACGACACGCTCTTCGCAAACCAGCAAGCGCTCGATACGGCAAGCCTCAAGTCCTTCGCGCACGCGCAAGGACTCGGTTCGGACTTCGACACGTGCCTGGACACCAAGGCGACCGAAGATACGGTGCGCGAGCACATCCAGGAAGGTATGGCGCGCGGCGTGCGCGGCACGCCCAGCTTCTGGGTAGAGGACGAGCTCGTCGTCGGCGCATTACCCTTTGAGAGCTTTAAGGCAGTCATCGACCGCAAGCTTGCGGGCGAGGCAGCACCGGCTCCGGTAGCACCGACGCCAGCAGCGCCTGAACCGGCCGCGCCGAGCGCACCGGTCGATGTCGCTGTAGGCAAGAACGTGATGGGCGACGCGGATGCGCCGGTCGTCATCGTCGAGTTCAGCGACTTCCAGTGCCCCTTCTGCCAGCGATTCTACCAGCAGACGGAAGGCCAGATCGTGGATCAATACGTGAAGACGGGCAAGGTCCAGATCTCGTACCGCCACTTCCCGCTGTCGTTCCACGTGAACGCGCAGAAATCGGCTGAAGCGTCTGAGTGCGCGGCTGACCAGGGGAAGTTCTGGGAGTTCCATGACATCATGTTCGAGCGCGGCAGCGGTGACGGCACCGGTCTGGCTGTAGCGGACTTGAAGGGCTATGCGAAGGAGCTCAAGCTGAATACAGCGGACTTCGACACGTGCCTCGACAGCGGCGCAAAGGCAGCGGTGGTCCAAGCAGACTTCGCGGCAGGATCCGCTGCGGGCGTCTCAGGTACGCCGGCGTTCTTCGTGAACGGCAAGGCGATCGTCGGAGCGCAGCCGTTTAGTGCGTTCCAGACGATGATCGACGCGGAACTCGCAGGCAACTGAGAACTTCTTCTTTTCCTTCTTTTCTTTTCTAATTCGGTTCGATCATGAGCGGTGACTCACGGCACAGCGAGAGGACGCCGTAGAGGTAGTTCACGGTCGTGGACAAGAGCGGTACTCCGTAGAAATCCGCAAGGAGCTGGGCGTGGTTCGCGACGGTCTCGTTGCGTTGCATGAGCAGCGTCAGATCGATGCTCTTGCGCGCGATATGGACTTTGGCCACTGCTTCGAACGTCTCGTAGCGTGGGAGTGTGGCGACGACGGGTTTGTTCGCGACGAAAGCGCGGGCTAAGCACTCGTAGAGGAAGAGGACTCCGGTGCCGCATGCGTGGTCGCGCACCGCGCGTGCGCCCGCCACCAGCGCAGGGGTTGGCCAGAGATAGAGTGATTCGAGTGGGACGCTTTGCACGTTTGGGATTTTTCGGAGCTCTGGATAGACATTGGCGAAGAAGTACGGGTCATGCTCGCGCAGCGTAAACTCCGCCCGCGTGATGGAGCAGACGGGTTCGTTCAGGAAGTCGCTAAACACCTCATGCGCGATGTCTTCCGGGACGAGCGGCACATGTTGCGTATTCATTGGATCTGTTGGGTGGGTGGTCACTCAAAAGGATTGCGGCACGTCCTTGGGTATGATTGATCGATCTTGACCGTCCACGAATCTTTTATAAACGACGCTCTCAGGGTCCCTCTCATGGTACGTTCGTGGATGGCGTTTGGGGTCTTGCTCTTGCTGATCTCTTGCGCTCCCATCACGGTACCGCCCTCGGAACACGTAGTGAATCCCGATGATGCCCCTTCAGTGCGTCCAGACATCCCCCGCGTGAACCTGCCGTCCACAATCGATGAGGAGATCGAGGATCCGGTCACACCGACGCCCACGCCACCGGTGTTCATCAACGAGTCGCGCGGTGCGCCGCGTGTAGAGTTAGATGTTCCTTTGGGCGATGTGATCGGCGAGCATCATCCGTTGATCACGGTCGCGGAATTTCCCTTGTTGCGCCACCCGCCGGTGCGGCTCGGTTCTGCATCGCTCTTGGGATATGATGAGGAGCTGCGTTTCGATTTCGGCGCGAATAGCACGGGGAAGATCATGTTCGGCAAAAACGATGATGACGAGATAGGGACGTACCTGTTCTTCGCGGAAGATAAGCCCATCCTCGAGTATCGTGTGCGATTATTGCGCGGCACGTTTGAGGATGTGGAAGGGAAGAATATCCAGATCTTAGGGCACACGTATGTCGTCGCGGAAGCGACGAACCGCAGCGTTCAATTGTTTGGTATCGATGTCGCGAGCAATTTGGTATTCTCTAATGGTTCAAAACTCGTCGTGAACTCGAGCGCGCAGTCTGATACGCTCGTGCGCGTGTACCCGAACGAATTGCGCTACACCTTGTACGCCGACGATACGGATGACGATGGGATCTTGCTTGGCGTCGGAGATCGACTGTCCGAGCATATCCCGCACAACCGTTTAGCGAGCCGCATCCTCGATATCGCGTATGTCGGCGCGCCAACGCAGGCGACGGGCGTCATCCTTATCGAACGTACGCGAGATGGCTATCGATTGCGCGTGGATACGGCGCGTGGTACGGTGGAAGTGCCGCTGGTAGAAGAGGATGGCGGTCACGTCGTGTTCGGCGCTGTCGACGAGATGCTGCATGTGGCTCCATGTCCCGCGGCGCTGCGCTATTGCATCGCGCCAGGTGATGTGGTGTTGCTCACGAACCCTCGCGGAAAATCGTATGTAATCACGTACGCTGACGCATCCAACGATACGAAGGATCTGATCATCCGCGATGGCGCGAACCGCTACACGTACCGCTTCACGGGAGAACCTGGCAGAAATGCATACGCGGACATCGTGATTGATGACTGGACATTCCGCGCCTCGATCGGCCCGCGACAAAATGAGAGTGGCGACTACAATATCTCTATCGAGCAGGGTTTCGTGCAAG
>CAZIKW010000053.1:9413-10261 GCA_964540015.1 uncultured Methanosarcinales archaeon | reverse complement strand
CCAGTCGTGTCGGACTGGAACGAGACGACGTACTGCGAACGCAATTGCGCACCTGCCATCGCGATAGCTTCGCGTACGCGATTCGCGATGGATGGCTCTTTCGCCGCGATAACCTCTTGATGCGCGCGTTCGGTCTTGTGAAGTGAGATGCGTAACTGCAGCAAATCCGCTTCCTTGCGCATCCGTTCTCGCAAATCACTCACGTCGAGATTCTCCGCCATGAGCGCATCCATGCGTGCCTGGTACTTTTCCGGCAAGTGCAGGATATCCTGCTCAAGCTCCGAGATCTTCCAGCTGAACGCCGCGGGATTCGCAAGTAACGTCAACGCAGTACGTTCGCCCCCCGTGCGAGAAACGAGCCCGTCAAGGAACGTGTGATTGACGGGATTGATCTGCAGATTACCTCTGTCGCTGATGCCAAGAGGTGTTAAGATGCTCAACGAATAGATCTGGATGCCGCTCGCCGCCGCATAGCGCAACAACTGCTCTTCTCGACGAGATCGGTCCGTCTTCGTAACCGTATCAGTGCCATCGGTCATGTAGATGATCGCGCCCGCGCTCCCTTGACGCACACCGCTCGATTGGAACCGATAGATGGCCTGTTCCAGCGCATCGTACGCAGCCGTCCCCTTACTCGGCGGGGAGGTCGTGATGTTGGTCGCATAGTGGAGCGCCTCCGCTATCTCCTCCTTGTCGCTCGACCAGTGATCCAACACCACGCGTGGCGTCGTGCCAATAGTGGAGACTCTCACACGATCGCGGGGTTCCACGAGCGCGAGCACACTCTCGGCGAGCGCGTTCTCGAGGGAGGAATCACCGACGGTAGAGATGGAATTGTCGAACATGAT
>CAZIKW010000053.1:400-9403 GCA_964540015.1 uncultured Methanosarcinales archaeon | reverse complement strand
CTACCGCCTGTACCGGCAGCTCATTACGATCCTCACTCACGTGAAACGATGCTTGCGTGAGACCGGCAACCGGCTTTCCGTCTTTGTCAAGCGGCCGCACGAGGTATTGGAATGAACGCACAGTGATCTCACTTTGAAACGGCGTCACATAGTGATCGAGATGGACCGTATCCTCTACCAGTTCTCCATTCTCAAGCGTAATACGAGCGCTCACGTATGGGGTCTCGATCGACGGCAACGTTCCCGCAAGCGCGATACCATCACAACGCGCATCACGAACGGGAGACAAAGGCGAGGTGCTCTCGCCGCTCTGCAACGACGCGCTCGCTATCTCACTGCCGCGCGCCACGTGCGCACAGACCAAAGCGGATGCGCCTTTCTGAGCGTTCGAGCGCGCGAACGGCGCGAGGATATCCACGTACGCATTTCGTCCGCCTGCGTTGATTTGCCGATTGCTCTCACCGAGCACTTGGTTCTGCGCATCGTATGCGGTGAATGACAATTCATGCGGAAAGGGGATGGAACCGAAATCGACAGTCAACCGTACGCGGCCGTAGTCGATAGTCCCTTGCGCGACCTTATGGCCGTCCAGCGTCGCTTCGACGCGCGTGGCGAGACTGTCGCGCGGCACCATCACCGTGAGTTCTTGCGTTCCCTTCACGACGTCGTCGAGCGGGGTGATGAGCTCTTGCGCCGTCATCGGTGCGGACAACAGAGAAGCCAACGCCACCGTACGCACGAGCCGTTTCAGACGCATAACGATGCAGGCGACGTCCCTGGCTTCTTAAGCGTTCTCGCGCAATATTGACAGACAAGATGCCCGACGATAGAAAATGGGTAAAAAGAAGATTTTACGCCTGTCCGCCGCGGCCGGAGATGCGGATCAGCGCCTCATGCGCCTTAACGAGATCCTTCTCCGCTAAAAAGAAGCTGACCTGCGGGTAGACGGTGAACAACAACTCGATATTCACATCCTGCGTCGCGAGCTCGTTCGCGATGCGCGAGATGATGCCCTTCGTGTTCCAGCCATTCTCCGTCAAACGGATAGAGAGCTCAACAAGCCCTTCTGTCGTCTCTTCCATCGTGGTCGGGGGGAAGAAGCTTTTCGCTTTGGACATCGAATCGCGATCGACGACAATCTGCACGCCGGTGCGCGTCTTGATCAAGCGGAAGACGTCGTTCTTGAGGAAGTCCTCGTGCGACATCAATTGGCCTAAGTACTTGTACGTGGTCGGGCTGTTTTTCAAAGAGATGCAGCTGATGTGCGTCTTCGTGCTCACGACCGCTTCACGCAAGGCTTTCGCGATACGCGCGTAATCATCCTGTAATTGCGTATCTACCTTGTAGCGGCGGATGGCGGAGATCACGGAATCGAGAGATCCCTTGATTTGGTACGTATCAAGGAGGTACTGGCTCAAGGCGGAGACGTTGATGATGCCGCGCTCGAGATCCTTCTTGATTGTGACGTCGTTGTCGAGGATCTCCCAGATCTGTTTCGTGATGCTGGTCATAACCCACGGAAACCTGCCAGAGGTTTATAAGGGTTCCGCAGGTTCGGTCAGATTTCGAAAGAAAACGACCAAAAACAGGCTAATGCCCGTTCAAAGACCGCTGTTCAGGCAGCCTGACGGAACTGACCACGATGGAGAAGGTCTAAAGCCTTTTGCGCGCACTGGTGCTCGTCGCGATAGAACTTCCACAACGCGCTCGAAGCCTTCGCAACCTCATCCGACAACGCATTCGCACGTTGATCATTCATCGCATCCATAGCCTTGTACAGCTCATCGATTAGATGCTTGAGTTGATACTCTTCCACGTCATGCGGTATACCTTTCTTATCCCACACCGCAAGAATGCGCATCGTATGCTGGTCATCATCAGACAACGCATACCTGTGCTCGTGATTGAACAAACTCATTACGCCCTCACCGGCGTTCACCATATAAAAATCCATCCACCGCCCACGGGGCCGTCATCAATAAAAGCGCATCATCGTTCACCATCATCATGCGATTCTCCCATACCGCCGATTGCCACCTCGGCGGCCTGCGTGACCCGCGCCTGCGCGCTCTTTCTGAAGAGGCATTCTCCAGGTTCGTAAGCGAAAGCATCGCGGCGAAGGTGGATTTCACGATTATCGCCGGCGACCTCTTCAATACCCCCATCCCCGGTATCGACGCACTCAAGTGCGCCGTCACGCACCTCACGAGATTACGCGAAGCAGGCATTCCCGTCTATGCTATCGGCGGTTCGCACGACGCGAGCCCCAGCGGCAAAAGCATCCTCGACGTGCTCGAGCGCGCGCAACTCCTCACCGACGTCGGGAAAGGCGAAGAGCAAGACGGTACATGGAAACCGACGATCGCGGTCGACCCGACGACAGGAGCGCTCCTCACCGGCATCAGCGGCCGGCAAGGGATGCTTGACCATCACCGCTACCGCATGTTCGATCGTGCGAGCATCGACGACCCTGAACGCACGATCTTCCTCGTGCACACCGCGATCTCTGAGATCAACAACATACCGGGCGCGTTGCCTGCAAGTGCGTTGCCACCCGGCTGCGCGTACTACGCGAGCGGCCATGTGCATACGCCGACCGTGACCGATGTACCTGGCGTCGGCATCATCGGATTTCCCGGTCCGCTCTTCCCAAACAGTTTCTCGGAACTCGAAGAGCTCGAGCACGGCGGCTACCTCCTCGTCGAGAACGGCCGCGCAACGCGCAAACCCGTCGCGCTCGCGCGCGTCACCCGTATCCGCATCGATGCGAACGGCAAGACGCCCCAAGCGGTGCTCGATGAAGTGCGTGAGCGCGTCACCACGAGCGCGATCGAAGGAACGATCGTCACCCTGCGTATCGAAGGGACGCTTGGAAGCGGTTCATCCGCTGATCTCGATCTACGCACGATCGCACGCGAAGCGTCAGAGCGCGGCGCCATAGCGCTTCTGCGCAATACCGCGAAATTGACGTCGAAGGATCTGGACGCGGACGAGAACGCGACCGCACAGCCGGAGCAGGATGTGGAGGAAGTCATGCTTCGCGCTCACAGCGAGCAGCTTGCGCTGCCAGGCACGGATATCGACGGGGAGAAGCTCGCGCGCACCCTTCTCGCAGTCCTCGCGCGCGAACAGCTCGATGGTGAGAAACTCATCGATTACCGCGACAGCGTCGTCACGGAAGCATTGCGTGCGCTTGCGGATGCGAGCGAGAAGAAGGATTAGTTCTCGACCACAATCCCTTCTTCATCGATACGCGCATTCGAGCTGTCGTGTGTTTGCGCATCCACGGTCGCCGATACCGCATATCGTCCCGACTCGATCGGCGTGATCGTCGCGGAGATCGTCAAGAGCACCACTGCCGCATCATCGTTCGCGAGATCGAACGACATATCCGCATCAAGCGTTGTCGTCAGAATTTCTGCGTTCGATGCCCCATCCACATCCATCACAGTCGCTTCCGTAAGCATAGCGCTCAACGCCGTGTACGAACCCGCGGGAATGGAGACGTCAGCGATACCCACGGTCGTCCCTTGAAGTTGGATCAGATCGAAAGATTGGCGCTCAAGTGGGACACGTACCCACGTTCCCGACGTATCGCGGAGTTTGAATTCCGACAGCGAAAGTTCCGCTCCCGTAACACCATCCGCTCGCACGTCACCCGTGGCGATACCGATGACAATGCGACCAGCGGGGCCGTCGATACCATCATCAGGAGCGCAGCCAGTAATGAGCAAAGCCACCACGATAACGCAAAGAAGAGACGCGCGCATCCTCTCATCACACCCGCGCACCCTTATATGCCCTTCGTACGGGAGGTTTAAAAAAGACCGCATCGGAAAAGAACGACGATGCCACGCGCACACAAGGAACAGCCTCGAAAAGAGGAACGACACCCGCTCCTTGAGCGTTCAATCGCTTTTTGGGAACGCCATCGGCTTCCGCTCATCATTATCGCCATCGGTATCGCTGTCCTTATCGTTCTCCTAAGCATCACCAAATCCTATCTCGCCATACAATTCCTCCTGGGCAACGATCTCCTCGTGGAAGCGATCGGCGAGAACACCAGCGTCTCCGTCGCCGCAGGCACCCGCGTGACGCTGCCGCTCTCCGTCGCCGTCACCGCAAATCCGTTCTGTGAATCCGCATGCACCGCGATCCTGCGTGATGTGTCGACAGGCGATGAACTGTACGCCGAAACGTTCGAGATCCGTACCGGAGACCCGTATTCGACGACACGAGAGATATCGACGCCTGCACGGGGAGCGGGACAAGCGCTCTACCGCCATGAGATAACGTGCGCAGCGACACCCAGCGCATGGTGCCACACGGGAGGCGTTGCGGTGACGCGCGATCTGCTTATCACCATTGACTACGGGCCGACGCCTGAACAGCTCGCGAAACGAGCGCAGCTCAAGACTGAGCTCCTCGCAATAGCAGCCAGTGCCGCTCAAGCGCGTGCGAGAAACACGGCACTCGCGACCGACCTCGCGGCGCTCAACGCAACGATCGATGCCGACAGCGCGCTCGCCCAACTTGCGCAAGCGCAGGCGGAAACGGATCAACTCGATGCGACGCTCACGCGAGCGCAAGCGTATTGGAATGACGAAGATGATGTTGCACTCGCGCAAGCCGCATCGGAAGCACAAGGCCTCCTCGCGCAGGCGGCAGTATCGGGAGACGCAGTGAGCAATATGACCGCACAGCTCATCGCGCACCAGAACACGGTCGCGAACGGATTGAACGCCATCCACACGACTTTGCTCGACATCGCAAGCGTTCCGACAGCGAACGTCACGCTCCAATCCGACAGATCGACCGCGATCGTCGCGTACACAGCAACACAATCACTCCTCACCGGCTCGCGCAATAACGCGCTCGTGCGCGAGAACGCGCTCTCGACCCTCGCGACCACCATCACGTCACTCGCATCCGCATTCGAGGCGGAAAATAGCGATGGCGCGCTCACACTCGATGCGAAAGCGGCGCTCGTACTCGACGCTTTGTGTACCGCAGGCGTGAGTTGCGTCATTCACCCGATGATACCGACTCTCGCGAACACTACCGCGCTTGACCAAACGATCTCCTGCACGCGCATCAATAACGCGAGCATCACGCTCGCCCTCATACGCGCATCGCTCGAGCAGGAAGCACAAGATGACAATATCAGCGGCAACGCCACGCTCACCGCGCTCGCGCAAGCGCAAGCGAGCGAACGATATCGTCTCGAGCGCGATACCGCACTCACCGCGCTCGCAAGCATTCCCGGCGCTCCACATACGGCGCAGCTCACTACCATACTCATTGCGCAACCGACCAACGCACCGATAGCGCTCAACGACACCGGCATAGAACCGCTAGTCGGCATCGCATTAATCGATATGTACCCGTTGATGTGCGCAGCGCCCCCAAATATCACGTTCCCCACACCAAGCATCACCCCCTATAGCTCCACCCCGATCCCAGTCACAAACGGCACGATCACCTTGCCAGATACGGTGCCGCAATGCTGCGTGCTCGGCGAGTGTCGTGCATGCTGCGATGATAGTGCATGCCGCGGTGCGATCGAACCGCCCATCATCTTCATCCACGGCCACGCGTTTAATCAAGGCACGAGCGCCGAGTATAGCCTCGACGCGTTCGATCTCATCCAGCGACACCTCGAAAGCGACGGATGGCTCGATACCGGCACCATCGCCCTTTCCGATGAGGTGCGCGCGAATAGCTGGACACGCGCAGGCGTACCGATAAGCACGAAGGCAAGCTACTACCTCGACGTCTATGCCGGTGCCGATAATGCGGTGCTCGTGCAAACGAAGAGTGAAAGCATCGATACGTACGTGTTGAAACTCAACGATATCATCGAAGAGACGCGTCGCCGCACGGGACAAGACAAGGTCATTATCGTCGCGCACAGCATGGGTTCTTTCGCGACACAGCAGTTCCTGCTCGACCATGCCGGGGACGTCGACGCGGTGGCGCTCACCGGCACCGCGGCACTCGACCTTCTCGAGCCGGCCCTGGATCTCTCCGGCGATGTCGATCTGTCGGCGTTCAACACCCCGTCCAGCCGGCGCGCACGGACTACGACTGGCTTTCTCGCGACGACGCGGTCGTCGATGCATACGTCGCAGATCCCCTGTGCGGGTTCGGTATCGACGCCGAATCGGCGCGGGAGATGTTCGCCGGTGCCCGCAGAGCCGCCGACAGCGACCAGTTAGGGCGGCTCCCGAGGGATCTACCGGTGTACATCGCAGGCGGATCGAAGGATCCGGTCAATGCCGACCTCGTGTTACTGCACGCGCTGGCAGACCGCTACCGGGCGGCCGGGCTGGCCGATGTCACCGTTGCGGTCTACGACGGCGCCAGGCACGAGATCCTGAACGAGACAAACCGTTCCGAGGTGATCGGGGACCTGGTGGAGTGGCTGGAGCGAGTGGCTGTCCGGCACGCCGGGTAGCGGGGAACGGGCGACGAGTCTCAGATCGACTCCACGCGACGGCGTATCCGGCCGAGTTCCGCGATCGAAGCCTGCAGGCCGGCGAGTTCGGTGACGAGTTCGGTGCGCCGCAGCGTCAGCTCCTGCGCCGGGATCTCGGTGTGGACCAACCCGCGATGCCGGGCCATCTTCAGGGCCGTGCTGAACATCTCGCCGGAAACCGACTCCTCGGTGATGCGATGTTGCAGCGACCACTGCCGGCCCAGCCGCAGACACCTCTTGAGCAATTCCTGCTCGGCGATCGCCCTGCCGGGCTCGAGCGCGGCCAACTCCTCGGCCACCACCCGGTAGGCATCCACGAACGGCCGGAGCACGAGATCCGCGACGATCAGATCGCTGCTCCGGAGGATCCGCGCCGCCTCATCCGAGTCGAGCGAGGCGTCCGGATCATGTTCGCGGCCGGACATGATCGCGATTTCGCGCCAGATCTCCTCGGCGAATTCCTCGCGGCCCGGGAAGAAGAAATCGAACTTGAGCAGCTCCCGGATCTCCAGGGCCCGTTCCCATCCGACGCGCTTCGTCAGTTCCGGTGAATCTGCTACTGCCAGCAGCGCCAACTCGGCGATCGCCCGCATCAGCAGCACGTGAATGGCGCTGTTCCGGTAGACCGCCACGATCAGGTGCTGATCCTCCCCGATCCCCCACACCGTCGTCGTTCCCCCGGAATAGCGGGTCAGCACCCCCGAACCCACCAGATCATGCAGGGTCTGGGAGACCGTGGCGCGATCGGTGAGGTCGGCGCCTCCGGCCACCGGCCACCCCCGGGCCCGGAGATACCGTGCCAGCGGTGCGACGGTGGCCGACACCTCATCGAGGGTCAGAGCACGATCTTCGCCGAGCATCGCCACGCAGACGGCCGCGGTCGCCGACACCGGGGTGGCCCGATTGAGTCGATGGCAGATGTCCAGAGCGACGCGCTCGACCACCTGCCGGTCATTGAGGCCGTCCGCCCGCAGGGTCTCGATCCGGTCGTGCAGTGGTACGGGCGCACCGAAGTCGATGTAGATGCGTCCCAGGCGTTGCCGCAAGCCGCGGGCATAGCTGATCAGCCATCGCAGGTTCTCCGGCTTCTTCGGGAGTCCCCGTGACTCCTCGACCATCAGCTTGACCTCGTGCAGCGGCAGTTGGTCGAACAGGATCGAGACCGGAACAGCCACGGTCCGCTTCGAACCGTCACTTTCGACGGCATCGGTGACATAGCGCAACAGACCGTATCTCGGTGGGCGGAGCTTTCCGGTGCGACTTCGACCACCTTCGATCGACCAGACCAGATTCTGACCGCGCGACACCAGTCTTCCGACGACCGCCCGCAACGCCCAGCGGTACACCGGCAGATCGCCGGTCGAGCGGCGCACCGGAATGAAGCCGTTCCGCCGGCCCAGGGTGCCCAGGGGGAAGAAGTTCAAATTCGCACCAGCCAGTCCGAAGGTGGGCATGATGCCGCCCTGCAGCAGGCGCGGTGGAAGTGAGAATTGATCCAGATACGAGCGGTGGGAGATCAGCAGGATCAACGCGTGATCGCGGTCGAGCGCTCGCAGCTTGGCCAGTTCATCGTCATCGACGACCACCTGGTAGCCACGAACCATCCACGCGGACAGCGCATGCCAGGCGCGCACGACCACCGGAACGTGGGAAACCGCCATCTCCCGCACATAGCCGGCGGCCTCCTCGCGGACATCGGTGACGTCGCGACCGAGTTCGGCGGCGAGCTGTGCCGTCTCGCGGCTGAATTGGGCCGATTCGAGAAGCCCGGCGATCTCCGCGGGGTTGTCCCCGCGAATCAGGTGCCGGAGCCGATCGCGCGCTGTGATCATCACCTCGGCCTTGCCGATGACTCCGTGATCGCGGCGGACCAGCGGGCACCGGCAGCGGTTCCGGGCCAGTCGTCGAGGGTGTCGACATAGAGCTCGCGCATTCGGGGCACCCAGCTGTCGAGACCGGCCTTCGTCCAGTCCGCTGTGGGCAGCGGCTGGTGCACCACGACCTCGATGGTCCCTTGCTGCGCGACCTTCGCGTTGCGCCACATGATCTCTCCGGCATTCCGGATGACGATCGGGATGATCGGAACCCCGGCATCCCAGGCCATGTGGAAGCCGCCTTTCTTGAACGCGCCGATCGTCGGGCTGTAGGACCGCGTTCCTTCCGGCGAGATCACGACCGAGACTCCACGACGAAGCCTCTCCACGGCAGGATCCAGCGCCGACACCGCTTTCGAGGTGTTCGTCCGGTCGACGAAGGCCACGTCGGCCAACTCCAACAGCCTTCCCAGCACCGGGAGCTGCGCCAGCTCGGCCTTGGCGACGGCGGTGAAGCCCCGTTGCACCACTCGCGTGGTCACCAGCAGGTCGATCATCGCGCTCTGATGGTTGATGAAGAACACCGCGGGACGGGCCGCAGTGTGCTGCTCACCGGTCACCTCGATGCGAATGTCGCTCAGCCAGCCGCCGAGGCGGCCGAACACCGATGTGGTGATGTCCACCCCGGCGCGACGGTCCTGGGCCAGTACT
>CAZIKW010000053.1:0-390 GCA_964540015.1 uncultured Methanosarcinales archaeon | reverse complement strand
TCAGCGCCGCGCCGGGCTGGCGGTTGAGACGGCGGCCGATGGCGGCGGCCAGGGCGGAGGCGAACCCGCCGAGCAGACCGGCGGTGCGGATCACGGCCCGCGGATTGAACTGACTCTGCTTCTCGTCCAATCGGACGGTTGCCCAACCCTTTTCAGCGGCATACCGAGCCAGTTGGGACCCCGGGTTCACCGGATGCGGATAGCCCACGCCGCTGAGGAGGGGCACGTCCTCGTCGCCGTTGGCATAGGCATGGCAGCCGCTCAAAGCGAGGCGGCGGCGCTTCGCGAAATCACGAACCGCCGCCAGCTTGCCGTCGCCCCACGGCGGACGCCCGACGATCCCGCCGGTGACGACCCCGTCCCGGAGTTCGAGCTCCGTGCACAGGATGT
>CAZIKW010000052.1:0-10641 GCA_964540015.1 uncultured Methanosarcinales archaeon | reverse complement strand
GTCTGGGACAACATCGGCACGCTCGCACATCCGAACGTGCTCGAGACGAACCACGATAGCCTCGGCGTTCGGGGCGGAGCGTCGATTCGCTTCAATTTACCCGATTTGTTTGATCAGTGAGGAGGATGAACTATGACGCTTATCACATTCGACGGTGACGGGAACCCGACCATCAAGATGGATTACAAGGATGTTTGCCCAGTTTCGACTGAAGCGTATATGCGCACGTTGGAGCAGCACGTCATCGATTACTCCATGGTGGACTTCGTCACTGTTGAAACAACCCGTGCCGCTCCGCACCAGGATATCATTGAGTACAGACGCGCACTCATCGATTGCTCCGATGATTTGGACGGTCTGGTGAAGATCACCGATTACACAGTGTCGTTGCTTCCTCACAACCGTGTCCGTTTAGCGGGTACAGGGATCGTGCTGAACTTGGAGAAGTTCAAGGAGTTGTATTCGATGATCAAAAAGCTTCAGGATGTCCCTGATGGAACGCTTGAGCCGGTCGACCTGATTATCTGAGTCCATCCACTAAACATATTTAAACCGACCTCACGGAACCATATGCACGGCAAAACGTTCCTCGCGCTGATCCTCGCCGTCGCGCTCTTAGCCATCCCGGTCCATGCCGTCTATCCGGGCGACCCGGGTTACCGCGGCTGTGTCATGCTCACGGAAGATGGACAGTTCGACGATACGGACTGCGATAAGGTCCCTGACATAGCGGACAACTGCGCCCTCACCCATAACGTCGACCAGTCGGATGTCGACCGCAATGGTATCGGGGACGCGTGCGACATCGTCATCAGCGAGCTGCGTATCGAACCCACGACGCCGATGCAGGGCCGCTCTATTGTAGCCACGGTCCGCATCATGAACAATCGCCCATACGCGGTGCGCGACCTCGACGTGAAACTCGAAATCCCGCGCCTTGGATTGTTCTCAACTGACAAGGGCGGCGGGCTTGATGCTGGTGGTATCGCCACGCGCGAAGTAGGGACGGGTCGCCCCGATTGCGCTCCCGGCACCTTCACCGATGTCGTCGCTATCGTCGAGCACCAGTACGGCGTGCGGCAAACAGAAGTGTTCAGCCAAGCGGTGCGCGTGCCGGTCGTGCAAAGCGGCTTGTGCGGCGAAGATACGCCGGGCGCCGGCCGCACCACTGTGGATATCATCGAAGCGCAGGATGTCAACGCCGTCGAAGGCGCGCTGTATCCGTTCACGATCAAGAACAATGAGGCCGAGAGCAAGGCGTACGTGCTCTCCATCGATGGCATCGAGCGTTGGGGCTATGGCGAGATCTACCCCGGCGGCGTCATCGTCATCCCGGCCGGCGAAGCGCGTGACGGCGCATTGCGCATCTGGAGCGACCCTGCATGGTCGGGGAAGCAATCGTTCACGTTCACCGTGCAGTCGCGCGACGACGCGAAGCAGATAGTGCTCGTCGCTGATATAACGCCCTCGCCGCAGGATATTGCGCCCGCAGCAGCGCCGGGAACGAAGCTCCTCTTAGGATTGCTCGCGTTCCTCGTCGTATTGCTCGTCTTAGGCGGCGCGCTCTATGTGCTGCGCCACCACCATCGCGATGATGTGCCGTCGCCGCGCAAGAAGAAGTGATGCTTACCGTTCTGCGCGTGGGTTTTCGTATGCTGGAGCGTATGGTTTCGCATCCCAGAATGTGAAATCGATAATTTTCAAATCCGACGTCCGTTCATCATAGAGTGCGTTGTGTGCGGGATCCTCAACACGTTCATCCGGCACGTAACCGGCGCGGCGCGCTTTCGCGAGTTCGCTACCTAACCGCGAGCGCGCGACAGGTTCGAGAAGATCGTCTAAGCGAGTGATGGGTACCCCGGCGACGAATTCCATCACGAGTGCGAGGCGTTTGACTGCGCGCAGTCTCGTGTCGAACCAACGCGTAGGGACTTCGTGTACCCCGTAGGTCTTCACAACGCTCTCAATGCCTGCGTTACGCAACTCGGTCGCGACGGTGTGTTCCCACGTGAGTTGCTTGCGGCACATGTCTGATGCTTCCTCGAGGCTTCTCGCGACCGGTCGGATATACTTCTCAAGATAGTCTTGCGAAAGGATCTTTATCGCATAGTCTTTTCCCAGACGGTAGATGACGCTCGTGGCCCCTTGGCCGAGGCGTTTGGTGAATCGTGCGTGGGGGATATCCATCGAGCACGGCGCCCATCAAGAAATTATAAGGGTTTTCGCCGTTTACCGATGAATCCGAGAGCAAATGTACCGGTTCCAGTCACACCCAAACCTTTTTAAACCACTTGGGAATCCCTCACACCATACCCGTCCGAGTGAAGAGCGTTGAGGACGATCCCCTTTCGGGGATTTCTCGACGCTTCACGAAGACGCTACACAAGGCACAACCCATATGGCAGCAACCCGCTACATCATCCGCGTCGCGAACACCGATCTCGCAGGAGAGCGTCAGATCCGCATCGCGCTGTGCCGCATCAAGGGTGTCAGCCGTATGTTCGCCCACGCGATCTGCCTCGTTTCGGGCATTGACCCGACGCGCAAGGCAGGCGACCTCACGGAAGCTGAAGAAGCTCGCCTGAACGAAGTCGTCCGTACGCCCCAGAAGTTCTCGATCCCCGAATGGCTCATGAACCGCCGCAAGGATCCTGAGACGGGAGAGGACAAGCACCTCATCGGCTCCGACGTCACGTTCGAGCGCGACAACGACATCAAGCGCATGCGCAAGCTGCGCACCTACAAGGGTCTGCGCCACGCCGAGCACCTCACGGTCCGCGGCCAGCGCACGAAGAGCAACTTCCGTTCCAACAAGAAGCGTGGCGGTTCGGGCAAGAAGGTCGTCCGCACCCGCGAGCCCCAAGGGGCTCCGCAAAAGAAGTGATTCACCATGGGAGATATCAAGCGCTTCAAGAAAAAGTATAGCACGCCGATGCACCCGTGGAACGCCACGCGTATCAAGCTCGAAAAGGAGATCCGCTCCCGCTACGGAACCGGCAACAAGAAGGAGATCTGGAAGATGGAGTCCGTGCTCAAGGGCTTCAAGGGTCAGGCGAAGAAGCTCCTCACCCGCACCGATACGCAGGCGAACAAGGAACGAGACCAGATGCGCGACCGTATGGTCCGCCTCGGCCTCATCAAGTCCACTGCAGGCGTGGATGAGATCCTCAGCCTCCAATTGCGCGATGTCATGAACCGCCGTCTCCAGACGGTCGTCTACCGTCGCAAGATGTCACGCACCGTCGTGCACGCACGCCAGCTCATTACGCACGAGCACGTGCTTGTCGGCGGCAAGAAAGTCACGTCCCCGTCCTACCTCGTTCCAGCGGATGAGGAAGCGACCGTCACGTTCGCATCCGGCAGCCCGTACTTGGCTCCTGAGCACGCAGAAGCGTTCGACCCTGAGGTCGCGCAGCGCACGCAGGCCAAGCGCCGAGCGAAGGACAAGCGCCGTGGCGTCGAGAGCAACGAGCTCGTCGCGTTCGACATCAAGGCGATCGCGGACCCCGAAGAGATGAAGAGCTCCGCTGCTGACGCATCGGTTGCCGACCTCATGGAAACGGAGGAGAAGTGAACACCATGACCACGACTCACGCAACCGAAGAGGCAGCGACGTCCAACCTCGCGAGCGCAGCTGCTGAGCAGATCGCACCTGTTGCCGCATCCGCACCTCGCCGTGATGCAATCCGCTGGGGAGTCTGCCACATCTACAGCTCCTACAACAACACTATCCTCCACGTGACTGATATTACGGGCAGCGAGACCATCGGTCTCGTGTCGGGTGGCCAGATGGTCAAGAGCCACCGCCTCGAGAGTTCCCCGACGACGGCGATGAACGCGGCCGCGAAGCTCGCGGAAATCTGCCTCGACAAGGGTATCTCAGGCATCCACGTGCGCGTCGCAGCACCGGGCGGACACAACGGTCCGATGAACCCAGGGCCAGGCGCACAAGCAGCGATCCGCGCATTGTCGCGCCGCGGCTTGAAGATCGGCCTCATCGAGGACGTCACTCCCATCCCGCACGGGGGCTGCCGTAAGAAGGGCGGAAAGCGCGGCCGTCGCGTATAAGGTCATCATCATGAAGCTCACCAAACACAAGGGCAAAGGAAACATCCTCGAGGTCGAGGTTGCGGACACGCCGGACTGGTACGTCAACACCGTCCGCCGTCTCCTCCTGACGGAAGTCCCTGTGATGGCGATCGAGACGGTCGAGATCAGCAAGAACGACAGCGTCTTGTACGATGAGATCGTCGCGCACCGCCTCGGCCTTGTCCCGCTCACGACCGACATCAAGGGCTACGTGCTGCCGGGCAAGGAAGAGGTCGACTCCCAGGAGTACCTCGCGCAGTCCAGCTGCAAGCTCACGCTTGAAGCGAAGGGGCCCGGCGTGGTATACGCTCGAGACTTCGTCTCGAACGACCCGAAGGTCAAGCCGGTCTATCCAGATATGCCGATCACCAAGCTCCTCGAGGGCCAGGAACTCCGCCTCATCGCGACGGCGGTCCTGGGTACCGGCCGCGCACACGCGAAGTGGAGCGCAGGTCACTCTTTTTTCAAACGCATCCCGAAGTCGGGTGCGAAGACCACGCACGAGAACAGCAAGGACATCGCCGCCGATGCGTCGGAGACGGACTACTTGCTGCGTGTCGAGGCATGGGGCCAGGTCCCACCTGCCGAGATGGTCGAAGCGTCTCTCGAGGCGTATACCAAGCAACTCAAGGAGTTCGACACCCTCCTTGGAAGTGTCCAGTGAACAATCAAAACGCGGGAGTGCCGGAGTGGTCAAACGGGCCAGCTTGAGGTGCTGGTGGCCTTGTGTCTGCGCAGGTTCGAACCCTGTCTCCCGCATCCCATATACCTCACAAAAGAATCACGAGTGAACAACCATGAAAAACCCCACCATCACGGCCCTCATCCAAGAGCTGCGTAAGACTGCTATCGAGCAGGATGTCGCGCTGTGGAAGAGAATTGCCGACGATCTCGAAAAGCCCACGCGCGGGCGCCGCACGGTCAACGTGTTCAAGCTCGACGCGACTGCGTCTGACGGCGAGACGGTCATCGTTCCTGGTAAGGTACTTGGTGAGGGCGATCTCACGAAGAAGATCACGGTCGCCGCGTTCTCGTTTAGCGACGGAGCGCGCGCGAAGATCGATAAGAGCGGCAAGGCCCTCAGCATCGCTGAGCTGGTCAAAGCCAACCCGAAAGCTGCGAAGGTGAGGATCCTTGGATAAGCCGACCACGAAGACGAAGAAACCGGCCGCAGCGCCGCGCACCGTCCTTGTTGTCGATGCGACGCACCAACTCGTTGGTCGCCTCGCGACGCAGGTCGCACGCGCTGCACTGCACGGCAAGGAAGTCAAAGTCATCAATTGCGAAAAGGCCGCGATGAGCGGTCGCAAGAGCAATATCCTTGAGGAGTACAAGCAGACGTACCACCGCGGTTCTCCCGCGCTCGGTCCGTTCATGCACCGCCAGCCGGACCGCTTGGTCCGCCGCATCATCCGCGGTATGCTCCCAAACAAGGTAGCGCGCGGTCGCGATGCGCTGCGCCGCACGATGTGCTACATCGGCACGCCGGTTGAGCTGCGCGATATGCCGGCTGTCCGCTTCCCGGAAGCGGATGTCAGCAAGCTGCCCACCACGCGATGGATGCTGATGGGCGATGTTTCAAAGGAGCTTGGAGGCAAGTGGAATGAGTAAGGCGGTCACGAAGGTCATCCATGCGAGCGGCAAGCGCAAGCGAGCGATCGCGCGCGCGACGTTGACGCCGTCTGATAAGCACACGGTGCACGTCAACGGCGTTTTGCTTGCGCACTACGGCAACATGCTCACGCGCGCACGCGTGCTTGAGCCTGTGCAGCTCGCTGGCGCACTTGCGCAGCGCTACGCGATCACGGTCGCGGCGGTCGGCGGCGGCTCGATGGGCCAGGCCGATGCTGCACGACTGGCTATTGCGCGTGCTTTGGCCACGGTCGATGAGAATTCCCGCGCGATGTTCCTCGAGTACGATCGTCAGTTGATCGTCGCGGACGTGCGTCGCAAGGAGTCGGCCAAGCCGAACAGCCACGGCCAGGCACGTGCAAAGAGCCAAAAAAGCTACAGATAATCATTCTGTGTTTTACCTCCTTCTTTTTCTCTCCATTCTTCGAAAGCACTGGACATGCACGCGTAAGGTATTTAGAGCTGTGTGGTTGCCAGAAAATTATGATGACGGATATGCTACAGTTCATTCCCTCTGAAATCAAATCTGGACGAAGAGGAAATATGTACGTTTCTCATGTTCATGATGAACCCGATCAGTATGTTGTTGAGTATTGTCGCCCCGTTTCGAATCATACTGGACCGAATGTGGGTGTTCGTTGGCACCGCGGCACACTTCCGAAATACCTCCATTTAGATGCACAGTCTTTTGAAGCGATTGGTTTGCTTCAAGGAGAAATGAGTAAGACCGCAAGAGGAACACTAACGTTTGCAAATTGCGAACCTGTGCTCGTCAACAGAATTCTTTGGTGGTTCAATAAGCATTTTGGCGTTTCCACTTCCGATTGGTGGTGGTATACGCGATTAAATATACAAAAACCACTCGATGAAATTGCATGTCTTTACTATGAACAACGCCTCGTCTCTTTCTGGATTACCAAAACTCCGCTTTGTATCGAAGATGCACGCCCTTGTGTCGTGTCGTTCACCAAAAATTCCTCTCATACAGAGTTGGAAGATTTTGGAACGGTGATGATTGAACGTGGAAATCAGATTTTCATTCAGACGGTGCAGAAACTCGTGAACGACATCACTCATTCAATGCCGAATCGGTCAGTGGAACAGATAGTTCCATACTTGCAAGGTATTATCGCCGCTGAAGGATGTGTGAACTTCGAAATTGCACACGGTCATCGTCGAGTATTCATTACTGCGACGAATGAGGAAGAACGTGCTATTTTTCACCAATGCCTCCACAAACTCGGCATTCAGACGCAGGATTGCAAACCGATCAAAGATATTATCATCTCCCGACGCGAGAATTTGCTGAAATTAGACGCGTTAGGATTGATGAAGCTCCATCCGGCGAAACACGAGCGATTCAAGCAGATGATCGCGTCGTACGAAGAACCTTTCGTTGCAAACTCAGTCGCCTGATACTCTCTTCTGTCTCTTCTCGATGAATTCCTGCCAACTGATAAATCGCCGCTTCTCCTGCTCCGGTAGGACGCAGATGTCGATGTGATTATTGAACAAGTGCAGGAACTCCTCCGTTTTCATCTGCATCGTTGGATTGTTCGTTGTGAATTGATCGAATTTCTTCGCGCAGAGTACTCTCTGATCCGGATATGCGTAGCATTTCCTGTAACAGTGCTTGCGCTGATACCATTTCACAAGGTGGATGATGCTTTTCTTTTTGTTCTTGCGTTTCACGTCTGCGAGTACACAGGAGATTTCGTTGAATGTGATGCTGGGGTCATCAAGCCGGTTTTTGATGTACTTGAGTCGATCTGCTTCGCTGTGGATTTTTGGGAGGATTGTATCGATTTTCTCTTGCGTGAGCACTTTCCTGAGCGGTAAGTGGCTGTGTTCGATGAGTTCAGCGATATGCGCCCATACAGTCCCCACCTGGATACTGCGTTTCATCGCGATTTGTTCTGGAGAATATCCTTTCTTGAGTAGGAAGAGTGTCTTTTGTGCGGTGTACGGCTCTACGACGCCGGCAGTGTTCTTCGCAAGCCGTTCTTGTGTTTTGACCTCGGTGATGGTCGGAGTTTCAGGAAGCGGAAATTTTCGATTGAATTCGCGGATTATGTGTCGACGATACTTGTACGTATTCGCGTGGTTGGCATACGCCATCCATCCTTGGAGAACTGCAACGGCGTGCTCTCTCTCTCTCTCTCTCTCTCTCTGCTCTTTTCGTTGTATGCCTCTTGAATTGCGCTCAACTTCTTCTCAAACTTCCAGACGTTCTTCTTACGTAGGAGCTTGTGTGTTGGAAAGATACGGAAGCCGAGGAAATTCACGCCTTTCGTTGTTTCGATGATTTTACATTTGTTCGGGTGTAGTTCGAGGCGTAGGAAATCTTCCAGGACCGTATTGACGTGCGTTTTCTGTTCATTCAACTCTTTTTTCGACGTGCTGAGGATGGCGAAATCATCTACGTATCGGATATAGTATTTGGCCTTGAGATGGTGCTTCACGAACTGATCGAGTTCGTTGAGGTATACGTTCGCGAAGAACTGGCTTGTGAGGTTGCCAAGCGGCATCCCCTGGCCAGAGCGGTCGGTCTTATGGTTCTCGAGGATACTGCGAATGAGCGCGAGGATATCTGCATCTTCGATTCTCTTTTTGAGAAGACCGAGGAGAATCTCATGGTTTACGGTATCAAAATAGGGCCTGATGTCGGCCTTCAAGACGTAGCACGGGCGGGTGTTGTTCTTTGAAGCTTTGCGATGGAATGCCTCGAACCGCTTGATCGCCTTGAGTGTGCCTTTCCCTTTTCGATTCGCATGCGAATCGTGGATGAACGTTTTGTCAAACATCGGCTCGATGACATTACAGAGCGCGTGATGGATGATGCGATCGCGGTAGTCTGATTTGCTGATTGTGCGGGTTTTCGGGTCTCGGATGACGAACGTCTTGAGCGGTTTCGGCCGATAGGTGCGCTCCTCGAGTTCTTTCCCGAGTTGGCGGAGGTTGACTTCGAGATCCTTCTCGAACTCTATGACATACGGCTTGAGGGTTTTGCCCTTTCGGGCTTTCTCTGACGCGCGTAGCAAGTTCTCGAACGCGTGGACCCTTTCGAACGTCGTTTTCGTCATAAGGAGAAAGGTGTTCCAGTGGGGCTTGGCTATTCCGACGAGACGGCCATTGTTGTTGTCCAGGTGGTTGTTGCCATTCGCCCTCGACCTATTGTTGAGGTGGTTGACGTACCAAGGCCGCACGCTGTAGCCCGCGCACCGGATGTGTGGCACTGCCGCTTCATCACTGTTGCGGCTGTATTTTATAGCAGCGATGCTGCCGTGGTGTGCGGACGTGTAGCCCAGCCACGCTTTTCGTGACTGGAACGGTTGGCTGAGAAGAAAAGAAGTATAAAAAATTAACGAGGTTCTATGCTTTGACGCTTTCGTGCGCGCGTACGTAGAGGCCCGATGACGTCTTCAGAGTCGGCGCACCGTTGGCGATAGCCATCAGGATAGGATCCTGAACGTTTGAGGTGCTAAAATTTTTTTGCGTCGACGGCGCCTCCGGCGCTGCTACCCCGACGAGACGGCCACAGTAGCTGCCTAGGCGGTAGTTGCCACACGCCCCCGACCTACAGTCGAGGAGGTAGACGTACCAAGGCCGCACGCTCGGAACGGTCGGAGCGTCAGCAACGTAGATTCCCATATTCTCGCTGTAACTGAAGCGTTCTTTCGCTTCGCTGAATACTGCGTTCACATATTCCTCAAGGAGTTTGTGGTCTCCGCGCGCGAGTTCGTTCCACACAGGGCTGTTGAGCGCTTGTCGCTTACTCAGATCCTGGCCCGTAGTGCCGAGCTTGTTGCGACGGAACTCGTTTCCCGGCAAGGACTCGTACACACCATCCTCAAGCATTAACGCGCCATTCTGAAGCTTGCTTTGCGGAGAAACGCCGCGCAACACAGTGGCATCAGGAACGATCTTCACATCCCCATTCGGATGGTACGCGATCGCATCACCAAGGTCAAACCAGTTGTCCCACCACGCGCTCTTCACCGCTGGCGAACCGCTCAAAGCCGACAAGCGAGCGCGCATCAAACCAGCGACCGATAACGGTGTACGACCTTCAGCAATAAGCTTCGGCATCTGGTCGATATTGCGACCATAGAATTCCTTGTACTGTTCAACAGGCTCATTGAGTTGTAGCGTCATAGTGTGTTTCCCCCACTGTTTGGACTATTGTAGGGGATGGAGATTTATAAATGTTTCTATTTTGTTACTACTTTAGAGTAGTTTTATAACTCGTGGAATTGCCAACATCAATCTTTATAAATCAAACCCGGTTCGCCAGCTCATATGATCATCCCCATCCGGTGCTTCAGCTGCGGTAAACCCATCGGTCAGCTCTGGAAAGAGTATTCTGAGCGCACCGCGAAGGGCGAGGACGCGAAGAAGGTCATGGATGATCTCGGCCTTGAGCGCTACTGCTGCCGTGCGCAGATGCTCGGTCACATCGACTTGATCGATACGGCCGCGAAGTTCAAGCGGTTCTAGGATAGCTTTTTATCTGGTCTCTCTGTTATGATCCTATCATGAAGCGATTGCGTAATATGGCTCCGGCGAAGAAGATCGTCAACACCGGTGATGTTTTGCCGTGTGTGTCTTCTGACGAGGTCGCTCGAAGCCTTGGTGCTACGGGTAGTGCTGTGTCAAAGGGCACTGAGGTGCCTTCTGAGAAGAAACGTCTCGAAGAGCTCACGGAAGAAGCTGCGGAACATCTGGTTTGTCTTGGTACTGCTGCGGGTGCCAATCTCGGGCATTGCTTCTATCTCGGAATGAAATATTGCGAGAATTTCACGGAACGCGTCATTGGATATCGCCAGGTGCAAAGCGATGCGCTCGTAAATGATCATAAGGAGCATTTCGGCAACCAGCCGACGATAACGGTCACGTTCTACGGCTCGAAACCTCAGTAGA
>CAZIKW010000051.1:0-10709 GCA_964540015.1 uncultured Methanosarcinales archaeon | reverse complement strand
ATCTTGCTGTCGAGATAGTCGGGGGCGGTATTCATAGGTGCGAATGTCTGGTTCGCGGCGCAGCTCCCGTCTGTCGTGAGTGGCGTTCCGTCGCGTGTGAGGGTGAGCTCAATGCTTGTAGCGCCAGAGCGCGCGGTGAGGATCTTCTCGACTTCGGCGGAGATGTCTGGTTTTGGCGCGTAGTGAAGAACTAGCACACCGCCAAGGAGTGCAGAACTTGCCGTGAGTGCCGCGGTCTTAACAATTGGCGGGATCTTCATCGGCGTTGTGGAGTGAAAGCAACGGGGTGGGGAGAAGGGTGGTGAGGTGTGGTGGTAGAAGAAGAATTGTGATTCTTCTGCTGAAATCTCCCCGAACCCCCGTTGTTACTACTATAGGTGAGTTCTGATATTTAAATCTTTCTCATAAACACTACTGGGGAGTGGAAACTAATCGTCCGTCGATGATGAAGCTGCCGTACGGGGAACTTTTTTAAAGCCCTTCCGGAACCCTCGTGCATCTCTAGCGCGGGAGTGCCGGAGCGGTCAAACGGGCCAGATTCAGAGTCTGGTGGTCTTGTACCTACGCAGGTTCGAACCCTGTCTCCCGCATCAATCGAGAATCTTCTTACTCGCCTTTCTCTTTCTCGGTCAAGATCTCCTGCGCGCGCTTGACGAGATTGCGCTGGTTCTCAAACGACAGCTTCTTCACCGCTTCTTCGGGTGAGAGCCATGCGAAACGCTCGTGCTCGTGGGAGATGATGACCTTCTCTTGCGCCGTGCGTCCGAGGAAGAACGCGACCGCTTTCCTCGTCACTTGGCGACCCTTACGTAAGGTGTACGCAGTCGTGCCTAAGTAGCCCGCGTGGAGCTCGACGTCCGTGATTCCTGTCTCCTCAGCCACTTCGCGAATCGCCGCTTGGGCATCCGTCTCGCCCGTCTCGACGTGGCCTTTGGCGAAATCGGTGCTGCGGCGCTTGAAGAGCACCAGGAACAACCGACCATCCACCGTCTCGCGGTACAAGACCACACCCACCGAGCGGTCATGGCGCACAGGCGGGTTCGAGCGGCGCCGTCGGGCGCTCTTTTTGGGGGCCGCTACCGGTGGAGTCGTCATCGCTTAAGCTTAAGAACGCACCCTCTTTTTATGCGTACCGTATGATTCGGATAGCCGATACGCTCGACGGGTTCACGACGGAGGGTTGGCAGCGTGCGTTCGGAGCGTACGTCAAGGTCAACCGCAGCCACTGGACAGGACCGCCTTTTGACATCATTCTGCAGATCTTGCGCACGAAAGGGAGCTATGAGTTCGGTGTTCCGGGCTTAGGCACATGGACGACAAGGTTCAGATTGGCGGTCGAAGACGATGGATCGGTGCATGCTTCCTTGAGTAAAAATCCAGATTTAGGCCCGCGCATGAAGGAGAAGGTCGACCAGATGGAGGCGGAGTTTTTGCATCTACTCGTGCGACCGGCCGGGAAATAGTTCACTGTAGAGCTGCTCATAGCGCGCGTGATGCTCTGGATGCCGTTGGACGAAGAACCGAAGATTCTGACGATAAATAAGTCCCTGCACGAGCCCCGCGTCCCAACGGTTATTCTTGATGCGCTCGTCGATGTCGTTATACGCGAGGACGTTGGCATAGAGCACGAACGCGTTCGCTGCAGCAAACGCAAAGGTGTAGAGTGATTCCGGGGTCTCGTGCATCGCAAAAGGCACCGTGAGTGCGGGAACGCTAAACATGAGCAATGGATTGTCAAGCGCCGTACGTAAACCGTAGAGGATATTCTCCAACTTCATGATTCAGAGCACTCACGAACCGTTTTTAACCCCTCTGTCCAGGATTTGCCACTCCCGCCCGGACAACCCTTAAAAAGGGTCGGGGGTTCGCAGAGGCATGTCCGTCCCCGAGAGCGCAATTCAACGCGCCCGCGAGTTGCTGCAGTCCGCTGCACGTCCCTTAGTCATCCATGACAATGATCCGGATGGTGCGGTCTCCTTCTGCTTGGTTCACAGCATCTGCGGGGATGCGCGCAGCGTCCCGTTCAAGAACCGTCCAGCAGTCGACGAGAGTTTCTTAGGTAAAGTCGAGGAGCATAGTCCTGACCTGGTCGTCATCCTCGATACGAGCCGTGTATCCTCTGATTTCCTCGAACGCATCAAGGTACCGGTGCTCTGGGTCGATCACCACGAGCCGGCCAAAGAGCTCCTGCAGCGTTTTGCTGCCATCCATTGCGTCAATCCGCGCCTGTGGGATGATGCTGACAGCAGGCCTACGAGCTACTGGATGTACCGGATCGCGCAAAAGAACCTGTGGCTTGCGACCGTCGGGTGCGTCGCGGACTGGCACATGCCTGATTTCCTCGCCGATTTCCGCACGCACTACAAGGACCTTTTGCCCGAGAGCATCACGACGATCGAGCAGGCGTATCTCGATTCGAAAGTGGGCACGCTCGTGCGCGTGATCCAGTTCAACCTGAAAGGCACGACGAGCGACGTGCGCAAATCCATGCTCGCCTTGGCGCGCATCGAGAGCCCGTACGAGATCCTGCTTGAGAGCACGACGCGCGGCAGGTTGCTTTGGAAGCGCTACCGTGCATTGTTGCCGGGGTACGAAGCACTTGTTGCGCAAGCGACGTCTGTTGTTGCTGATGGAAAACTGCATCTGTTTGAGTATGCGGGTGGTGAGCAGACGTACACGGCGGAATTGTCGAATGAACTCCTCATCCGATTCCCCGATCGCGTGATCCTCATCGCGCGCTCGCATGAAGGGAAGCGCAAGTGCTCATTGCGCAGCCGTCGTATCGCGCTGCCGGAGATCGTCGCGAAAGCTCTTTCCGGTTGCGAAGGCCATGGCGGCGGGCATACGAACGCGTGCGGCGCGGTCGTACGCGAAGAGGATTGGCAGAAATTCTATGCGCGCTTGCGCGACCTCGTGAACGACGCTTAAACACGCCGTGCGCGTATTGCCGCGTAGAGCTGTTCCCAAACCTCAGCCTTGGTTCGCTCAGCGTCAATCTCGTGGATGAGTGGTGCGTTTGGGAGTGATCTGTAATGGTCGATGACGGGTAACGTGAGATCGCGATACACGATAAGACGCTGACGCATCGTTTCCGGATTGTCGTCAACGCGTGGAGCTTTCCCTTGCGCGATCATTTCTTTCGCTCGTCCGACCGCGCGCTCGATAAGGAGGTCGTCATTCTTGTGCACGAGTTGGTAGATGTTGTGCACGTCGATGTCCTCCTGTAGCATCTTTGCTTGCTCGACCGTTCGAGGGATGCCATCGAGTAACAGGATACGCTCGCTGATCGCGCGGCGATGGAGCTGGTCGCGAAAGACGCGGCACATCGTTTCATCATCCGTCAATGTGCCGCGTGCATTGTTGTCATTCACGATACGGGCGAGCGGCCCGCCTTCGCGTACGACAGCACGCAGCATCTCACCGCTCGCGAGCACAAGGTATTTGTCGTCGTAGGTGTGGAGAATGTTCTCGACTTGTGTCCCTTTGCCGGTCCCTGGTGCGCCCATGATGAGATCCGTTGGGTGAGGCATATTGTGGTGGGGGTTATGTGAATTTCAAGTACTTTTGCCCTCTCGACGGTAAAGGGAATAAATTAACTACTTGATAGTGGTTATAAATAGGAAGACTTAAATACTCGTTTTCCCAGAGTACGTGCCTATGCGAAAAGATCGTTTCGACAGCTACCACGACATCGCGACTGCTGCTATCGCCCGTCGACAGCACGAGCGCGGCCGATTCGGGCGGATCGCGAAGCGGGGGCTTGTGGCGTTAGCCTTGGGAGCGTCTCTTGTTGCTGGAACTGTCGGACGCGATACTGTGCCGGCATCCTCGTGTACGCCTGCTGTTGCTACGACTGCACGTGTGGAACCCTACACATTCATCTCAACACCCGTCTACGAAGGCAAGGATCTTTCGCGGGCTGAGGACTTTGCTCGCCGCCTCACAGTACTCGGATACCAAGTCGACCGTCAGATGGGGATGCGCGATACGGCACGACAAGAGCGGTTGCTCGTACGCACGCCTGATTATGCGACTGAGCGCCGCTTGTTCAAGATGGTTTCCGAGAACCATTCATTCCTGCCAAGAAATGATGTCGCAGGTCTTCTACCTGGTGAGCGCCATGCAGATGGTTCGTACCAGTTCTTTCAGTTCGACGATCATGTGACGCGACTTGTCGATCGTTACGTGAGTGATACGCCGCATGTCAAGAAAGAGAAAGCGCGTGAGACTATTTTACAGTACATTCGACCGCTCATCCAGCAGGAATCAGGATTCAAGTATTGGGCACGCTCAAACCAAGGCGCGCTCGGCATCATGCAAGTCACCCCTCCGACGGCTCAGACCATTGATAACGAACGAGCGTTCTCACCCGAATTCGCTGCCTTCCGTAAACGTGAGGGTGTATACGCCTCGGCGAAGCTTACTACGGCAGGTTACGGTCGGTTGCACTCGGTGCCACTCGCGAATCTCGATGATGGTATCGCGACCCTGTGGCGCAATTATGCGTCGTGCGACGGCGACATGGATTGCACGCTTGCATCCTACAATGCGGGTCCTGGCAATGCGGACCGTTGGGAGAGCATTCCTGAAACGCGCACGTACGTGAACAATATTCAAGCGATGGCGAAGCGGGTGAGGTAGTCACTGGTCAACCGACGGTAACCTTTTTCTAGGCGAGACGCTGCCTTGAGAGGATGGTTTGCATCTTCTGCGGTTCACGTGCGCACGACTATCGTCAGTGCGTGATGGGCTATCGTATGCGCAACGCAGCGATGGGCGCACCGACCGCGGCGACATCAGAGATCGCGGGGCAAGCGCCCAATGTGTTTATCGGCAAGGCAGGGTATCCGAATGTGCGTGCGGGGATATTGGCGACAACGCACGATGACTTGCACGATGACCCTGGTGCGTGGAGCGCGCAAGGGACGCCGATCCCTGAGATCGTCCGTCGCCGTACGGAATTGGTGAATAGCTTCACGCTCGCGAATATCAAATCTGGCGGGAAATTCACCGATCTCATCCGTGATGTGTCGCTCGCGAAACGGAGTGTGGATGTGGAACTCTCTTTATCCCGTCCTGTCGTGCCGCGATTGACGATCAACGAGGCGGCGGCGCCGCACGGGCCGAACGTCTCTTTGGCGAGCGGGCGTATCACCCAGAACATCCCCGTCGATACGCGCGTGGGGAAGGCGATTGACGCAACTGACCTCACGGCATCGGACGCGATCGCGAATCTCGTTGATAAGGGCGTCGACCCATATTACCTCACGAAAGCGTTCAGCATGGGGAATTTCGGCGTAGCAGTTGAGCGCAAGCTCGTTCCGACGCGTTGGAGCATCACCGCAGTCGACGACATCCGCGGCAAGGAAGAGCTCATGCGTATCCGCGACTACACGGTCGGGGATTGTTATGCGCAGTACGGTGGGCACTTAGGAAATTGGTATCTCATCTTATTTTTCGACGCCGTCTGGTCGTATGAACTGTTCGAGCAGTATATCGGTGCGAAAGGCGCGCAAGTGTGGACGGACTACGAGAGCTACAAGGGGCGCACCGACTACGCGTCAAGCACGGTCGGCGGCTATTACGCGGCCCGCATCGGCATCACCGAGCATCTCGACGGCAAGAAACGCCAGAACGCCGTGCTCGCGATCCGTATCATCACCGACGAGTACACGACGCCCTTAGGCGTGTGGGTGGTGCGTGAGGCGGTGAAGAAAGCAATGGCTGAGAAGCCGCTTCATTTCGCTGACCGCCATCTCATGCTCGATTATGCACGGCAATTCCTGAAACAGAAATTCGGGTATGACGTGGAGCCGGTGTTGAAATCATCTTTATTGATGAAAGAATTGTTCGGACAGAAGCGATTGCATGAGTACTGATCTGAATGTTAAGGCTTTTTTCGTGTTGTAGACTTTCTTACTCTTACTGGTTTTTCCCCATACGCCCATAATGATGAGAACATGGTGCGGAAGATAGCCGTCACCGTCGGGCTGCGAATCAGGATGTGGCTTGAGGACGGATAATCGTTGATGAGCACGTACTGTTGTGTGATGGTTATAGGCGACACTGTAGGGAGGCGTACGAGTCGATGCTCTGCATGGAACTCGTGGAGGAGCCAGAGGCCTTTCGATTCCGTCTTTGATTGCGCGGTAATGAACTTGAAAGAGCACGCGCGCTTAGAGGCCATTTGCGCGAATCGTTTCCACACGATCTCGACCGCCGGGTTGCGATCAGCAACCGCGAGGCAAAGTATGTCCTCCTTTCGCGCGAGCACAGAGCTTACCTTATCGACGGCTGCACGTAGGCCGTCGGTGCCGGTGAATACCTCGAACTCATACGGTTGCGTTTGAGCAGTGTAGGCGGCAGTGAGCACCGGTAGGATTGCTGTGGCGCGCTCTTTGATGCCCGCGAGTTCCCGCTCCTTACGCTGTAATAATTCTTGTATGGCTGACGGAGGGGATGCGCTGATGGTTTTCACGCCATTCTTCACGACGATAGAAATGAGGCCCTTGCGCCGCATGCTCTGGAGGATATCGTAGACCTTGCCGGTCGCGATATCCGCGTCCTCGCAGATCTGACTGACACGCACCGCTCCCTTGCTCAGGATGGCCGTATAGATCTTCGCCTCGTTACGTGTTAGGCCCAGATGCTGCAACTCGTCAACGAATTCCATACCCCCCTAGAGGAGGGGGGTTATATTTAACTTTTTGCTGCCGGGAATGCGATCATATGAGCGCCGCGGATAACGTCTCTTCAGGGGACTTGTGCGAGTATCGAAGCGTTGATCTGCTTCGCCATTCCTGCGTCCTTGATCACCGTCAATTTCATAGGAATCTTCTTGTTGACGATCCGGTCGAGCTCGTGGAGATTGAGAGTCGTGAGATCCTTGTTGCCAGTAAAGAACTGATCGAGCGCCTTCACGATGCTCGGGGGGTATTGCGTCTGGACCACGATATCTCCGTACGTCCCGACGTAATAGCTCTTGTCGAACCGTTTCAGGCTCGGGATAACATGCATCTTGAGCCCGATACCGCTGTAGAACTTTGCGATAGCGCGATCGAGAGGCGTGCTGCCGGTGCAGACGGCATACGACTTGATGCCTTTCTCCTTCATACTCCCCATTACCTGGCGCTCGCGATCGACGCGCTGGAGCCCTTCCCAGATGTGCGCTCCCTGGTAGCAATTGATGTTCGGGTCTCCCTTTTTGCGCTTCGTGCGCCAATGCTCGATGATATCTTCCCAGAAGTGCGTGAGCTCGCCCAGAGATGTGAACGCATAGACTCGCACGTCTCCACCCTGCATGAAGTGGCTCGTGGCGGACGGTTTGTCCGCGATGTCTGCGCGGATACGCAACAGTTCTGCCGATGCGGTCTCGATCCATTCTTCACGGATCTCGAATTCCTTCCCGTCCTTTCGCAATACCCCTTCCTCGACGAGTTGGAGCGTGGCCTTGCGCACCGCTTGGAACGTCACGGATCTCCCGTATCTCTTGCGAATGAAGTTCATCAAGTCGATGAGCTTCAAAGGATGCTCATTTGTCAGGATGGTGAAGACCAGGCTCTTGATGGTGTCGTCGCCAAAAAGCGTGCTGCCCAACATAATTTAACTATTTGGTTTACTTATAAATATAAACCTATTGGTTTATTTTTATTGAACCGAATATTATTCTCATATCACTGCCCAGTGATGGACATCGGAGGATCACCATGAACCCTATGACTATCGAATGGATCGGGAGCGGCTCAGCGATGAACTATGAGCTGGGCAACGCCAATTTCCTCATCTCGAACGCGCAGAGCGGCGTACTCGTCGACATCTCTGCGGGCACAGCCAATGCGCTGCTCCACCGTAAACGACTCGCATCGATACAGCACATCATCGTGACGCATGTGCATGGCGATCATATGGATGGTCTTGAAGGCTTAGGATTCTTCAACTGGAATGCGTTGGGAAAAACGGGCGACCAACGCCCCACGCTGCATGTGCCTGATGAGCGTATCCTCCAAGCGCTACGTTCCTCGCTCTATGAGAAGATGCGGTACCAGCAAATGCCTGACAACGCTCCTTTCGAAGCGGATCTCGAATTCTATTTTCGCACGCGTGTGGGTGAGTGCGTAGAAATCGGTTCCCTTCCCCCGATTCTCTTCCACGAGGCATTGCACGCGCAAGGCATGCCGTGCTATGGTGTGAGCGTTCCTGATGCGGGCCTTTGGATATCCGGGGATTCCCGCGACGCTCGACCGTTACCTCCCGATATTGTCCTCGCGTTTCGAGACGCTGCCGGCCCCGATACGCCGACCCGTATCCACGCATCGCTGGATCTCGACCTCTCAGCGCTCGACCCACAGGAGAAGGCGAGAACGTTCCTCTATCATCTCGGCGGGAACTGGCGGTCAGTGCACGCCAATCTCTGCGGATTCGCGGGCATCGTGCTACCTGGAGACCGCTTCACTCTGCACGAGCATGGCTATGCACACGACCGCGGTGGGGCGTTCACGCATGCGATGGTGCCGTATGACAGATGATCTGGAGACGGATTCCTAGCAATTCTTCTTCCCGATCTCGCCTTCGTTGGTCGGATCAAGCAAGCGATCACGGGTCGTCACATCGCCGTCAGGGTAGGTCAGCACCGCGCGCACCAGATGCGCGGTATCGGCGGGTAGTTGCGCGTCAGTTACGGTCGCGCAATCCACGCTATCGCAGAATCCGATGTAGTAATACTCGTCATCGATGATCGTGCTATTTCCCGAGAACTGCGCGACTTGGACGAATGGGCCGTCGGGGTCGCTCTTCACCAGCAGACGCACAAGCGTTGGCGAACGCGACACCTCGAGATGGATTTCAGCCGCGCTGTACTCGCCGCGGCATGCGGCGCGTGCATTGAACGTGGTGATGATACTCTCATCCTGCGCGTCATTCCCCTCAAACAAGTGCGCGTTCGACGGCGCCCCTTGCGGACAGGTGTCGTCCGTATCATGCACCGAGCCGTCAGGACAGACGTACTTGTAGACAATCTTCTCCTCAACTCTCGTCACGAACTCCGGCGGGCACAGCGAGCAATCAAGTCGCGGCGCGCTCTCAGACGTCGTCGGGTCGCAGACGGAATCCGCATCCTTATCGATGCAGCACGTATCGCCGCTCGCGATATACGGCGTTGCGCACGTTGGGGCATCCGGTGCGCATGCTACGAGCAGCAAGCCCAACATCACGATAGCAACCCACATCCCCCGCATAGGAGACCGTCGCCCGACCGGGTATAAAAATGATGCGGAAAGGTTCATAATGGGACGCGTTTCCGTTCGCTCAGAATGGATCTTCGCGATTTCCCGCCCGTGCTCCTGCGCGCCCGCGACAAGCGCCACGCGCTCGCGGCATTCGTGCACTGCAGCGTCGTGTACTCAGGCCGCGCAGAAGCGACGCTCGGCCGTGGCGACCGCCTCTTGATCCTCAAATCCGACGGGGTGGTGCTCATCCATCAGCCCGAATCGAGTGTGCCGATCAATTACATGAAAGCGGGCAGCGCCATCTCTGTCGAGGAAGTGGAGGATCATTTCCTCATCCGCGTCGCGAATGCAGCGGAGAAATCTTCTATCGAGATAGAGCTGTTCCGTGTCTATGATTGCATCTCACGGGAGCTCTCCGACGGGCAGAAGCAGGACCTCTCCGGCCACGAACGCGACATGAGCGATTGGATCCGCGACAATCCGGTATCGATCGGCGAGCGGTTCCGTCCGATAGCGCGCGAGGAGCATACGGATGTGGGGTTCATCGACGTGTTCGGCCATGATGGCGACGGCGGGTTCGTCGTCGTCGAGTGCAAGCGCGTCACCGCGTCGCTCACCGCGGTCGACCAGCTGCGCCGCTATGTGGAGCGTGTCAGCGCGATCAAGGGGACGAAGAACGTGCAAGGCATCCTCGCAGCGCCCGCGATCACCCCGAATGCGCTTGAGATGCTCATCTCATACGGCTTCATGTTCCGTAAGGTGGAGGCGCCTAAGCGCCACGTGCGCTGGAACGCACAACAGAAAGGGTTGGCCGAGTATTAGCGTTCGTTTGCGGTACTGCATCCGTTCGCGGCATCGCAACGTACTTCCCGTTCCAAAGCGTGCACGTGTACGGTTCGCGGGTGGATTCCAGGTCGATCATGTACTGATTGTCGAGTGTTTGTACGCAAAACGCGACATAGATCGATGGCGCGTCCGGGCCGCTGCCACACGCTTGTGTGGAGAAGGAAAACGATGTCCCTGCGGCCTGTTCGATGATGCGCGCTATGCCGTCGTTTCGCCACTTACGCATCCGAGCGAGAGCGTTCTCACTAGATATCTCCGCTCTACTCACATTGCGAAACGTTTCCTTGACACTGTCGCGTGCACAGATGGCGATTTTCGTCTGGAGTTTGTGGAGAGCGTAGTGTTGCGCACCGTGAGTATTATCGATAGCTTTGAGGACCTCTTTCGTCAAGTATTTCGTGTGTACGGTGAGGGCGTGCGCTTTGGGGATGGTGGAGATGTCGGATTCGAGGATGTCCTCGAAGCGGCCGATGTGACAGCGATTCTCCAGCCGATTCCATGCTTGAGGGTCGCCGGCAGCTAAGAGTGCTCGTGCCACCCCGTTGATGGCTCCCGGTTGCCAGTTCGGGAATACCGCGAGCGTCGGATAGACGTATGGTGTTTTGCTTCGAAACGGGAGCACTTTCTTCTCAATCACTG
>CAZIKW010000050.1:0-10854 GCA_964540015.1 uncultured Methanosarcinales archaeon | reverse complement strand
CTACGCCTGCGGCGATATTGAGAGGCAATGAGTTGCGAGAGAGGGCCTACGGGAACATCACTGATGCTGAATTCAACACGTACGTGCGAGCATGTAATAAAAAATTCCCGTGGAGACGACCTGCCTCGTGGAGAGCGCCCGATACGTCGTGAGATTGGTGTATGCCCTCTGCGTGCATTTCGAGAGCGTGTGCAAGCATATGAAGAAGATCAAGGCGAAGTAGGATTCTTGTTTTCCTTTCTTTCTTGCTTTTTCACACATTCTTCGATAAATCCGGGTGAAACGCGGTACGTGATGGAAGCAGGGCCGTCGCGATTATAATCCTCCACGCGTCGGATCGCGTCTGCGTGAGGGCTTTTGTCAACGGTCAAGTAGACCAGACCACTCTCTCCGCCGGCAGAGTAGCCGCATGCTCGAAGCCACGACGTGATCTCGCCCGGCGCGAAGTATCCGTCATGATTCTTATCCACCGATACCATAAATCTGGCTTCGGCTTCCATCATCATCCTCGCGTGCTGTATTTTCCGTTCGTATTCTCTTTTCATCTCTTCTCGTCCCAGGCGCTCACGTTCTGCGCGATATGCATCGACGGATTGGCCAAGGTCCAGATACCATGCGCCCGCAAGCGCTCCCACCATCAGAAAGCTGCAGCCTAGCTTGTACCACGTGTCGTGAGGACCCGGGGGTTGTTCCGGCATGGGAAAACGAACGCCGTGGAGTTGGTACATGTCGATTACCTCTCTTTCTTCGGCAGCTTGCCGTGGGCTGAGAGACACGTCTCAAGGAACGATGTTGTCGGTCGATACGTGGTCGTCGTGCCGTCTTCTGAAAACGTGCGTTCAACGTGAGCTTCTACTTGAGCGGTGTCAAACGGCGCGTTTCGCAAAAGAACCTCGCCTGACGGACGCCCGGTTTCGTATCCGCATCGAGAGAACGCAGTCGTGATCTCTCCGGGCGCGAGATGGTGGTCGTTATTTACGTCAACGAACTCCGCGAACTCCTCATCGAAAACCTTGAATGTTGCCAAGTATTCTCCCATGTTACGCTGTGCGGTGTAGTGACTGGCGCGCAGGCGTTCGTACTCCGCTTCTGTTCGTGTATTGACTGCTTGTGCGTTGGCAGCCTTCGCACGAGCGTCATCCCCCGTGTGGGCATCGAGATATGCCGTTCCCAAAGCCAGTGAGCCTCCTAGGACTGCCGCGCCCATTCCTGCGAAAAAGCTCTTGAGATGGCTTCCGTCGTTTCCGTCATTCGTTTGCTTTTCGTCTGTCATAGTTCACCTCTTTTGATTGATGTCTACTGCCCTGCAGGTAGGACTGCCGGAGGATCGAGTCTGAGATATCCTGCCGATGCTGCTTCATGTAACAGGATCTCTCGTGGTACACTTCGGGGCACCTCGCCTATGGTGATGCCGCACTTTGCTGTTGCGTAGAATGTTCCGAACCTGCTCGGGACGCCTTTCTTGATGTCCCAAACTGTCACAGGAAGTTCTTGCTCGATGTGTACTTCTTCGTAGAGCTTTTTGTCGCTGAGTACTTGAGCGCAGTTTGAGGTTTGGAGGGTGACTCTGTAATCTTCAGGAAATCGGAGCAGTTCTAACCCGACCATCCCGATGAAAAACTCCCTAGTCGCTGGTAGGTATTCTTTCTCCATGACGGTGGCAGTCTCCGTTCGAGGATTGGTGTAGCGAGGACTCTCTGGCATTTTTGCGTACAGCAGTGCGAGGCCGGCGATGCCGCCCACTACGGCGGAAGCTTTGATGATCTTTCGTGTCGTTCTTTTCATAACTACTAGTTAGTGGTACTTACTATTTAACATCTCTTTATCCTGTACAGGGTGTAGAGTAGAAAGGTTCTTATCCACAACCGCATCTTCCCGTCGATAATGCTCACCGAACAACTGCAGAAACTCGGCCTCACGGAAGGGGAAGCGAAGGTCTACGAAGCGCTCATCACCGTCGGCTCAAGCAAAGTCGGACCGGTCGTCAAGCGCAGCGGCGTCGCGTACAGCAATGTCTATGACGTCCTCGCGCGCCTCCAAGAGAAAGGGCTTGTCACATTCATAACAAGAGAAAAAACCAAGATATTCACCGCGGCGCCACCCAACCGCATCACGGACTATCTCCAGGAACGAAAAGCGGAGATCGAGGAGAGTGAGAAGCTGCTCAAGAACATCTTGCCCGCGCTCACAGCACTAGAGACAAAAGACGGCGAACGGGTGGATGCGGAAGTGTTCACCGGCACGAAAGGCCTGCGCACCGCGTACGATCTTCTCTATGCGGATTGCGTGCGCGGGAGCGAAGCGATCTATTTCTACGCGCACGATGAGCGATACGCGCAGTACGCGTATGCGTTCTACAGCAAAGAGTGGCCTCGTATGCATCATCTCGGTATCACCGGTCGCGGCATCATCAACGGTGATTACGCCAAGACGGAATTCGCGAAGAAAGTGCCGTCGTACCTCAAGGAGCGCTATGTCGACTTCCCCGTCCCCGGTACAGTGGATATCGTCGGAAACCGTGTCATGATCGTCGTGTGGGGAGAACGCCCGATCGGTATCCTCATCCACTCAGAGCAGGTTGCGCAGGATTTCCGAGCGTATTTCGAGAGCGTCTGGAAGATCGCGAAGAAATAGTGTTGATATTAGTGGTGATGATCCGTAATAATGTTCTCCAGATACAACTCTCTCTTCCCCACGTCGTAAGAGAATAACACACGCAACGTTCCGATACGAATGCGACAACTCCCTTTCAACGCGTAATGGAGATGTTTGTATCTCGTCGGGTCCTGCGCGATCTCTCTGACTTTGCTTCGAATACGTTGTTGCACTTCCGATTCGAGTTTCCGAAATCCTTTCAAGAATTCTTTCGTCGGTAGGATCTTAAACGTCATCCCACTCACCGAAATCGCGATCCCTGATCTGCTTCTTCGCCTTCTGGTGGGACTTCATGAACGCCTTGTCGGATTGGAGCTCGATAGACTCCACGACAGCGTCGAAATCCTCCTTCAGGCGGCGCAGATCACTGATGGCTTTCCGGTCGACCGGGACTGTGCGTACCATTGCGTCTGCGGCTGTCATGTGCGTTTAAGTACCTATCGCGCACAAGTGATGATGCGCTTTTCAAGTGCGTAGCGGTACTATTTCCGTAAGATCTCCGACGGGAACCGGAACTCGTCCGGTGCTTTCTTAAGCGAGACCGGAACCTCTCTGCTTCATGTCCCGCTCCGACGGCAGTTTCCCGCACCTCACGTCCGCGTCACCCATAACGCCTCCCTGCGTCCACTTCTCGGAAGGCTGTGGCGGGTGTGCATTGCAGAACTACGCGTACGAGGATCAGTTGCGCGCGAAGGAAGCGTACCTGAAAGCGCTCTATGGCAAGCACGTGCCACTGGTCGCAAGCGAGAAAGAGCTGGGCTACCGCTCGCGCATGGATTATGTCTTGGCGTTCGGCAAGAAGGGATTACGCAAGCGCGGCGATCATCGCACCGTCATCGACACGCCGCACTGCTTGCTCGTGCCGGAGGATGTTCGTCCGATCTATCTCGCTGCTCGTTCGCTGATCGACGCATCCGGATTGCCCGATCACAATTACATCGACAACACCGGATATCTCCGGTATCTCGTCATCCGCACCAGTATCGCAACCGGTGAGACGATGCTCATTCTCACGACGGGAAAACCGCAAACGGATGAGACGCCCACAAAAGAATTGCTGGAGTCGTTGGCATCCATCCCCGGCGTGACGAGCGCATGGTGGACGGTCAACGACAACATCAGCGACAAGAGCGTGGCGGAGCCCAAAGAGCACCGTGGAATGCCGACCATAACGGAAGAGATCGCTGGCGTGCGCATCAATATCGGCCCGCTCACGTTCAGCCAAGGGAATGCTATCGGCGCAGGAGTGCTCTTCGAGCGTGCGGTCGCGCACGTGAAGGGAGCGGTGCTCGATCTGTGTTGCGGTGTCGGCATCCTCGGCATTCTCGCAGCGAAACAAGAGCATGTCACCAGTGTCATCGGTGTTGACATCGTGTCGGATAGTATTGCAGCAGCAAAAGAGAACGCGAAGCACAACGGTGTGAAGATAGAGTTCCTCACGCAAGATCTAACGAAATACCTCAAAGATTGCGCACAACAAGAGAAGAGCTTCGACACTGTCTTGTGCGACCCTGCACGCCCGGGCCTCGGTTTGGATGCGTGCGCGCTCTTGCTCAAGCTCGAACCAGAGCGAATAGTCTACATCTCCTGCAACCCGTCGACGCATCGCGCCGATCTCGCCGCGTTATCGAAAAAATACGACGTCAAGATCTTAGAAGGTCACGATCTTTTCCCGCAGACGCAGCACATCGAGATGCTGAGCGTGCTCGAGAAGAAACGTTGAGCGCAACTACGGTCTTTTGATCACATACACGAGCTCATTGGGAATACTGAACGTCTCCCATTTGAGATCCTTGCGCTTCAACAACCGTTCGAACCACGTGCGGCCTGCAGTGGCAATCCCTTTTCGTCCACCGAGTGATTTGGTGGGGAAGCTCGCGACGATCCAGGGCGTCGTGATATTATCGAACAGCTTGTAGGAGATGTGACGCTTCGATTCCTCGAGAGAGTCCAATAATTTGAGCAAAAAGGTAACATCGCCTTTCAGCTTCGCCACTTTCTCGCTTTCGCTCAACAAGTCTATCTTCGACGTCTTCCCCTTAATGCCGAGTTCCTTGAACGCGTGCGCCAAGAACTCCATGTCGGTCGCGCTCACGTCGGACGCGACCCAGGAAGGATCCCATCCCGCTTTCACATAGTGCCGATGCGCGAGCGGGTTCATGCCGCAACCGAGATCGATAATGACGTTCGGCGCAGGAACGATGTGTGTCGCCAACCCACGCGTGAAATCGAGATAGAATGGCACGCGCTCCTTCGTGCTCACGTGTGTTTCTAAAATATCGTCGACAACCTTGTCCTCATTCCCCAAAGAAAGCTTCTTTAGAAGCGCATCACGGTCGCCGGATTGGAACACTCCGTACACGGTGCGCAATTCTTTCCGCACGCGCTTGAGCAAATCCTCATATGACGCGCTGCGCGAGAACTGCGTCACCGACGCGGAAGCATCCAATTTCCGCTGTATCGTCGCGTCCGCGCGCAAGATGCGATCCACTTTCTCGCGAACGAACGCATCATCAAGCGTGCTCAATTCCTTCTTCGCCTTGATGAGCGCGACGATCTGCGCGACACGGTCTACCATCGTTTCACGCCCACGATACCGCCTAAACCGTCGATTCGGCCACACGCCTCTGGTGTCGACAAGAGATGAATCGCTGATTTCACGTCGTCCGCCTTTCGCATCAACGCTTCGAACTCGTCAGACTTCTCTTCTTCGCGCGCTTTCGCTATCGCCGTCTCTGTCACGACCGTCTCCGCGAGATTCCCTTCAGATAGTGCGGCGGCGATATCAGCATGCCCGTACACGAGCTTATCTTTGCCCAACGCCGCGAGCATGCGCTCAACGATCACGCGCTCGCGCGCAACACGCTCATCAGCAAGTGCTGCTTGCACCTCTTGTTTGCTTAACAATTCCGGCAATGCGCGCGCATCAGGATCGCTGATCGTCGAGAAAATCACGCGCTTACGCACATCGGCAGGCAACGCACGCTCCAATTCCGCGCGCCAGAACGCAGGTGACGCTGCGATGATGTGCTGCGCGCCGATCCGCGCGGACAGTTCCTGCGCTTGCTTTGCGATATCGCCCATGAAGTCGGATCCTTTCCCCGTCCCTTCCCAGCCCTTGCGTGGCACGTCGCCTTCTATCGTCGCTAAGATCTCATGCCCGTGCGGGCGCAATGCCAAGAACACCGCTTTCTCGCGATCGAACAGCACCACGAGCGTCCGTGCTCCGGTAGAGCGAGCTGCTTCGTCCAACTTCTCATAGTGGTACGGCAACCAGGATTTCTTCACTACCGTGATCTCATCTCCTTCACCGACATCGAGTCCGTGGTGCGATCCGCGTGGAACTTCTTCAGAACCGTCGATAACCATCCCCACAACGCGAACGCGACCAGCGTGTGCGCTCCATTCCACTTTCTCAACGGCGATAGACACCCACACGCGCCGCTTGACGACTTGCGTCTTCGCGTCAGCGCCACCGAGCTTCTCCTTGTATGCAGAACTTCCGGTGACCGTATCCCCGGGCCCGATCAGTGCGCGCAGATACCATAGATCATCAGCGCTATCAGGTATCACGATTACCTTGCCTGCCTTCCGGTCATGGTCTTTGATGCGCATATTCCCTCGAGATCCCCGTCGTGTCTCCTCGGAGCCCCGAGGGAAATATTTATATATGCCGCTTAGTCGGTTCGCAGTGATGAACGAAGGCTTCTCTCGTCGGGGACAGACTGCGTCGGGCGCAGCTATCCTCGTAGCGATCATCGGTGGCCTTCTGATCCTCTACATCCTCTTCCTCCCTCCAGGCCAGCGCGAGGCGTTGCTGTTTGGCGACGGCTCGGGTAGCGGAAACGGTGGTCAGTACGGTGGTGGTGGCACGGGTATCCAGTACGGCGCTGTGCTCGTGTTCAAAGATACGCCAGGCACCCTTCGTCAACTCCGCTCTACGACGGAAGAGCACGCGATTCCGAGCGCGACCGTCTTCACCAGAGTCAATACGGAAGAGGTCAAGAGCGTGGACAGCGCCATCGTCCAAAACGGCGTCTTCGCACGTAAAGACCTCACGCTCGATTTCGACGCTGACCGATTAGGCAGCCGTAACTTCCTTCTCAGTTTCAATGTTCCGCGCTCCGGCTATGCGCCGTTGCGCGTCTATCTGAATGGCGAGCAGATCTACGAGCGCCCGATCGCTGAGCGTACCCCTGCACCGATCCCGTTGCCGCTCGAATACCTCCAGGATGGCGAGAACGAGCTGCGTATCGAAACGGCCGACACCGGCCTGGCATTCTGGCGTTCGAACACGTATGTGCTCGACCACGTGCTCATCAGCGCTGATGTCCTCGATATCTCCGGTTCGGTCAGTGAGCAGCTCTTCACGGTCGCGGAATCCGAGATCGCACGCTTCGAGCGCGCCCACCTCCAGTTCGTCCCTGAGTGCGACCCCAAACAAGCAGGCCGCTTGACGATCCAGATGAATACGCGCACGGTCACGAACACCGACAACACGACCATCACTGTCCCCAACATGCTCTACACGGGCTTCGTCGATTGCGGCGTGCAGTTCAAGACGGAGATCCCGAAGTCCGCATTACGTAACGGCGAGAACCATATCCTGTTCGCGGCTGAGAACGGCCAGTACGTCATCGACCGCATCAAGGTCGTCACAGAACTCCAGCAAGACGAGTACCCGGTCTATTACTTCAACCTCCCGCGCGAGATGTACGACACGCTCGACATCGGCCGGGGGCAATTACGCCTGACGCTCACGTTCACGGACTACCGCACCGAAAAGCGCGGTGAAGTCGTGGTCAACGGTTTCGTCCAGAGCTTCCAATCAACCGAATACGCATGGCAAGCGGCGATCGACCCGGCAGTCTTGACACCGGGCCCCAACACGATCCAAGTCATCCCGCATGTGGACCGCTTGGATATCGCGGAGCTCAAGCTCGAGCTCGTGTGAGGGGGTGGCCGAGTGCCTGAGCCCCTGAGTCTTTCTGAGGTGAGCGACCGTATTCAAAACGCGAGCACGCTCATTGAGATAGAGAACTACATCAATCAACTCCTCCCACAGCACGCTGGCGAGGAATCGCACATCCTCGCGAGAGAACTCTGGAATCGTCGGGATACGAATGCGACATTCAATATCGAGTATCAGGCACAATGGAATGCGCTTATACAACGGCTGCGTACGCAGTATGCGGTTATTGAAGATCTCGAGCAAAAAGCAGCAGAGCGGGAGAATCAACGTTCCGCTTTCGCACGCAGCAATATGATGCGCGAAGGCGAGGTCCGTATCAAGATCGAGAAGGAACTCAACGATCAGCTCAAGCAACGCGCAGAGCTCCAAAAATCGATCCGTCGCGAAGAGATGGGCCAGCCGATGGTCGATCCAGAACTCCGCGAGCAACGAAGTGGAAGCGGCGTGGACAATGTAGTCTTGCGGCAAAACCCTCCCCGCACCGAACGCGTGATTCCGCCCTTAGTATCAGAGGAGGATCGTGCGGCGGCGAATGCGCTTGAGGATCAAGGCATTGAGCTGGCGGGCGCTGGTGCGGTCGCGGGCGGGAAGGCGGCCGCGAAGGCGGGAGTATGGGCTGCGCAAAAGGTCGGGAAGGCAGGTTTCTGGGCAGCAAGAAAAGCCGCGAGCGCAGCGAAAAAAACCGGGCAAGCAGTCAATAACGGGTTGAATACCCCGGTCAATGTCTCAGGTGAGAACTTGATTCTTTGGATCTTTTTCATTCTCACCCTGATACTCCACATCGTCCTCGTGCAGGTCGGGATGCAGCTCCAGTGGTTCATCTATCTGTTCGGGGCGATTGGTTTGGGGGTTCTCTGGTGGGCATTCCAGGGGTTCGATATGGAGGAGCTCAAGTACGGCCTCGGGGTCTCTTTCGTCGCGGGCATTCCCTATCTCCTCGCGTCGCTCGCGTACAAGCATCTCTCGAACACCGATTACATCAACAGCATTGTCGTTCTCGCGATGATCATCGCGGTCTGGCCGCTCTTCTTGATAGCGAAGCTCGCGAACCGCAACAGATTCGCGTTTGGCGTGTTTTGGCTCTATCGCGTCATCCTCGTCATCCTCGTGCTTGTCCTCGTCGTGTGGCCGATCCTCGCTGAGAAACTGGGCGCGCTCCCTCCTATCGGCGACCGTGTGGATGTGGGTGGTGCCACAACCGGCTTTTGGGATCTGCTCACCGAACGTTGGGCGCGCGTCACGAACAGGTTAAGCGCTATCGGGCAACTCTACACGAACCCCGACTACTACACGGGCAGAGTCGATGAGAACCAAGGCAAACCCTTAGGCGTCACTATTTCCGACATGCGTCCATTGGATGAGGAGATAGCGAACGATACGGCGATCACCATGTTCGCGAACGTGGAGACGAAATCGTTCGTAGGTGAAAGCGCGCAGATCGTGCCGAGTTGCGTCATCGACAGAACGAGAGACACGCCTGCGGTCGCGAACATCGACCCAGCCGTGCTCGATGTCGTGTACGGTACGACCGGCAGCTTTGAGTGCTCGTTTGATGCGCCGACCGAAGGCTGGCGCCGCGGCGTCTACAGCGTGAAAGCGAGCGCGACCTTCCCCTTCCAAACCTGGGCGTACATCCCGTACGTGTTCGTGGATGAAGAGCGTGCGCGCAATATCGCACGCCAAGGGCAGGACTTACGCAATGTGCTCGATATCGACCAGGACGCGGAAGCGGTCTACACCAGTGGTCCGGTCATGATGGGTATGGGTGGGACGGATCAGCCCATCCTCGTACGCCGTGATGATGACAAGAACGGTTGGCTCGCGCCGGGCTCGCGCATCGGTGTGACGCTGGACAGCGGTTGGCAAGACGGTGAGATCACGGCAGTGCACGCGCTCGAACTGAAGGTGCCTGAAGGATTCGTCCTGACCGCATGTGATCGTGAAGTCACGCGCACCGAAGCGGACCCGAACGCGGTGGGCTATACGTCCTACGTGTTCGAGAATCCGCCGGACACGAGTGTCGCTATCGATTACCTGACCATTACGTGCAAGCTCGGCCTTACGGATGCCGAAGCCGCGGGGAAGCTCGTGAGCTCCGGCGACAAGGCAGAGCGCACCTTCGTCGCTGTCGCCCGCTATGATTACACCACTGAGGAAGAGGAGACGGTGCGAGTCAGATGAACCGATTCCTCAGCTTCGTTATCGTCTCGCTTTTGTTCCTCTCCGCATGCGGTGGCGGTCCAAGAGCGGTCGAGAAGTACGTCGGCACGGACGGCGTCACGATCGAGTTCGCCGAGAACGCGCCGCCGAAAACCCTGTATGAGAACATGGCGTTCCCTGCGCGTGTGCTCGTGCGTAATGCGGGGGCGGCAGACGTCCCGGCAGAAAGAATGGTGATGACCTTCAGCGTCGATCCCCTCTATATCTCTGGCGGCATAAGCCCGTACTTCCCTGCGCGCCATGATGCGGAGCACAAGGTCATCTACGGGAAATCGCCTGCGTTCCCGGATGGGCAGCTCATCGCGTATTCCATGCCGATCGAGAACGCGTTTAGCGCGAACCGCGTTTTGGGCCAGCGCGAGCAGCCAAAGACGACCATTGCTGCTGGCGTCTGCTACGCGTACACGACCTTCTATAGCGCGTCGGTGTGCATCGATACGAACTCGTATGATGAGAACTTGCGTGAACAGCCGTGTGAAGCGGAAGACATCTCTACAAGTGGTGGCCAGGGAGCGCCGATAGCGATCACGAATGTGAAGGTCCAAGCGTTCCCAGTGATTGACCGGGAATTAGGTATCGAAGCGGTCCGCCCGCAGTTCACGTTCACGATTGAGGATGTGGGACGGGGGCAATTGGTCGGTCCTGACACGCTGGAGTTGGCTCCCGCGTGCTTGCTCCAAGGTATCGCGAAAGAGGAGCTTGGTGCAGTACGCATCCAAGCGTTCTTGCTCAATACGCCTTTGGAATGCCAGCCGGAAGGATTGGTCCGCTTGATTGAAGGCAAAGGCGAAGTGCGTTGCACGGTCCCAAAGAACGAACTCACCGATCCGTTGTACGCGTCCGCGCAGAATTATCACAGCACCTTGATCGTGAATCTCTCATACATCTACAAGGCGACCACGAAGGTCGAAGTGGAGATCGAGCGGGGCCAGAGCGAAGGAGATGGCCAAGTCATCCCGGTCGGTGGTCGCGTGACCGGGTACGAGTACGTGCGCGCGAACGCTGAC
>CAZIKW010000049.1:1898-10967 GCA_964540015.1 uncultured Methanosarcinales archaeon | reverse complement strand
GCCAGTTCGAGACCGATCGGCAGAAGTGCAGGATGCCAAGCCGGCAGCCACGGGGTCGGCTCGACGGTCGCCGAGGCGATGTCCCGCTCGAGCTTCTCCTTGTAGGCCGTCCGCTGGTCGAGCGTGAAGAGCACGCCTTGCACAAGCAATGCTGCGACGGGAATGAGCGGGTGCGATGGCAAGATGACGCCAACATTCGTAAGGATAGTATCGATGGTGGGAAACGCGACAGCGGTCGTCGCTCCTTCGAGCGTCCCTAAGAGCGTGAGCGCGAGAACCGCGAGGATATCTTGGATGACGAGAATGCCGAGCACCAGCTCACCGTGCAGCGAGGTGAGCTCTCCTTTATCATTGAGCGCTTTCACGACGACGATAGTGCTGCTGAACGCGATGACGAAACCGAGATAGAGACCTTGGACCCAGGTGAAACCGATGGCTTTCGCGAGGACAGTGCCGGCAAGCGTCGTGAGGCCGACCTGAAGTACCCCGAGAAGAGCGCTCGCTTTACCCACTTCTTTGAGCTTCGTGAGGTCGAGTTCGAGACCGATCACGAACATGAGGAAGATGAGTCCGAGCTCCGAGACGAGGGTGATGAGGCCGACGTCGTGAATGAGCCCGCTTACCGCGGGACCGAGCAGCAATCCAGCGAAGACATACCCCAAGAGCAGCGGCTGGCGCAATTTACGCGCGACAACCGCGAGCATGGCCGCGCCGATGATCATCAAACCCAACGTGACGAGGATATCGGCCATAGATGCGGAAATTCCGAAGAGACCCTTCAAAAAGGTTTGGTCTCACAGATGGACGGCAGGTTTTAAAAAGGATTAGAGGTTCTCCGAGGAAAACAAGGGCCTGTAGTGTAGCCTGGTATCACTGGCGGTTCGGGGCCGCCCAACGGGGGTTCGAATCCTCCCAGGCCCGTATTTTGTTCTCGGAATGGCAAAGCAGTTTTTTATACTCAATCCAGAATGGAAGACCGTGGAAGAGATCATACAGTTCGACAACGGACGAGGATGCCGACTTTCCGGAATCCTCAATGAACCAAAAGGCACCTCTTCACGAGTCGTGCTGTTGTGCCACGGATTAAATTCCCATAAAGAGAGCACTACGAATATTGCGCTCAACAAAATCCTTTCCAAACATCGCCTTGCGACATTCCGGTTCGATTTCTTCGGCCACGGTGAAAGCGAAGGCGCATTAGCAGATCGTAGCGTCAAAGAATTCGTCATTGATATTGAAAAGGCCGTCAAACTGCTCAAGACCCGAGGTTACAAGAAATTCGGCATCTGCGGAGCGAGTTTCGGCGGTGTCGCGACCGTCATCGCGACAACGAAAATCCGAGGCATTCACGCAATAGCACTCAAAGCGCCCGGCATGGGCCAATCATCACGTTACCTGCCTAATTACAAAAAGGATTTCTCTACCAAAAGTTGGATCAAAGCGGGAACGAAAATCAAGATACCAACCATCATCGTTCACGGTACCGCTGACGACAATGTAGAACTGCGGTTAGGCGAAGAACTCGCCGAAGCCATGCCATCTAGTAAATTAGAAAAAATCAAAGGCGCAGACCACCGGTTCACGAAAAAGAAGGACTTCCACCAATGCGTTCGAGTAATGGCGGACTTTCTCGTAGCGCATCTGAAATGATTGTTCCCACTCTCCAGACGCACCACAAGTTTAAGAACAGACGGGGAGGGAATCCCATCATGGACGTCGAGGAGCACATTGATAATCTGAAAGAGCAGATGGAGAACCTCGAGCGTGCGGCACAAGAGACCTTCCGCCGTTGGACGCGCAGGAAGAACCTCACTATTTTACTCTTCCTTGCGCTCTACTTCCTCGTCGAGGGAGCGTTGTGGTACAATCGCGAGTACGGCCCGTTCGTTCCTGAGCAAGTCATTCTGATCGTCGGAGCATTACCGATTATCTTCATCACCCTGCTATTTGCACATCTCGCAGTACGCATCGTCAGCCCATTCATCAGTCAATTCTTCAAGGATGAATTGGAACCTGAGCAGCGCATTTTCTTCGTGAAAATCTTCGAGATCGTCATCTATTTCGTCGCACTGGGCTATCTCCTGTACAGCTTCGGCGTGACACCGGCCAGTCTCGCGCTCGTCGCGGGATTCATCTCGGGCGGTTTGGCATTCGCGCTACGTGATGTCGTCATGGCATTCCTCGTGTGGCTCATCATCCTCAGCAAAAAACCGCTCCGTATCGGCGATACGGTACGCATCGGCGATTACGAAGGCCGTGTTGAGCGCATTGGCACCTTCTTCCTCACCCTTTCCTCGTCGGGAAAGATCAGCGAGCAGGGTGGAGCGTTCGGTGAGCGGTATGTGCGCATCCCCAATGGCCTCATCTTCCAGAGCCCCATCGAGAATTACGGCAAAGCGGACCTGCCGCAAGTGCTGCGCATGCAAGCGAGAAAATTGCCGAAGGATCTCGAAGGGTTCCTCACCAAAGTACGCGTGACGGCGATTGATACATTGCGACGCAACGGCGTTGAGCGCGACGTGAGCGTCTCGATCGAGCGACAGAACGCCGGACCGGGAGATCGCGACTTCATCGCCATCGCGTACGAAGCGCCACTGCGCGGCCGATCACTTCTGCGCTCGAAACTCGTCGGTGCGATGCTCTCACTTGACCGAAAGGCGTTCAGCGAAAGCAAATAAGAGTAGAGAGAAAAAAAGAAGTTCTCTAGTGCGTTGCGCTCAACGCTTTGATGCGTGCCGTCATCTCAGCGAATTTCTGGTCACGCATCGTTGAGGTTTTCGCCTCGAGGTTCAGGCGCAAGAGCGGTTCCGTATTGCTCGCACGTACGTTGAACCACCACTCACGCATATCGATGCGCACGCCGTCGATGCGCGAGACGCCCGTCACATCTTCATGCGTCGCGTATTCCTTGTCGAGCGCTGCGATGATGCCCTTCGGGTCAGGTACAGTGAAGTTCGTCTCCGAAATCTTCGCATACCGCGCACGCAGCGGCGCGACGAGTTCCGAGAGCGTCTTCTTCTCGTCGGTGAGAAGATTGAGCATCTGGAAGAATGTGAGCTGCGTGCACTCCGCATTTTGCACTTCACGATTATAGAAATGTCCCGAGAGCTCACCGCCCCACGCACCATTATGCTCACGCATCGCCATCTTGATAAAGGAATGGCCGACACGCGTCATGACCGCTTTCCCGCCTGCAGCGGTGATCTCTTCCGGCGTGACACGCGACTGGCGGATGTCATAGAGAATCGCTGCGCCAGGGTGCTTGCGCAATACTTGGCGCGCCAAGAGTGCGGTCGTGAGATCGCTTGAGAGATCCTCGCCGTTCTCGTCGACGAACACGATGCGATCCTCATCACCGTCAATCGCGACGCCGAGATCGGCACGCTCCGCAACCACACGCGCTTTGAGATCCGTAAGGGTCTCGATCTTCAATGGATTCGCTTCATGATTCGGGAAATTCCCATCGAGCTCGAAATACATCGGGATGATCTCGACGTTCGGCAGACGACCGAGAAGCGCGCCATACGTGTAGCCACCCATACCGTTTGCCGCATCGATCACGACACGGAATTTCCTGCCCGCTTCGAGATACGAGGTCGTGAAATGGATATACTCGTCGAACACCTCTTTTTTCGTCACAGTCCCAACGTGCGATGCGATGGGGAATTGCGCTTGTGTCGCGACGCGTTCGATCTCTTTTAATCCCGAGAGTTCACCAACCGGTTGAGCGCCATCACGGCATACCTTACAGCCGTTATACTTCGCAGGATTATGGCTCGCCGTCACCATCATGCCCGCAGGATAGTTTTGCGTTGCCCAGTAGAAGAGGGAGCTTGAGCACAATCCGATATCGACGACATCGGCACCTTGTTCAGTAAGTCCTTTCACGAGCGCTGCTTGGAGCGGAATGCTGCTCTCGCGCATATCGTGACCGACAAGCACCGTCTTCGCCTTGAGTACGACCGCCGCAGCACGACCGATATTCTCCATGATCGCTTCGTTCAAGTCCGTTCCGTACACGCCGCGCACATCATACGCGTGGAAGATCTTGCCTTTCTCGCCGCCGCTCATCAGTATCCACCTCCTGTGATCGGTTTCGCGCCCGTGGGCGTAGAGCGGCCGTATCGGTCCTGCAATCGCACGACATCCCAGACTTCTGGCGTGGAGACTTCGAACAACTTGAGCGTCGTCTTCCCTTCGTACGTGTGGACGGTCCCAGGTGTGATGTGCAGAATCACCCCTTTCGTGTACAACGTCTTCTTCCACTCCTTCGGTGCGCTCTTGCTCCCCAGATACGCCCATCCTGAGCCGCTTGCGCAGTAGAGCGTCTCGCACTTGTGATTGTGATACTGCACGCTCAATTTCGCGCCCGGCTTGATCGTGAGGATCTTCGCGACGTAGCGATCAGTGAGGACGATGAGTTCCTCTTGCCCCCATGGTTTATGCACGATGTGCGAGGCGATGAACCCTCCTTTTTTGGTTTTCAGTTTCGCTGGATCTTGGTAGATCGTATCGGATTTTTTCTTGGACATGTGAGACACCTCTGTGTAGGAATACGATATGATGCACTACGCGTGGAACCCACGCCATTCTTTGCGCGCTCGCTCAAGTGCATCCATGTCGAACCATTGGCCCGCGAACGGATAGCCTTGCAGTGTCCCTGCTTTCGCGAGCTTCGGGAACACATCTTGCTCAAGGGTCGCGAAACCAGCAGGGATCAAATCGAGCACATCTGGTTCTAGCAGATAGAGACCGGCGTTAATGAGTTTGCTCGGAGCATCTTCCTTGCGCGGTTTCTCGACGAAACGCAAGATGCGCGAACCGTCAAGGAGCGCAGCCCCGTAACTGCTGGGATCCTCAACCGTCGTGAGCGCGATTGTGGCACGCGCGCCCGATTCGAGATGAGCTTCGTAGAGCCGCTGCAAATTCACATCTTTGAGCTCATCACCGTTAAGTACGATGAGCGTCTCCTTGACACGCTCGCGCAACAGGCGCAAGCAACCCGCAGTGCCTAATGGCTCTTTCTCGTCGAGGTAGGTGATGCGAACGTTGTGGTGCTCGCCGTCACCGTAGATAGATCGTAATCTTTCATTGAGCGGCCCTGCGATGAGGATGATGTCACGGATGCCGAAGCGGACGCACAAATCGATATTGTGCTGGATCATCGGCGCCCCTTTCACATCGGCGAGCGCTTCAGGAGTCCCACGCCCGCCTTTGCCCCCGGCAAGGATGGCGGCGGTCGTGGGCGTAGTGCCGCGGAACGCCTTCCGTAAGAGCAATTCGATCGCATGGCTGCGGTTCTTGACCGCATTCCCATCGACGCGGCCGTCGATACGCCGCAGCAAGTCCTCGTCGATAGTCAGCGTGACGCGTTCTTTCATCGTCGCGCTTCACGACGAGGGCCTTCTTAAACGTTGCGTTCCGTATGATGAAGTGTGAATTCACGCGTTTCCGGCGACATTCCGCCCAAACGCTGTCTCCCCTCGGGAAAGGTGACAGAAAAATTTATATACGTACCTCGGGCCGAAAGACGAGAACCGCAGGAGCGCCTGCGCACAGAGGGAGAGCACAATGGTACGGTTTTTCGAATTCAAACGGTTCCGCAAGACCGCCTACGACGACGATGATCGCGTCGAAAGCGAAGATGAATACGTGGAACTGAACAACGATGCAGCGGCGGCCGCCGATGGCTCGAAAGTCGTCGTACGCCCGTTCAATCTCGGCGACTTCCAGGACATCAAACCCGTCCTCGATTCGCTCCGTGAGGGCTACACCATCTGCCTCGTGAACATCCGCCCCTTGAAGGACAAGGACCTGGTGGAATTGAAGCGCGCGATTAACAAGCTCAAAAAGACGTGCGACGCTGTTGAAGGCGACATCGCGGGCTTCGGCGAGGACTACATCGTCATCACGCCGTCGTTCGCGAAGATCTATCGCGCACCCGACGCGACGCCACAAACGCCAGGCGCGAAAGCGACCGCGTTCGACGACGAAGAGTAAACTACTCTTTTGCTCTCCTCCTTCTTTTTTCCCAAGTTTTCTGCAATACACCACAATACCTAAGCTCAAGGAGTCACATGGTTCGGTATAACGTGCATTACGATCCAGCCTCATTTCTCGACCAAACGCACGAATCCCCCCTGGATGCGCTCAAAGGAAGAATACTTGGTATTGCGCCAGACACGATATTTTATCTCCACTCCGTCCGACGACATCAATTGGCAGTTGAGTTGACTACCGCAAAGGCCGAAACGCTCCGAGGTCTCGACGGCATTTTAACAGTGGTTGAAGATCGACAGTTCGACATAGACTAATTCTAGAATTTCGCGGTGAAGATACGCACGTCCCAGTACCCTATTTGGTTCGCGACCCATGCGAACGCGCCGTACGCAGTTGCGGCCGCGGCACCGACACCCAGCGTCGCGATACTGCCGAGCACCGGTCCGAACTCGCGCTCGCGAGCGAGTTCGTTTCCCCGTCGAGCGAAGAAGTAACCCATCACACCTGCAGCGCCAGCGAGCGCTCCATAGGTTATCGCTTCAGGGGAGACGGGCAATGCGACGCTGAAGCGTTCGCAGATTCCTGCAAAGACACCTGTCGCACACGGTGCGAGAATGGTCGCGGCGACCCCAAGACGATATTCATCGACGGTACGGAAGATCTTCTCCTCACCGACGATATCCTCAAGATCTGACATCGCCTCGCACCGGGGAAGCGACTACATAAGCGTTTGCGCCACAGCAACCTTTAAATCCCGTCCGAAGCGCCCACGACGCTATGCCTAAGAAGAAACCCGCGGCCGAAGAAGCTCCTGAGGAGATGATCGAAGAGACTCCTGTCGAAGAACTCGATGAGTCAATCCCAGTCAAGGAGAAGATCCCCGACGTCTCCATCAAGGAACCGACGGATAAGGACGTGGGGTTCGATCAGATCGAGGGCGAGATGTGCGCATTCTGTAACCAAAAGACACTCACCCTCACCGAAGCGGTACGTGATATCCCGTTCTTTGGCGTATGCCATATCTTCAGCATGGATTGCTCGACATGCAAATACCACAAGGCAGATGTGGAAGCCGAAGGCTCAGGCGAGCCAGCGAAGTACGAACTGCCTATCGATGGCGAAGAGGACATGAAGATCCGCGTGATCAAATCGAGCGACGCGACTGTACGCATTCCCTACGTTGGTGATATCGAACCAGGGGAGGCAGCGAACGGGTACATCACGAACGTCGAAGGGGTGTTCGCGCGCATCAAGCAGCAAGTCGAGCACCTCAAAGCAGCCGCAGAAGACGCGGAAGAGGAGAAGAAATGCAAGAATCTTCTGAAGAAACTCACCCGCATCATGTGGGGACAAGAGAAAGCGACCCTGATTATTGAGGATCCGTCCGGCAATTCGAGCATTATCAGTCCGAAAGTGAAGAAGTCGCCGTTGAAGGCGAAGAAGAGATAACCCCAGTCCATATCTTTTTAAGCGTCTTCTCGTTCCCACCAGAAAGGAGTAAGACTATGGGGCTCGACGAGGTTATCGCACAACAGCGGCTCATTCTCGAGAAGCAAACCGCCAACCCCAATCGCGACAGCCCGCTCGCCGACCTCGAAGCGCTCAAAGGCCTCTCCCTGCTCGCGCGACAAGTAGCCGACGCCGTAGAAAAGGGAGATACGGCCGATGTGCATCTCGATACCGTTACCGCAACGATCACGAGCCATACGAATGCGTATCTCACGCACTACACTGCTGCTGAACGCATCACGGATGAGCAATATGCCGCGTTAAGCGCAAAGCAAAAGGAAAGCACCATCATCGAACACCTTGCTGACCACCTCTCCACCATCGATCACAGCACACAGCGCATGATTGCAGCGCTCAAGCGAGACCGCGCGCACAAACCGTATTTCAAGCGACTCACGAAACTCAAAAGCCGTTTTGATCACGATAAGAATCTCGGCGACATCGGCAGCCGCCATACGCTCGTACGCGAGCAGATCATCGGAGCTATCGAGAATGTCCGCACGGAATATGCCAAAGAGCGCAACGCACTCAAAGAAGGCGCGGAGCAGTTTCAGGCCAACGCGCACAGCATCTTTGAAGCCGAAGATCATCTCTTGCTCGAACACCTCGCAATGCACGACGTAGGGGAAGAATACACCGCACTACAACACCGCATCAGCAACGCAAAACGCGTCAGCGCGCAAGAACGCGAGCATATACGCGCTCTTATCGTACCGACAGTACTCGAACTCAAGCACCAGATGCCCGCCATCGCCAGCGCAACACACTATTCCCTCCAAGGGATGATCGCGACGGAACTCGAGCAGTACGACAAACTCCTCACCTACTCCCCGCAGCACGGCATCAAAGTCCATGACGAGCCACGCGTGCAACGCCGCAACATCATGCGCACAGCGCTCAACCATCTGGAGAGTGCAGCGCTCGACGAGCTCACCCAAAAGAACATGCCGAAAACACCCGTCACCGTCACCACCCCGCTCGCGCACCTCGAATCGCAACTCGAGTTCTTCCGCCGCGAACGCGGTTCGCTCGAAGTGCTCATCGGAGCGATTATCGGCGCCCCTGTGACGAAAACGGAGCGTTTCGAACTCATCGCCCGCACGTACGGCATCGATACGAAGGGGATCTACGGCGCACCGTCATGGCGCAGTCAGCGCAATCTGAGCGGCGCATACGCGCTTGCAGAACGCGTGCGTGTTGATCTCATCGAAGCAGTGAAGGCGCAAGTGCTCCAGGCCGCCAAGGAACAAGAAGAATCCCTCCAAACCCTCGCACTCGCGGAGGGCACGACCGACAAAGGCCTCCTTGAACGCAGTGCCGAACTCCAACGGTTCGTGACGCACATCTCCGCATTCCTCAAAGCATACGCCAAAGTGGATACGAATAAGCGCGGCGCCGAAACCCTGTACGAGATTGTTGGTAAAAGCGAAGAGTTCGCGACATTACGTGATGCGCTCGAACAGCCGAGTGAAATCCTCGGCATCCGGGACCGACTGCGTACAGCGACCCGCGCCGATCTCGTTGCCCACGATGATCCAGGGCGACCGCAGTCGCGGCAAC
>CAZIKW010000049.1:0-1888 GCA_964540015.1 uncultured Methanosarcinales archaeon | reverse complement strand
GACATCTATCAGCGTGTGCGCGAGCGCATCGATGAGACGCTCGCTACCGCAAGCGACACCACGAGGAACCACCCCGTCACCAAACAGCTCTTTGAGAACGCGACCGGCCGCCTGCGCGACCGTCTCGCTGCGCGCGCTGTCGCGCTCTCCCAGGGCGAGCGCGTGACCGCCACGCAAGCGCCCGCGCAAGCGGAAGCGCTCGAGCGCATCATCGCTGAGACCGCCGGCTCCTCCTCAACCACACAAAGCCTGTTCACCGAAGAGCTCGCGAAGCTCAAGCAGCAAGGAACAGCAACCTACACCGCACAAGGCATCATCCAACGCATTCTCAGTTCCTTCACGAACACAGAACCGAAAGCAAAACTGTACGTCCTCGACACGAACGTCCTTTTGAGCGACCCTGACGCCCTCAAAGGATTCGGTGAAGAGAACTATATCGTCATTCCTCGTGAAGTGCTGGCGGAACTCGATCGCCTCAAGATGAGCCCGCGTGGGGACGTCGCGTTTGACGCGCGCGAAGTACATCGCCGCCTCCATGAGCTTGGTGTCGAAAGCGGAGAGCGCCTCACTTCAGGAGTCATCCTCAAGGACCGTATCATCATATATGACCAACTCGCGGAGCTTCGCCATAAAGCAGTCTCTCGTGCGGCAGGCAACCGCGATGAGCTGCGTCTGAATGAACTGGTCAAGATGAGCTACGACCATCCTGATGCCACCATCGTACGCGCAGCGCAGCGATTCGCCCAACGCGAAGCGCACCGCTGGAAAAACTCACCCGTTATCTTCGTGTCCAAGGACACCAACGCGCGCACCACCGCAACCGCAGAAGGCCTTCAGGCGCAAAACTATCAGAAAGAAGCCATTGCCCAGAGCCCTGAACGCATGTACACGGGCTGGCGGTACATCACGGCACCCTCGCTCGCCATCGATGACGCAGAACGCCAGGGACTCACCCGACAACTCCTGGACCGCCTCATGGACAAGGCACTGGACCCGGAAACCATCCTTGATCCGAGACCTAGCGATGAGAAGCGCAAGATCATCCCGCTCCTGGAAAACGAGTTCGTGATCGTGCGCGATCCTGAGCGCTATGAACAGACCCTTGTCTTGCGCTATCGTGGCGGCGCGCTTGAACCATTGCGGTTTGTCCCTGAGGAGGCCCGCGTCTTCCCGTTGCAGCATTTCCTCCATGCAAAAGATTCCGAACGCACCTATGCCGGCATGAACCCGCGCAGCGCGAAACAGCTTGCGGCAGTCGAGCTCATGATGGATCCTGAAGTCGAGACCGTTTCGATTGCGGGGAATGCAGGAACGGGGAAGACCTACCTCGTCGCCCGTGTCAGCGGGGAGCTTTTGCAGCGTCAGCACAAGTGGTTCGGCCAGGCACCATACGAGATGGTCTACTACACGGCGCCAAACGTACAGGTGGAAAAGGACATGGGTTTCCTCCCGGGCAGCGCGGATGAGAAGCAAGCCCCGTACGTCGCCGGGTTCGCCGGTCATGTCGCGCACATGATCAAAGAAGGCCGGAAGATTTCCTATGAGATCCACCCGCTCACCTTCATGCGTGGACGCGACATCAAGAACGCTATCCGTGTCCTCGATGAGGCGCAAAACACCACACCGCACGCTATGAAGGCGTTCATCACCCGCCATTCGGAAAACGCCAAGACCATCGTTATGGGAGACCCCGGTCAAGTCGACGACCCGAAGCTCAATGACAGCAATGGGTTCGCGCACTTACGCCTCGGGTTCCTAGGTCAGGATAACTACGGGCACATCACCTTCCAGAAGTCCGAGCGCAGCCGCGTCGCGGAACAAGGAGAGTTGCTCTTACCGTACCGCGGACGAGGTCGAAGCCGATGAATACGCTCGACACCATCATCAA
>CAZIKW010000048.1:0-11126 GCA_964540015.1 uncultured Methanosarcinales archaeon | reverse complement strand
ATGCTCACACGGCGAGAGGCGGCGGCCGTTATGGGTTTCCGCAAAAAGGTGCTGGGCAAGAAAGGACCGTGATATTCTTTGCTTGTTGATATCCGGTTTCGGAAATGTTCTTATACGGCTCCTTCACCCCAAGAAGCATGTCTCAGGATGTGGACCGCGTGACGAGATCCGGGGGTTTAGAGGATCAGATCACCTCCCCTTACGAGCGACACCTGCGTGAACTTACCGACAGCTATGCTGCGCGTGCAGGCATAGAGAAAGAACAGGCGTTCTTAGATCTCCAGAATTTCATAGATAGCGATAGTGTCCTTATCCTCGATTTGCATAACGCTGCCAAGTACCTCTCATGTGTTCCGAAAGAAGAGACCACGTATGAAGAGTTCTGTGCGATTCTCGTCGGCGACCCAGACCGTGCCTGAGAATGATTTAGCGCAGAAGGTCAGCGTATCGGCCATCGATAAGGTCGCTTTCCGGGATGCCTAAGAGGTGGAGCATCGCATAACAGCGCTTGCGCAGATCGTCATCGCTCTCATCGCCTTGATCGATGGCTTCGAGCTCAACGAACGAACCGAGGCCTTCGACATCATCGAAGTGCGCGTCGACCCCGACGAGGTGCCATGTCTCGCGTCGCATATCGACAATCAGCGGAACGCCTAATCCTGCGAGGAGGACCTCTTTGAGCGCGCGCGGGTTGTCCGGCTTGTGGCGTACGGAGTGCTCTTTTCCTTCGGCGCTGATGGCTGCGAACTCGTGGCGCATGTCGCTCTCGCGCAACACGAGGTGGCCGCGATTGGTCGCGAACCACGTCTCGGTACGACGCTCATAGCGCTCGCCCTTGCCATTCTCGCGCTTCACGTTACGCTTGACGCGTTCTGAATCGCTTATGCGGGCGATGATGGAGGTGTTCGGCATAGGAGTTTGGACGTCGGCAATGCTTCATAAAACCTTCGTCTCAAAAATAGCCTTCTCCGTCGGTACAAGACCGACAGGGTTAAAAGTCGCGCTGCAGTTCTCCTTTATATGGCGCACATCCATGAGAAGATCGATTTCACGGTCGAAGTGTTCGTCGTGTATCAGGACCGGGTCCTCTTGCGTATGCATGACAAGTACAAGAAATGGTTGAGCGTAGGCGGGCACATCGAGCTCGATGAGGATCCCAATGAGGCTGCCGTGCGCGAAGTGCGCGAGGAAGTGGGCCTCGATGTCGAGCTGTACGGATCGATACCGTCGCAGCCTGACGAGCACGAGAAGGATCTTATCCCGCCAGTCGGCTTGAATCGCCACCGCATCAACGCGACGCACGAGCATGTCACGCTCATCTATTTCGCCCGTAGCGAGACCGATCACCTCATTTTGTCTGAAGATGAAAAGAGTGATGGGTGCAAATGGTGCACGAAAGAGGATCTCGAGACGATGGTGCTCGCGCCGCGCATCAAGCAGTATGCACTGAGGGCGCTTGATGAACTCGCTTATCGCTAAACGCGTCCCCGTCTCTATCGTGACGGGCGCATTAGGTTCGGGGAAAACGACGTTGCTTAATCGCATCCTGACCGAACACCACGGACTACGTATCGGCGTGATCGTGAACGAGTTCGGGGACGTCGGCATCGACGGTGACTTGATCGAGACGAGCGATGAGGATATCATCGAGCTGCCCAATGGTTGCGTCTGCTGCACCGTGCGCGGGGATCTGGTGGAAGCGGTGCGTTCGACGTTGGCGCGCAAGGTGGAGTATATCCTCATCGAGACGAGCGGCATGGCGGAGCCGGGACCGGTCGCGAACACGTTCTTATCATCCGACATTCCAGAAGTGCGTAATCAGGCGAAACTCGACGGCATTATCGCGGTCGCGGATGCAGAACATTTGCTGGTATCGCTTTCCGAGAGCGAAACGACATCCGAGCAGATTGCCGCAGCCGATGTCGTGATCCTGAACAAGACGGATACCGTCGATGAAGAGCGCATCCTCGCTGTTGAGCGCAAGATACATGAGATCTCCCCACGAGCGTTCATCTTCCGCACCGTGCGCGCTGTCGCGCCGTTAGACATTCTCTTAGCGACAGGGAAGTTCGATATCGACCGATGGCTCGCGGAAGGAAAAGATCGCGCCGAGCACCACGCGCACGCAGGCTTCAAAGCGGAAGCGGTGACGCAAGATGCGCCGCTGCGCTTGGACGCGACGACGAATCTCTTGCGGTCCATCCCCGTCGATATCTTCCGCGCGAAAGGGATATTGTGCGTCGCGAACATGAGCGCGCCCGATGATCGTTCCAAGGATTTACGCTTAGTATTCCAGAAAGTCGGTAAGCGCATCGAGACGACGTTCGACCGCCCGTGGAAAGAAGGTGAACCGCACGCGTCGAAGCTCGTGCTGATCGGTCCGAAGGTCGATGGCGCGTACTGGCAGGAAGAGCTCGATAAGTGCGCTCGACGCTAGCGTACGAGCATCGCTATCCCGCGCGCTTGCTCTCGCATGCGCTCAAGCGTCGAATCTTCGCCGCGCTTCGCTGTACCGGAGAGTTGCGCTGCCTCCTCGAACCGCTCGTTGATGAATGCGTTGAACGCGCTCGCGTACCAGGCGCGGAACGCTCGGAGATCGGCGCGGTCTATGCGTTGAGCTTTCTTGATGATATCGGCGATACGTTCGATCTTCTCCGCGACCATGCGCATATCCATCGCGCGCACGAGGGTGATCGTATCGCCCTTCGTGTACTCTCCGTCGGTGAGGAACCTCCTGATAAGCAACACAAGGAGATAGTAGTGTTGCGTGAGCGAATGTTCCATATCGTCGATGGTTGCCCGGTCGCGTCCAGCAACGGATTCATCGATCATGCTCAAGGATAACAGATGCATACGACGCAGGCATGTCTCGATGCCCAAGTCCTCGATGCGGAAGCACGAAACGACTATATGAGTGGCGTTCTCCTCAGTGACGTGGATGTTGAGGAATTGACGTAAGAACGCATGCACTGCTCGTCGATCAATCGCTTTCGTATTCGAAGGGAATCGAATACGTATCGTCGTCGGTCCTGCGAAGTACGCGCGGAAAAAAGCGCGCTGGAATGTCGTGTCGTACGGAACAACGATCGGGCTTGGTGCTGCACGTTCGACGAAACCAGGTGAGATGGTCAGAGAACCGCGCTCGCTGACCAGCATGCGTACGGTAGCGCCCTTGCGGAGGCGGAATGCGTCCACCCAGGGTTTTGGCAGTGTGACGAGTAAGGATTGGCCGATACGCTGGAGGCGGCGCTCATGGACTTTCTCGTCGGACATACTGCGGTGTTATTTCTCTAGTATAAATATTATAAGGAAATGATTATACTTGATGATGTGGCTCTTCTCTCTGGAGGCGTATCCCATGAGCATCCCAAAGAAGCAAGTCCATATCATCGCCGGCGGCACCCTCGCCTACATCGACGCGCACCTCGCGCTTGCGGCCCCGGCGTACGGCAAGACGGGCCGAGATCTGGAGCGGTTGTGTACGGAACGGTTCCCCAACATGGACGTGCAGCTTCACTTGACGCGGATGGCATCGGGTGGACAAGGAACGCTCGATACGCTCGACGATGTCAGCACGCTTGTCGACGGTCTTGTCGGTGATTATGGCACGAAGATGATCTTCTTGCCGCTGGCTGCGGTTGATTATCTTCCGAATCGACTTGTTGACGCGAGTGGTGTGACTCTGCAAAAACCGCTCGGCAAAGATACTCCACGTGTACGTTCACGGGAATATCCGGAACTGTCTCTTGAACTCGTGGCGGCTGAGAAAATACTAGGTCGTATCCGGCGGGAGCGGAAAGATATCTTCGCCGTCGGCTTCAAGCAGACGAGCGGCGCAACTCTCGATGAGCAATACCTCCAGGGCCTCCATTTGCTCAAAGGATCGAGCGCCAACCTCGTGCTCGCGAACGATCGCGTGAGCGGCACGCACATGGTCATCACCCCAGAAGAAGCGCGTTATCATGTGACGACCGACCGTAATGAAGCGCTTCACGGTCTTGTCGAAATGGCGGATCTGCGCTCGCAGCTCACCTTCACGCGCAGCACCGTTGTCGCGGGGGAGCCGGTGCCGTGGAATTCAGAACTCGTACCCGCGAATCTCCGCTCCATCGTCGACTACTGCGTCTCACGTGGCGCATACAAGCCATTCCGGGGCGTCACCGCTGGCCATTTCGCAGTCAAAGTGAACGACCATACGTTCCTCACGTCCCGTCGGAAGACGAACTTCAATGATCTTACGAACGTCGGCCTCGTACGGGTAGAAACGGACGGGCCGGATTCCGTCATCGCCTATGGCAGCAGGCCGTCGGTTGGCGGGCAATCCCAGCGCATTATTTTCGATCGTAATCCTGGACTCGATTGCATCGTGCACTTCCATTGCCCGAAACGCGCAGGCTCGCTCGTTCCGACAGTGTCACAGCGAGAATACGAGTGCGGCAGCCATCAGTGCGGTGAGAACACTGCGCGTGGCTTAGGTCGGTTCGGCGGCATCCACGCGGTCTATCTGGATGAGCACGGACCGAATATCGTCTTTGCCAAGGATGAGGATCCTGCCAATGTGATGGCGTTTATTGAGGAGAATTTTGATTTGACGCGAAAGACGGGGGGTATGGTATCGAACTCCTCGTAAACGAGGAGAAAAAAAGAAGAGTGCTCAGCGGATGTTGTACGTTCGGCACAGGCCTGTATAGCATTGTCCGGGGTTGTCGCCAATGCCCGTGACACTCGGATTGAAGTCTCGCACAAGCGACTCGAGCAACGGTTCGAGCGTGCGCTCGATGCCTGCCCAACGCTTCTCGATGCCTCGGCGCTCCGCTTCGAGATTCTCGCGTGCGATTTCGACCTCTTGCGGGGTAGTATTGCGGCTCCATCGGCTGCGCCATCGTAGCGTGCAATATCGTTCGTACGCGGCGAGCATGCCGCGGGCGGAGCGCTCCGCAAGGGATAGCTGCAGCGCCCGACCGACGCTGACGTAGAGCGTCTCACCCGCGATTTCACGACGCCACGTCTTGGGCGTGAGTCCGTTCGAGCAGCACGGCAGTCGTAGTCCTTCGCTCGTGATGTCGGTGGCAATGCGTTTCGCGATTGCTTCCAATTCGGCAGGAAAGAGAGGAGATTCTTGTGTGATCATAGAGCACCTCGTAGGTGGAGTGTCGTTGTCAGGGAGCATACGACGTTAACGATACGTCGTACTATCCGATTGCCGAAAGCAGCAGCCTCGCTATGAGACTACTGCGCGAGATGGAGAAGAGCGCTGCGCGTAATGACATTTTCCGACGATGATTGTACGGACATCATGTGTGCGATCAGCGTTGGGAATATCTTTATCAATATAACTCTTGCGGTCCTTTTCCGCATTCAGTCGTAGATATTCTTGCGATGGCCGATGTTGCGGACGTGGATGACTCTCTCGTGATGATCGATTTCACAGATGATGCGATAATCCCCGATACGCACCCGATACGTCTCCTCGCCCTGAAGTCGGCGAAAAAAATGATGCGGATATTCAGCTGCGTCGTGCAGCTTTCGCAGCATGCGCTCTTGCAAGCCTCTGGGCAGAACGGAGAATAACTTCTCTGCTTGAGGGCTGAGCTCGAGGTGGTAAGGCAATGCCGAATCGTTTCGCGACTTCTTCTAATGTGGAGAACTCGCCGTTTGCAGCTCTTGCTCGCGCTTCATCAATTTGTTGGAGTGTTTTCCGTGAGAGTTTCGGTTCTAACCGGAAATCTTCCGTTATTTTCGTCATTTTCCGGATGACCTGATCGTACGATTCCGCCGGGTGCTCGCGGTAGCGATCGAGCGCGGCTTTCGTCGATTTTCGGATTTTTATCGTCGTGGTCTCAGCCATTGGTATACCGAGGTATACTGCGGTATACTTAAAGATTTCTACGCGTATACTCAACTATCTCTGTCGTCTGAAGGTGTGCTGAATATTGGTCGATTTGACTTTTTACAGCCATAACATTCAAAAGACGATAGTTGACACGCTCTCGTATGGTCGGCGGTATAGGATTAGGAATCCCCCCAACACCTCTCGAGCCGGTGCCTGAGTTCCCTGTGGAACTGGCACGACGTTTTGAACGGGTGTTGTTCGCACTTCCAGCATCTGCATGGTCGTACGAATCGAGCAGCTGTGTTCCTGGTTCAGAAACGGCGATGTACCATTCGATGATCATTCCCGCTCTCAGAGGAGTTATGCCGGTGCATGCGATACCTCTACAAGACGCATTCAAGATCTCGGTGTATCGCACGCAGGTCTGGAAGGTCGATTCTTCGTGCCGCGTGATAGGCGAACCTCGCTTGGAAGAGCCCATACTCAAGATTACGCGTGCGGGTTTTGAATATCGTTTTCAGAATGAGCGCATCTCTCGGTTGTATGCATCGCTCGTCGCTACGGTCGGGACTCCAAACGTCCCCGATGCTGGAAGGCGAGTGACTCATGAGAGGGGGTTGCGCGATCTTGACCATCTCATCACGCCGCCACGTGGTCCGATGTTCTTCGGTTAGCGCGCGCGCTACGTATCTACAAGTTTAACGTGCCGAGATGTCAGGTGTTCAGCTGCATCTTAGACGAGCCGAGAACTACTTCTTTCTCTTAATGCGCAATTTCTTCGTGAGGCAGTTGCGACACGAGATCTTGCCCGCGAGAACCTTCAACACAGGCGCCTTGCGCTTCGTCTTGCAGCGGCGGCACACAAAGACGTCCTTGAACATTCGTGCATCCGCTTCAGGGAATTTCGCCATAGTTTCACGCCTGCTTCATTACTTGCTTCATGACTTTGTCATCGACAATCTGCCAGTACAAGACTGTGCAGCCTTCAACGACCGTCTCCTGCAGTTCGTGCGGGATGACCATGTCGTACGTTTCGAACGTCTCCATGTCCATCACGTTTGCGGTCGTGCCGTTCACGCTGAGGACTTGCGCGTTCTTCTTGCCGACGATCGGGCACTCCATGGTACCGGCTGCTGGGCCAAGCCACTGGCGCTTGCGACCGTCGATCATGCCGATGCCTTCGACACGTGCCTTCGTGGCGCCGTGCTTACCTGGCTTGCTGATGTCGACGCTTGAGACGACAGATGCTACGCCTTCAATCATGACGTAGTTCCCTTTCTGCAGGGACCCTGCGTTCTTGAGCGTTACTTCAGCCATAGAGGTGGTGGGTTCGCCAGGGGTTTAAAAAGGTTGCGGGTCGCCCTAGCATCTCTCTCGACGGGCGGTTCGGGCGTCTGCCTACGGGTCCCAGCGTGGGGTGCGCGGATGGGCTGTGCCCAAGCAACCCTGCGGGTCGCGACGTAGCGCGACCCAGCCGCCGTTGCTGCCGCGACGCTGGCCGTTCTTGTATGTGCACCAGCCAGGGCCGATATCGTCGACCATCAAGCCGGAGAGGCACTCGCCCACACGGATACGAGTCCGTTTCACGCCTGTGACGGTGTTCTGCACACCGATTCCTTCCTCAAAGATGCCGCTCACTTGCGATGTGCCGGCGAAGATATCGCCGCACGTGAAACGCGTGGACGCATAGGTCCCGGCCGCTCCGAGCGCATTCTCGTCTGAGGCGACGGACGCTACAGCATCGCCGTGCCACGTCAGGCCGATGATTGCGATGATTGTCACGAAAGCGATGGCACTAAACGCGATGAGGAAGGTGTTGGATTGGTCAGCGGGCAATGGTTCACCGATTGCGGCTGCATCGCCGCTACCTGAACCCCGGCCGTGGCGCTATATAATCGTTGCCTTACTATCGATCGACGATGACGTCATCTTGTGATGCGCGGACCTTCGGCGCTTCGGCGTAGAGGTCGTGCGTGGCGCGGTGTCCTAAGGCGACCATCGCGACCGAGTGCACACCCAGTTCAGCGAGGCCAAGAATCTCGTCAACCTTCTTGGGATCGAACCCTTCCATTGGGCACGCGTCGATGCGGCGTTCGGCTGCAGCAAGCAACAGCATACCCAAAGGAATGTACGTCTGGCGCTCTGCCCACGTGCGGATCTCGTCTTCGCTCTTGCCTGCACGGAATCCCGTCAGCATATCGCGAAAGCCCTGTAGGGAATCGATAGGGACGCCCTTCGTTTCCGCATTCAGGCCGATGAAGGTGTCGATATCTTCTTCGGTGATGTCGTCCTTCGCGCAGAAGACGATCAAGTGTGAGCTTTCCGTCACTTGCGGTTGCTTCCACGCCGCTTCCCGGATGAGGCCGCGGAGCTCCATATCTTTCACGACGACGAATTTCCACGGCGCGAGACCGAACGAGGACGGCGCGAGACGTGCCGCTTCGAGGAGGTCTTCGACTTGCTTCGCTTCGAGCTTCTTGTGCGTGTCGAACTTCTTCGTGGCATAGCGCCAGTTGAGCGCGTCGAGGATCGTATCGTGTGAGGTCATAGGGAGGAGGTATGCGTCCGCGATTTAAAAAAGAGTCGGTTATCCGATATGTATAAGGGTTATATCCCTCATTGACGAGAAAATAAAAAGAAAGGAACCTTTCAGTTGCCACCCTGTAGATAGATCGGCGCTCGCTCTTTCGTGATACTATAGTGCTCGCGTGCGTGCGTCATCTTCGCACGAAGCTCATCTCGATGTGTGTTCTCCGCGAGCGCGAACGCGAGCATTCGCAAGTGGAAATCCTCACGTTTCGGAATCTGCTCTCTCCCGTTCTCCCAGCGGCACACGTCTTGTTGCTCGACACCGAGGATGTCTGCGAGCTCTCGCGTATGGTAGCCTATGTGCTTGCGCAGATACTGAATTTCCGCGTCATTCAATGCTTCGCTCTGCCCGATGAGCGTGTAGAGAATGGGTCGTTCCATCACTGCCGGATTATGCAGCAATGGCAAGACGTCATCTTCTTTCTTGATTGCCGGCCAGTCCTTGAGATAGACATTGTCCAAGCCGGACTCGGTATAGTGGTGTGTGGTTGTAAGAAGTTCAGGTACGGTCGATGCCATTGTTGGATCACCGTTTCTCGTACTTGTGGGTTTGTAGATAAGAATGTTGCGGTTGATGACGAAGAAAAAGAAAGGAAAAGGGGCGTGTGTTAGCACGCCGTCCTGAACACGAACGGATCGCACGAGCAGCCGTACGTCCACGGCGGGCCCTGGCCCATGCCGACGCAGTTGCCCGACTGGCACTCGCCGCCGTGCGCGCATACTTGGCCATTCTCCTTCGTGCGCGGCACGAGCGAGGAGTCCGCTTTGCAGCCGGTCGTCGTGTACCGGTACGGGTCGCACGAGCAGCGGTACGTCCACGAGGTCGAACCGCCGATTCCATCGCCGACGCAATTGCTCGAGTCGCACTCGCCGCCGTGCTGACATACTGCGCCAGCTGGCTTGCCATTACTGACTTGCTCAGCTTGACCAAGCAGCCCTGCGTTCGCAGCGCCAATCATCGCTTTGAGGCGCCACGCGGCCGCGCCGCTCGAATATTCGATCTTGATCGTGCCGCGTTGGATGGCGTCGATCACCGCTTTGCCCGGGTTCGCGCTCGCGAGGATGGCGTCGATCGTCTGACGCGATGTCATCATTTTCGCCGTGACTTCCGGTGTCGTGCGCCTGCCGCGACCCGTCGATACGACATGGCCGCTCGCGGTCGTCATCGAATAGTATTCGACGTGCGGGCCATCCTGGATGATGATCATCCAGTGGTGCGTTCCTAAAGCGCCGCGCGCGCTGTCAGGAATCGACGCATCGAGTTTCGAGGGGCTTGAGAACAGCGCGAGCACGTCATTGTAGGTCTTCGGTGTCGCTGCGAACGCGAGATCAGCGAGGCCGATCGCGGCAATCGCGAGCAGCAATATAGTGATGAGGATTTTGGCGTTCGTATTCATTGGGCACCTCGCGCGATCGGGTACTCGACCGCCCAGACGCGCACGTACACGACGGGCCCGTGCACGGGAATGGTCGCGCTGTAGATGCCGTCCGCGAGCGTGCCTTCGATCAGGTCATCATAGCCCGCTTGTGCGGGCGTCACGCCCTGCGGGAAATCAGCGATGCTGCTCGATGAGACGTAGACGCCGGTCGCGTCGACCTGCTCGTTGTGGACCCTCCAGGTCAAATCGACATTCTCGCCGGAGAACGGCACGTCGATGACCTCGACGCCGATATTGGGGAACGGATCCGTGATCTTCTGCGTTCCGGCGATGACGAGCGACAAGAAGAGCAGGAGGAATACGCCTACAATCGAGCCGAGGACGATCAATGTTATTTTCAACCCTTTGTGCACGTACTGCACCCCCGATGATTTTTTCCCGTTTCTTGCTCGTGAGGGTATTTAACCCTTTGCGCGACGACGGGCTTTTGGGGGTTTCTGGTCTGTGGATTTCGTCATTTGCGCTTCAAAGGCGTCTTGAGCGACTCGCGCCTTGCTTTGGAACGCGCCGAGGAAAATGAGGATTGCCGCGACGATGCCTGCGCGTATGGCGATGCCGAACACCGCGCCGGTGAAATACGATGCGGGGTACAAGGTGATGAGGATGCTGTCGTATGCGAACATCCAGTTCCCTTGCGGGAAGAGGAAGACGTGAAATAAGGTCCAAAACGCGGTGAAGTTCAATGCGGCAGCGATAGCGATGAGCGCCATGACGCAGATGATGCTCCAACCCGCCCACCACATGCCGCGCGAGAGCAGATCGTCAATACTGCGCCAGAGTTTTCTGTACGCGAGTGTTCCGACGCAGCCCAGTGCGGCGCCAAGAAGCAGGAGGTGGATGATGAATGCGGCGTCAAAGAGCCGTTTGACGTCCCGCATATGCGCTCGCTCATTTGCTGTGAGGAACTCGAGCGGATCGTTCGCGCCGACCGGACCCGTGAGGTACGAGACGATCATCGCGTGCTGCACTTGCTGCTCTGAGGTGCGCTCCATGTGATCGCTTGTGACCGTCCAGAGCAGAGAACCGTACAGGACCGACCAGAATATCGTGAGCGCGACGATGATGACAAGGAAGCGCGGAACGAGACGGGTGCGGGGGAAGGGGATCACGATCCATCTCTCGCGATTCGCACTATAAAAATCACGCGTAAGCTATTCGTGAGAATCGTCTCACGTCCGCGTGTTCGTCTGGTGGTTGCCGATGTATCCGACGAGGACACTCTTGTCCCGATCATCGAATGTGAACGCGATGCGTAGCGTGTGGCG
>CAZIKW010000047.1:0-11640 GCA_964540015.1 uncultured Methanosarcinales archaeon | reverse complement strand
TTGCAGTCTACCAAAGACCTATAAAGATAGAACTCTTGGCGAGATGCTATGCGCGTATGGCCGTACCTCCTCATTATTGTGCTCATCGTGATAATCGGCGTGAGTGCGCGATATTATGCGGCCACCCGCGGGCCATTGTGCAACGACATGCTGTATGTCTGCCCTGATGGTTCCGCACAGCAACGCCTGAACGACGGCACGTGCGACCTCGTACCTTGCCCCGCATCCATCGCGTGTGACAATCAGACGCCCTGTCCGGACGGCATGATGTGTGTGAACAACACGCGCCAACAACGTGACCCTTCGTACCCAGCACCCGGTACGTTCATATGTGTGAGAGAACGGTAAAGACCGCCATCATACACACATCAAGCAGTTACGGATGATAGACGACGCGGTGCGGTGTTTTCAGAAAATCCCATCCCGTCACGTTCGTGAGGCAGAAAGGAAATCCGTTCTGGTTCGCATAAGAGAGTAAATCTTCCGCAACAATAGCGATGCAACGGAATTGATGCTCCGGCATCTCATGCTCCTGATACGGGTGGAGCATCAGCATCATATTGTAGCCCTCTTCTTGACGCCGCTGATCCTCATCACCTCCACGCAAGAGACCCGCGCCAACGCGGAAGCAAGCCTGTACCTGTATCGTTCCTCGCGTGAAATTGAACAACTGATAGCCGTAAGACTTCTCCACGACGGTGTACTTCCCCGAACCTTCGAGATCCCCCATAACACAATCGAAATCCGCCCCGAGCAGAATCGGCCAGTTATCGTAGATACCACATCGATTCGTGAGTTCCCCATCAGGGCACTCGCGGACTTCCCGCAGGTAGTCTTCGAGCGTTATCTGAATCAACGGTTCCATACGAAACGGAGGTTCCAAGAGGTTTTTAATGGTATTTCCTCAGTCGATCCTCCACGGCGGTTCGTAGTCTATTGCCGCCTCTAAAATGCTCTTTCGTACGGGAAGATGATCTTTAGACCTCGCCATGAGGAAGTGCTTGGCCGCGTCTCGGACTGCATCTTCGTTAGGCCAATGCACGGTAACCCCCGCTTGGCGTAGTACCGTCACGTTCGAATAAAGAGAACTATAGTATGGGTGGGGCCGGAGCTGCTTGATGCGTTCTGTTTGAAAGGGGGTGTTCACGAGCGTCGCGTCAAGGCCAACAGCCATTCGCGAAGCATCTCGCTCATCATCCGCCACGATGACATAGCGCACACCCGTCGTATCGCTGATCCGATACAGCTCTTGTGGCGTATCCATATCCCGTAGGAACTGATCGATCGTATCGAACTCTTCATCGAGAATTTTCCCAGTCATTCGTGCATCACCGGGATAGGGACGCGAACGCTGCCCAATAAAAGCATTCGCGTGGTCGGATATCGGTCTTCTGACGCCACGGAAAACAAATTCTCCGACTTTGTCCACAACGTATAAATACTCCATTCTCCAGGAATAACACGTACACAAGCGGCAACAAGCGATCCCTTTCTCTTCAGTTAGGATCGCGGCAGCGATGACACAAGGACGGTGCGAGTATGGATCAGCAGACGATGACAATGCAGTGCGCTCGGTGCAAGAAGACGAACAGGATGCTCGATATGGTAGTCGATGCCTCTAAACGCGGCATGGTATGTCGCACCTGCGCAGGATTACCGCCAAAGAGCTCGCCTCGAGCGATGCCCACAGGCGAGCGCACGATAGCGAACGTGACGAAACCGTCGACCATCGGCCCAACCGGTCGCTCGCGCGATACGCCTGGCCGCAATAAGTACGCGTGCACCGCATGCAATTACCGCTTCGGCAGCTCGAAGGACAAAACCAACCTCCACTGCCCATACTGCGGCAGCACGAGCGTGCAGAATGATCTCAAAAGCAGCGCGCAAGCGATGATTTCGGCCTCGATGGGCCGAGGGTTCGATTGACCGACGACCCCCGCCGCTCGATGCGGTGTGTCCGGTGCACCAAGGATTACCCGTTCGATAAGGTCAGATACCTGCCCAACGGACGAGGATTCGCGTGTTTATCCTGCCTTGGCATCGTAGAACGCGAACGCGAGCAGTTGAATCGCATCGAAGAGCGCTCTTTCACGTACCAATGCGTGGATTGCCGCTATCAATTCAAGCGATCGCTCGCGAACGCGCCGCGCAGTTGCCCGCAATGCGGCAGCAAACGCATGATCAAAGCGCAAGCGGATAGGATGTCGAGCGCCGACCTGTTGCGCGCGGCCGATGATCCGCGTTTGGCGGCGCTTGAAGACCTCCCACGCGGGCGCAGGCGATAGGATTCTTTCTTTTTTCCCATCTTCTTCTTGAGAGAGCACGCGTTTCTGACGCATAGAGATGACCGATCGTTTTGTCGACGACAGAAGTTCACGAGCATTTCAGCAGTTCAACGTTCAGAACAATTGAGAACCACGAAGAGAAGTGGAGATGAGTTGAATGTTGAGAATGTGAGAGAAAAAGAGAAGAAAACTCTTGGAAGAGTCGGAGCTATAATTACTGCTTCTTCTTCTTCGCTGCCTTCTTCTTTGCCATGGGGAGTCCTCCGTAAATTTTATAGTATCAATACCGTGAAGATGTGTATTTAAATGTTTCATTTTCACGAACTTTACGCCACGAATTCGAAGCTTTGAGCGGTTGCGAACGAAAATATTTCAGCGAAACGTTCGCGAAACCCTGATGAGAAGTACGTGAAGAGACGAAAAACGATGGAAAAAACACCATTTTTCTCGTCGAGAAATGAAAAAAGCTATCGGAACATATGATAGAACGCTTCGAATGCCGGCGTGTTTGATGTTAAGCTCATAAAGTTCGCGCCATTGCGATCGCAGATGTTCTTGAGCGCCGCGATATGCTCCGTTAATCGATCCTGATACGTGCTTCGGAGGCGATTGGATACGAAGGTGCGCATCTTTTGTTCGGTTTCCGAGTCTTCAAGGATGACATCTCCTTGGAGTTGGAGGTCCTTTTCTTGCGGATCGAGCACCTGGATGACATAGACTTGGCTCTTTTTGTAGCGTCCAAGGACCTCTTCCACCTCAGCGAGGTCGTACAGGAAGTCGGAAACGAAGACGATAAGGGACTTCGACGTGATTCTTTTACGGTATTCGTCCATAGACTGGAGGAAATTGCTCTTTCCTTCCACCTTGATAGCACCGAGGTAGTCGAAGAGGTATGCTAAGTTCCTTGGACCTTTCCTCGGTTTGAACGCGGTGACGTGCTCGGTAAAGGTGTTGAGGTTGAATTTTTCGTTGTTCTGGATGGCTAAGTAGGCGAAACCCATGCCCATCATCGCGCCGTACTCGAACTTGGTACGCATCTTGCCGTTGATTTTCGAGCCGAACTGCATGGAAGCGCTGGAATCGACCAGGATATGGACGGTCATGTTGCGTTCCGCTTCGAACCGTCGGATGTAGAATTTGTCCGTTCGGGCGTAGATTTTCCAATCGATACGGCGGAAGTCATCTCCTGGCGCGTACGCCTTGTAATCGCGGAAGATGAGGCTGTCTCCGCCTTGGGACGCGTGATGCGCACCTTGACGGTCGGCGTAGACGCGCTTCTTGAGGATGAGCTTCAAGCGGTCAAGCGCCTTGATGAAATCGGGTTCGAGGACCATTGTTAGACAGAGCTCCGCTCACGCCAGCGCGTATATGCCCACGCGATATAGTAGACGACCGCGAACGGCGCCGTGAACGCTATGACAAAACCGCTGCCTGACGAACTCAGGGTTTTGGGAATCCAACCAGCAATCATGAACACAAACACCGTAATCGTTGGAACAAACATCAAAAGACCCATTCCGCGGAGAAAACCTTTCAGATCATTCCATGAGAACGGCGCGCGCGGATCCTCAAACAGCAGTTTTTTGGTAAAATCCCATTCCGCACGCAGCAAAACCCCGCACCACACGAAAATGAGCGCTGTGAAGAGTATCGAGACTCCTCCAGAGGCGGTGGTCACCAGCGATCCTTCCTGAAAATTGGCGAATAGGAAGACCAAGATCATGACAAAGGGAACTGACTTGATGGGAAACATTGCTCGCGCCAAGACTAACGCTGAACGCTCAAGCTCTATGAACGGCGTTTTCTGACTGGATTGTGTTTTCTCAGCCATCTTACGCCTTCCCCCCGATCACGGGTTTATCAGCGTTCTGGGTGAAGAGGGCCTTGACGGGTGCGGTAAAGAGGAAGATCGTTCCAGTGGCGAAGACCAGAGTAGCGAGGATCAAAATCTGTACTTGGACGTCCGCGATATTAGACTCTTGTTCATACAGCAACGTCAACAGGAGGGAGAAGGGAACGAGAAAACAGGTGATGGTAGCTATTAACCCATACTTCCAGCTGGAAAATCTCATCAGCCGCCACCCCGCATGGAGCGCGAGCAAAGAAGGCAGTAATAGCAAAAATAACATGCCGCAAACCACATCATAATATCCGCAGTCGCGGAGCACAACCCCTGAGAGGAACAACATGACGGCGGAGAATACGGCAGGAAGCATGAGGGAGACGCCAATCCCCTGTACAATCTTTTTCGCAGTCCAATCGTCCATCTTACGCCTTCCCCCCGGCCAGCGTCTTGACCGGTGGCGACCACGCGATCAGAATCATGGCAATGGTAAAGATGATGACGGCGGCGACGGCAATGGGGCCCCCAAAGAGTGCGATGAAACCCAACGCAAAGCCGATGCTCAGCCATGCAAGGGTCATCGCCACCGACATCCACCGATGACGCAGGAACGCCGCATAACTCGCGATGAGAAGTAAAGCAACCACCGGGATGAGGAACCATCCTTGATTCATAGTCGCACCAGAGAATTCGCCACTCTGAGGGCTTTGCAAGGAACCGATCGCGGGCAAAAGCAGGTACAATCCAATGATCAAGAAAATACTCCCGGATACATAGAGGTATGCGCGCGCCAACCAAGCCGTTGTCTTCGCTTCCATCTTACATCTTCCCCCCGATCACGGGTTTATCAGCATTCTGGGTGAAAAGCGCCTTGACATCTTTGTTGAAACCGAAGAGGTAAATACCGAACAGAGACCACACTGAAAGACCGAGAGTGGTTACCTTAAATGACTGGGGGATAACCAGTATTGAGAGTACCACAAACAGCACTGTGGTAATCCCAAACGAAAAAACCACTGATTTTCTTGATTTCAGAAAGAAGGCAAAACCACATCCGATAACCGCCGGAACAAGGACAAGATCAAAAATGAAAGACCACTTTAGCAAAGCCTGACCGGTGTGAAAAAGCCCTCCAAAAATCACAGGAGTCATGAAATTCCACGCACTCAACCCATTGTACCACGTCTGGAGAGCTATCAACGCCACACACGACACGAATATCGCCAATATAGTCACACAGTAAGCCCGCACCACCCCCCGCGCGGTCTTCTCATCCATCTTACTTCTTCCCCCCAATCACGGGTTTATCAGTATTGCGGGCGAACAATGACGTACCGGCGGGATCAAGCAAGAACAAGCAAGCGAGGAAGCCGAAAACCATTCCCCCACCTAACGTCGTGAGCATCAAAAATTGATAGGTGTGCGTGGTGAGAAACACGTACATATAGACGGCAAACAACGCGGGAATACTCAAGAGGAAAGGTATCTGCGCAAACCGCCCGGTCGCACTCCAAGAACGCTTGAATACCCAAAGCAGTAGGCCGGCAATCGCGAGGAAACATCCAATGAGAAGAATCAGCAAAAGCGCAGAGCCCCCGCCCATGAAGAGCCAAGCACCAATGAGCAAGCCGATAACACCCAACCCTCCCATCACCGGCAGCAAGTCCAAAAGCAGCGCTACGCGGTACGCCAACAACAGGCGGGAGCCCGTTGGGCTCACACGACACTCAGGAGTTTCGCTCGCGATGAAGTAGACAGCGCTCAGTATCAGGACGAACGGTATCGAAAGCCAGGGGATAATCGAGTCAGTGAGTGGAGAGATGATGAACCATAGCAAAGGTGAGAAAAACTACAATGCTCGCCAAAAAGATCATGCGCAAACGCGTCACATCAGCACGCAACACGCCAAGAAGGATCGCCCCCACTATCGACCACACCATGACCAAACCGCCAAAGACCGCAAGCCAGAATACGAGGCCTGATTTCTCATCATAAACTAAGAAGCCCAACACCAGCCCAAGGATCACTAACCATCGACGAAACAACGAGATACCGTTACTCGCATCAATCATGGTTTCCCCCGCTTCCCTTTGAGCAAGAGCAACCGAGCGCTCTGCACGAGGAAGATAAGCGCTATCGCCCAGACGATGCCGCCAAGCACGATGAAGAGCATCTTCCCCGTCAAACCGCCGTACGTGAAGAGAAAGAAGCCAACGACCGAGCCGACGATAGCGAGCACGAGGTCGCCAACGCCTTTCTTCATATTGGTAATCAGCATAGGTTAGCCTCAGATGCAAATCGCCGCCCGAATAGGGTCGGAGTCATTACACAACCCCTACTTCACCAATTCCTTGATGACATCGTCAGTCGTCTTCCCTGCGCGCTCCGCCTGGAACGACAAGACAATACGATGGCGCAAGATCGGCAATGCAACCGCCTTGATGTCTTCGACCGACACGAACTTGCGTCCGTCCATCAACGCACGTGCTTTCGCAGCTAAGACCAGGCCCAACGACGCACGAGGCGATGCTCCGTACTCAATCAACTCGGGCGATTTACGCGTTTTTGCCACTAGCTCAACTGCGTAGCGCTTGATGTCGTTCGCAATAGGCACCTGACGCGTCAATTTTTGCAATAAGAGCAACGACTCAGCCGACAGCAGCTGCTGCAACGCCTCGTTCTCCTGCGGTCGCGTGTACTGGTCCACGATCGTGACTTCCTGATCGATCGTCGGGTAGTCCAGCATGATCTTGAGCAAGAATCGGTCCATCTGCGCTTCCGGCAACGGATACGTTCCTTCCTGGTCGATGGGATTCTGCGTTGCCAAGACGAAGAACGGCCTTTCCAACTCAAACGTCTGGTTGCCCATCGTGACTTGCTTTTCCTGCATTGCCTCAAGTAACGAAGCTTGCGTCTTTGGCGTCGCACGGTTGATCTCATCCATCAAGACGATGTTCGCGAAGATCGGACCGCGCTGGAACTTGAAGACCTTCTTGCCGTCCTTCTCCTCAATCACATAGGTACCCGTCACATCGGAGGGCATGAGGTCAGGCGTACCCTGGACACGGCTGAACTTCAGGTTCATGACTTCAGCCAATGCCTTGATCGTCGTCGTCTTTCCCAAACCAGGGAAGGATTCCAACAGAGCATTCGAATCCGTCAAAATAGCGATGAGCAATTGGTCCACGACCTCGTCTTGGCCGATGACCTTCTTGCCGAGCTCTGCTTTGATGTTGGTGAATGTCGCTTTGAGCTTATCGATGTTCTTGACCGCGTCTGCGCTTGGGGATGCCATAATGATCAGTTCCTCCGTCGTATATGTTTTAAAGCTTTCTTAGCCCGAGCCCTGCGTCTGCTTCGCATACTCATAGCTGCGCTGCAGATCGCGCTCGTCAAGGCCGTTTCCAGCAGACCCGGGTCCGCCGTCGTTAAATCCTGCGTCCTCGCCACCCAGATCCTTCAATGGATCCGCGGACGGGTTCGATGGGTCGATCTGGGAAAAATCGGGATTATCAAGGCCGGGTTTCACGGTAGCGATAAGCGCATCATCGCCGAGGTTCGCCATGCGCCCCTCGCCGAAGATATCGCCCGCGTCACCGGCCGCCCCTGCGTCATCGCCTGCTCCTGCGGAGCTGAAGCCCAATGCGCGCCCCAGTGCCGCAAGCGGTGCTTTGAGCGGGTCCTCGAAGCGCTGGATGTTCACGTCAAAGAACGCCAAGGACACCAACACGATGCTGAGGATAAAGACCGCGCTGATCTTCAGCATCAGCTTGCGGAAATCCAAGAACGTACCACTCGATACCTTGCGCATCTTATCGAGCACTTCCGCGAATAGCGCATGCGCCATGAGCGTATCTTGATCCTGATTGTCTTTGGCCGTACGCAAAAGCTCACGCATCTCGGGATTGCGATCCTCGACCACACGCACGCTGATCTTGCGCAATTCGGAAACAAGGACGATGACGAAATACACTGCCGCCGCGAGCACAATATACCACAACTTCATGCCAAACACGAGCGCTACCAAGTCAGCGATAAGGAAAAAGATGACCGTCGATAAGAACACGTTCAGGAGGATGATCTTCACCAGCTCGAACTGGACCTCGCCAAACATGCTTCTGATCGGTTGCATAGGTATCACTGACACGCGTCGAGTTCATCCTCGAGGTCGCTGATCTTGTTCTTGAGACTCGTGATGGTCTGGTTCTGCGCCCTGCTCGTCGCGAGAGCTTGCTCATACGATTGCTGGAAGCGTTCCTTCTGCAGTTTCTCGAACGCTCGCTGGCGGTCGGTATCCGCGAGCTGCACTTGCGCATCGTTCAATTCAGCCACTTTCTGCGCGTACAAGTCATCGTAGCGGCGCACATCCTGCGCGGACTGATTCGCCTGTTGCTGGAATTCAGAGGCCGATTCCTGATAGTTCGCGAGCGCTATCTGGCAGCTGCCGAGCGTCATCGCCTTGTCCTCGTACGCATCCGTCTTGTTCTCAAGCACGCGCTGGAAGAACACGGTCGTTCCGACAAGCGCTACGATAACCCCGATGATGATCACCAGGAGCGCCAAGTTCACATTCCGTCCCATATACGTCGCCATAGATCCTCAACTCTCCTTAACCGCTCACCTTGGTGAGGCGCCTTATGAATATTTCCAGCAGGAAAACGAGAACCGCGAGCGCCACGAACGGATTGCGCAGTTCGGTGCGCTCGACCGTCACGCGCGTGCTGACAGTACGGATGCGTTCTACGATAGCGTCGACCTGGTCGAACGTGAACACATCGCCCCCCGTCATGCGCACCGCTTCGGCAAGCGATGCTGACTCTCCCACGCGCCAGCGCTCGCTTTGCTCGTTCACCGCGTACGACACGCCGCACGCCGTCCCGAAGCCGATTTGCGTGGGGGTGAACGAGAACACGTACGAATCACCGCTCGAGCGCCGTTGAGGATCGCGATGCTCGCCTGCAGCGGTGGCGTCTCCGCGCAGCTGCCGCCGATCGGGTCCCTTCTCACGAACGTGATCTCCGATTTCTCATTCACGGTCGCGGTCGGCACGCGGATGACCACATCGGCCTTACGTGATGGATCGCCTATGGCCCACAGTACCGTGTTACGCACGAGGTCGCTGTTCTTGCCGGAGAGCAATGGACCAAGGCCTGACGCGGTAAAGGTCGTAAGCGACGCGACGCGACCGTTGAAGTAGTTCCACGTCACTAAGGCAGGCTGTCCGCCATCTGTCGCGACGAGCATGCGTGAGCCATCCTTCGGTGCGACCTCATTGTAGCCGTTGAGGACCGCATCAAGCTCCAATCCACGCGTGATGAAGTGCGTCAAGCTCATCGTGACGAGCGAGAAGTCTTCACCGAAGCCCTTCTCATCCGGATCTCCGTAGTTGACCGTGAGGCGAGCGAGCGACGTCGCGCGATCATAGAGACCGTCAGAACGCTCTGCGGCTGCAACCATGAATCCTTCATCGACCTTCTTCGCGAATTGCGCAGGATCAGTATCGGTCGAACCCACACCGATCATGTGCACGCCGATACCGAGGCGACGAGCCTTCTGGAGCTTCGCCTCCACATCCGCTTTCGCGCCTGCGCCCGTATCCCCTAAACCTGCAGAGAAACGGCCGTTACTGAGGAAGATGATCGTCTTACCGCCCGTCTTCGTCTGGAGCATCTGGATCGCTTCCTCAAGCGCGATCGCCGGCGCGGTCGTTCCGCCGCCACGCAATGCGGGAATCCCTTTTTCCGTGCTGATGATATCTTGCTTGTTGGATGCGAGCGTCTTCACATCTGCGAGGCGTACGACGCTCGCTTCAAGCGCATCTTGGGGATTATCGAAACTCTGACCTGCGGTGCTGACACCGAAAACGACGACACCAACGTTGTTACGGAGATTGAGACTATTGATCGCGCTGACGGATTGGGCCTTGATGACGTCGAGCGTAGAGATATCATCGACCACCGCGACCGGGTTCCCATCAGGACCGCTCACATAGCGTGTGCCACCGGTGGAACCGGAGATCTGGATGACGAACACGAGGTTGTTATCGCCTAAGTTGCGCTTGGCCTTACCGACCTTGACGGGTAAGAGCGATTCGAGCTGGCTGTTTCCGTATGCGCCACGATCATAGCTGTTGAATCCGCCGATAACGACCAGTCCGTTTCCGTACGCGCCACCATCCTCATCTTTGAGGAATTCCGCGAGTTTCGTCGCGCTCCCGATACGCGAGGCGTGCACATCGTTGACGACCACAGCCGTGTACGGCGAGAGATCGGCAGGCATGGACGTGACCACGGTCGCATCGAAACTCTTGCCCAGCGCCGCTTCAAGCGGACCCGCGCCCTTCGTCAAGACCAAGATCTTCGGCTTCTCAAGCACTTCGATCACGCGGAAGTGTGCATCGTTGCCCGCGTGCGTACCGCCTTGCCCGATGCGCGCCTCGACACGGTGATAACCGGTCGGGAGCGTGGGATCGAGAGGCACCGTGCCATACACCGTACCGCTGTACACTTGCTGGCCATCGATCGATACGGTGAGCGGCACTGGCTGCTGCGATGTGGAGGTGACCTGCACGACGATGCCGGCCGGGAAGCCGAGCGGGATCTGCGCGGGCGCATCGATGACGACGGCGGCGTCTTCTGTCACCGGGTTGAGATCGATCGCGTTGAGACTCACGTTATTGCCGCGCGCGATCTGTGCGACGTCACGGATATCGACACCCGTGTTCGCGTTGCCGTCGGAGATGATAAGGATATGTTCAGGATGCCCGAGTGCTGCGTCACCGATGGGGCTTTGCGTGTCGGAGCCGAATTCCGACACGGTCGTCGGGAGCTGATCACCGATCTTCTCTACCAGATAGGGGACGGTCGACAGGTCATACGCATCCATGCTCCCGCTCTTATCGATCAGGATCAGCGCATGCGGGTCGCCCGCGCTCTCTTTGGTGATAGTCGTGACCGGTGTCGCAAGCGCGATAAGCACGAGCGTGACCGCGACGAAACGCAAAAGGAAGACGACCGCACGCATGCGACGCAGTCGACGTGCGGCATCCTCGTCGTACGAGACACGCACCGGTGACCAGCGGATGATGAGCAGAAGCAAGACGAACGCGATGGGAATGCCCCACAACCATTGCGGATGCTGGAAGTTGCTCGCAGCAGAGCGGGTGAATTCGAGGATGGGTTCGTACCACTCGACCATCAGAAATCACCTCGTAATTTCACGTAGACGATTTCGATGCCCAGGAGAATGAGACCCGCGATAAGCATGAGCGTGCTGAGGTCGTAGGGGACTTCTTGCTGCCCTTCTTCGCCGTCGGTGTTCCCTTCCGTATCCTCGTCGATCGTCGCAGGGGAACCGATAGCGCTTTCCGTGCCGCCAAGCGCAGTCGCGCCGCTCGTGATCGATGTCGCGCGTTGCAGCGGGTAGAGGTTTGCCGCAAGCGTGCGCGGACCGACCGTGTAGAATCCTGCGACGGAAGCGACCGCAGGCGAATCAACGGTGCCATCAGGCGTG
>CAZIKW010000046.1:0-11676 GCA_964540015.1 uncultured Methanosarcinales archaeon | reverse complement strand
CTACCCGCTTGGCGTTCTTCTCTTCCTTCTCTTCCTCATGACGGCCATCCTTCCCGCGCTCGCGAACGCGAACGAGCAGCTCCAGAACGCACCTACGCTCGCGCAGCTTGATGAGTATCGCGAAGCCGCTACCCTGCTTCCGCGTGATGCTGTCGTCCTCACCACCTTGCGTGAAGCGGAAGCGTTCCAGCATGTCGCGCAGCGGACGACATTGACGGACGATGATTTCATCCTGGTTCGTAACGGTGATGAATTGGTGTCGGATATCGACACGACCTACACTGCGCGTTTCGTATCATCGATCGCGAGCCGCGCGCAGAAACTCGGCATCACGCATATCCTCTTCTCTACCGATGCGATGCGTACGTACCGTCGTGATGGCCTCGCGGTAGGGAACTCTTCATGCCTCGCGCCCGTCGCTGTCGGCAGATCGAGGTTGTACACTATCAAATGCGGCGAGGTCCTGCGATGAAGCGCCGGCGGAAGAAAGAGCCAGTGCCTGTGAAGTTCTCAGCGCCCATGTTGCTCGGGCTCCTCCTTATCGTTGGTTTGCTCCTGCTTGCGCCGCTTGGCCTGCGCGCGATCACTGGTTCGCCGATTGTGCCGGACGCGCAGAGCTATACCGCATTGCGGCATGCGGCAACACTGACCGACGGTTCGGCAGGCGTTGATCCGGTGACGGGCACCACGTTCGCACCGACGCCATACGATGTGATGCTGGCGCTCTTCTCCACGTTGGGCATCGATTGGCTGCTGCCCGCATTGCTCGCCGTCTTCGCGCTCGCTATAGCATATAGGCTGTTACGACGAGCGATACCTGCGTTCGATGCACTCGCTGCGACGGGCGCTATTGCGCTCTCGCCCGCATTCCTCGCTGTGGGGACGCGCCATGAATCCTCCATCGCTGCGCTCGCGTTGTGTGCGCTCGCCATACTTTGGGATCGTAAACCAGTCCTCTCTTCGTTCGCGCTCGCCGGTGCCGTCATCACCAATCCTGTGCTCGGCCTCATCGCCGCGGTGGTTATCATCGTCGCCAGCATCAAACGCCAAGATATGACGCGCGGGTTCGGCGCTACAGGAGCGCTCCTGCTTGCTGGCGCATGGTTCGTCGGGTGGCATGGTGATTTTCAGTCATTGCCTTTCCCGATGATGCCATCATCCGACGTGTTATTTGAGTTCGGTGTGAAAGACGGCTTAAGCGCCTTCTTCCTCATCCTCGCAGCCTACGGGTGCGCTCGCTCGTCACGCGCAGTGCCATACGCGTTCGCGTTGCTCTCCGCTGTCGCCATTGCCATCATCTTCCCTGGTGCGCGTCTCGCCGCATCGATCGTTATCGCCGTCCTCGCTTCGCGAGGTGTGCTACGGCTCGTGCGGGAGAAATGGGAACTCGATCCGCTGCGTCAACTCCTGATCGTGCTCGTCTGGTGCGCGGCAGGATTCCTGATCATTACTGCGGTGCGCAATGTTTCCCTTGAGCAGCCCAGTTCGCGCCTTGTGGAAGTGCTCTCATACATCGGCGAGCAGCGTAGACCCGGGGGTGTACTGACGGACCCTGAGATTGCACCACTCGTCACGTATTTCTCCGGTAGGCGAGCGACACTGTCGCAAGATGCCGATCCTGAGTTGGTGCGCGCTGCGTTCCTGACGCGCGACGCCAATGCGATGTATGCATTGCTTGAGAGCACCGACACCTCCTTCATCCTTATCACGCGGGAGATGCGCACAGAGCTGTTTAGCAGATCGGATGAAGGGATGCTGTTCATCCTACCGAACACGGAACGCTTCGTGACGATAACGAGCGATGAAGATGTGACGCTATGGTACTACATCAGTCGCCAATCGCACCCCACGGTTGGTGCTATCAGCGCCGCTTCTTCGGATTCTTGAGGAGATCGCCGACGGTAAGCGGGCCTGACGCCGGTGCAGAAGCAGGACCTTCGCTATCGCCTTGTGGCATAAGTCCGACGAGATGCTCTCCTAATGCGCGTCCGAGACGTTTCGCGGTCTCGATGTCCGGCAGTGCGGCGCCGGATTCGTACTGGTGGTATTGCGAGAGCTTCACGCCGAGCTTATTCGCGAACTCCTCTTGCGTCGCTTTCGCTTTCTCTCGTGCCTTGCGGAGGATCCGTGGAAGGTCAGGACGCACTTCTGCTTCTGGTCTCGCGCTTGAGATGGGTGCGCGCGCTCGACGGATGGTCCACGGATCGGGTCCTTTGGGCCTGTCGGATCTGCTGATCTCCTTTCCATACGTTGAGCAGGCTGCGCAGACGTTCATGCGAGCCCCTTCGAGCTCGACGATACCGATCGTCGGTTCCTTGCCACAAAGATCGCATCCTGCCATAACGTCCACCTCACTTCTTTTTCTTTGGCCCTTTCTTGTAAGTCACAATGGTCAATGCTCGCTGACCCATCCGTACATCATGACGATCGCCCGGGGTGAAGCCGTGCTCTTCGGCAGCGACGGCGAGCTCTTCGGGTTTTTCCGTGATGCAGGTGATGGTGCCGCTCTTCTTGAGGATGAATTCACCTTGCCAAAAGAGCTGATCGGCGAGTTTCGCTGCACGCGCAGGATTGATGACCTTACCGCTCGCGATAGGCGCGGTGATGATGCGGTCAATTGTTTCTTCTCCCGCTTTCATATCTGCCCAATCCATGCCCACTTTCGTGCTGTGCAGGAACTTGTCGACGCCCGCGAGTTTCGCGTTCGTGCGGACCGCTTTCGTATCGCGTAACGTGTCACTAAATGCCGTGACGGAGATATCTTCGTCGATATCCTTGTCGAGTTTCACCTTCAATGCGTTCCATCCCAAGTCTTTGAGTATGGGGAATTTGGTGAATGAGAACTGTCGCGCGTGGCGTCGTGGGCTCGCGCCCGTGAGGAGCATCGTCGCTTCGATAGCGAGCGACCCATCATCACCGAACGGATCGAGCACCGTGTGCTTCTGAAGAAGCCCCGCATAGACTGCGACGCTCGCCGCGATCGTCCCTTTGATGCTGCGGCTGGAGAGCATGACGCGCCAATCGCGCTTCCACAGCGGCCATCCGACGATATCGACACCGACATCGATGCCTTCCGATGTCGCGACGCCGACGATGACGAGATCCGGTTTGGATAAACTGACGGGAACGCCAGCCGTGAAGATCCATTCGCCGATGCCTTCGATAACCTCTTGGGGCATAAGCGATGGGTCGAACAGTTCGCATTCCGCCTTGAATGTGCCGCCATCAGGAAGCATGGGTGCGAGGAGTTCCTTCTCAAACGGTTTCTCCGTCAATTCTTCGATGGTCGCGACGGTCGGCGCGATGCGCACGAGGATGCGAAGCGCGGTCTGGACGTGGTATGCGAGCTCTACCGCTTCCCGCCACGTGCACTCAAATTGCACGATCTGCTCCGATACGTGGACTGCGGCCGACTTCACATCGAGCAGGCGTGCGCATTCCTCTGCGCATGCTTTCTCGCACCCGGCGTCCGTGACTGCGATGATAGATATTTTCTGCGCTGTCATTGTGGTGACCGGAACCTACGATGTCTTATAAAACACCATCCCTTTCGCCCCTCGACGGCTAAGAGGGAGCAACGCTTATAAATCCCCGTCTCGCGCTGCGATGAGATGATCGCGCTCTCCCCCGTTTCGCTTCTTTCTGACGCGAACCGGGAAGTACAAGCTGCTGACCATGTGCTTTCTGCGGTCTATCCGCTCACGCGCGACCCGAAGGCGCTCGTGAGTGTGGTGGGTCACGAGGTACGTGCGCTCGGGAGCGCGGCGCAGGCGATGGCAGTATCGCAGGGCATGGCGGACGCGGATGCGTCGCATGCGTTCGATGCCGCATCGCGATTGCCGCACGCGAAAGATGCGCAAGCGGTGCACGACCGCTTGACGCGATTACTGGATAGCCACGGGGACGCGCCTGTGGTGTTCACACGCGGCGACACGCGCGTGATCGCGGGCAAGGATTTCGAGAAACTGACCACGCTCGATGCGTCGTCGGCCGCTCGCGATCTCGCGGTCACGAAACTGTTCGTGCATGAGGCCAACGCGCATATCGCGCTCGGAAGGTGAAGGGAAAAATGGCGATAGAAAAACTCACGGAAGCGCTCGAGGAAGTCAAGCGTGTCGATCATCTCATCTACGTCTCGTTGAAGTATACGCGAACCGTCGATGTCATCATCAACGTCCTGGGCCGCATGGTCGACGCGTACTCTCTCCTGATGGATTCGCTTATCGCCAAAGCGACCACGGAAGGCAAGGTCATCAGCGAGCCAGAGTCGGCGATCGAGCGCGCGGACCTCGTGCGCAGCATCTATTCACAAGATACGCTTATCGTCGACAATGTCGATCTGTATCTGTTGCTTCGTAAGCTTTTACGCGCACGCAACGTCGAGCGTGAGAATGAGTACCGCCGCCATGTCACGATGAAGACGATCATCGAAGGCCGCGAGGAGATAGTGAATATCGACATCATCACGAACTACTATCTGTTCGAGCGTGAGTTCCTCGCGCACGTGCGCGCCATCATCGAAGGCCACACCGCGGTGAACCTGCAGGATCAGGATATGAACGGTTCGAAACCGCCTGCATGGGGCGATGCGCACGACGAGATCGATGACGAACCGGAAGAGGAGTACTTGCCGAAGTCCGCTGGCGCGACCGCGCACCCGCCCGTTCGCCAACCTCTGAAAGTACGCCCGGTCCACGCGCCGCCGCGAAAGCGCGCTCCGCGTCCGAAGAAGTACAAGATCCAGATCCCGAAGGGACCGAACCCTATCTTGCGCGCGCCGTTCCAGTACGATCCGAAGTACAATCGCGAATTGCGTTTAGCACAGGAGAAAGAAGCTGCTGGTAAAGTGAAGGCCGCGGCGAAAGCGGCCGCGAAGACAGCACGGCCTAAGGGTGTCGCGAAGAAGAAGCCGGCCGCGAAAGCGAAAGCTCCGAAGCGTTCCGCTCCAAAGAAGGCCGCGAAGAAGAAGCGATAGCTTTATTTTTCGCTTCGGGATCCTGTCGTCGTGCGTTTCATCCTCGAGAAATTGCAAGGCATCGCCGACCATGCCGCTCGCCGCACGGAGGCGGAGCGGTTGCTTGAGATCTTCAGCTCCGGTCAGGAGTCCGTGCCAAAAGGCATAGCGATCGTCGATGCGTTTCGCGATGAACGCCAAACCGTCGAGGCGATGGGCTCGTATCTCGCTCAGACAAGGGAATTTTTTACTGAGCTCGCGACGTTGATGGGAGGAACGGATTCTCCGCAGTATCGGCTAGCGGTGGATCGCTTCGATCGTAACGCGGCGCAGTCGCTCAAGCTTGCGGCGATGGACGAGCATGAACGTCGCGCGTTGCCGCCGCATGAATTGCAGCCGTATTTCGACGATTTCGATCGTGCAGTGCTATGGGGTCGTTGGGGGTTGCGCGATGATATTATTCCAAGCACGACAGTGATCGGTTCCGGCGGGTTCGCGACCGTGTATGAGGCGGCCGGCAAGGACGGCACGCCGCTCGCGCTCAAAGTTTTCCATCCACGAGAGAAAGCAGGAATATTCGACACGGATATGCTCTGTAGTCAAAGCAGTATCATCCATAATGTCGAACAACGCAAAGCGTTGCTCTCCGACCCGCCGTTCGTCCCCCTTGTCACGACCGGTTTCAGTTCGCTCAATTGGTACGCCGCCAAACGTTTCGATGGGCGATCGTTGACCGAACTGCTCACCGCCGGGGCACTGACGCCTTCGACGATCGGGCGATCCATGGTGGCGTATTGCGCTATGCTTGGAGTGTTGCATGCGCAAGGCCTCATGTTCGTCGACAATAGCCTGGGAAACGTGCTGGTCGGTCCCGACGATGTGCGTGTCTGCGATTATGATTTCGTGAGCGAGCCTGACGCGTCATGGCGACCGCGCGTCTCGACGTTCGTCACCGCGTCGCGCGAGCAGCTTTCCGGATCTCCCTTGACGTATCAAAGCGATACGGAAGGCGCTGCGCTCATGCTCGATGCGCTGGCGAATGGCGCTCTCTGGCGCGATTGGAAGGCGCAGGACGAGGATAGGGCCCGGGCGAAGGCGAATAGGCGAACGTATCCGAAAGAGCGCGCGGCGAAATTGCCTAGGCGGACGCGTCAAGTGGTGAAAGGGCTCTTGAGCTATCCTCGGGACCCCTCCCTCACCGTCGAGGACCTCGAATCCTCTTTGCGCGCTGATTATGGATTGTGAATGCTGTCGATTCTAGCTAAGCCACTTGCGCAAGTCGGATCCTTCGCTGAACGCGTAGTACGTCCTCCTTCCTATTTTCTCTTTTCTCAGTATGCGCAATTGCACGAGCCGGTCGAGGAATGCTCTCGCTGCAGTGAAAGAGCCTCCCGTGTGTGGTTTGCGTATCGCGCGCAGGAGTTCGCTTGCGGTCGCGTGTTTTCTGTTCGCCAATTGTTTGAGGAGCTCTATTCGCTCTTCGCTCGGTTTCGCGGTGAGGAGCTTCGCGATATGCGTCTGGAGCGAATCGGGCGTGATGCCGTGGATCTCCCGCAGCAATTCCGAGTATCCGATGGCGCTCATAGGATCTTCCCTCCTTGGAACGTGTGCGTGACTGGGACGATTTCTCCCTTGATGTCGAGGAACGCGATCTGCACAACGGAGAGGCCTTTCGTGATGCGGATGGGGTTTTGGGAATTGTTCGAGATGCTAAAGATAATAGGCCCTTCGTATGATGGGCCCCAGATGTTCGTTTGAATGGAAAGTCCGACGCGAAAAGCTCGGCTTCGGGGTTGCAAGAGACAGAGATATTTCCTGTTGCCCTGATGTATTTCTTCGATCGTTTGAACGAGGAGATACTCGCCCGCTTTGAGCGTGTAGGGTAACTTCATCTCCTTATGCGGCGGCAGCTTGCTCGCGTCGATGTCCACAATCTTGGTTTTGCCGATGGTGAATGCTTTTGCAATACGCAAGTCGACTGCGACCTGGCCGATATTCCCTTTCACGGTGTTCGTGAGCATGATGTGAACAGAAAGTTGTTTTGTTTTTAAATAAGTTCCTGAAATGTCAATAAAACTCATAGATATTCCCGATTTTACACATCGAATGGCATATGATCACAGTCCCGCCTCGGCATCGCGGACGCTTGACGACCATTTCACCACCAAGACCCTCGTCTTTCTCTACGAGGTCAATTCCAGAGGCCATCGCGTTGAATGCGATATGTATCATGAGAACTTGCACGATCGCTGGTCCAAAGAGCACGGCCTTTTCGCGAAAGAAACGGTCGCACAGCGCAAAGAAATCGAGGTTACGGATACTCTCATCCGCGAAGGCTATTCTCGGGGTCGACCAGGACACCTGTATCGCAAATATCATGACGCGTACGTCACTGTCGAGAAACTTGAAGTCGATCAGGAAGATATCGCTGTAGATGAGCGAGGAAATTATTCATACCAGGGGAAAGAGGTGACGCTCTGATGTCCGATGCAGGAGAGGACACGGCGGAGCGCCCGAAGAACAGGCTCTCCCAACTACGGCGTGAGCTCGCGCTCGAGTCGGCCTTGGAATGCCTTAGACGCGCAGGGGCGACTGTCGATATGCGAGAGCGGAATTCGATGTACCACGTACAGATATCTTTCAACGAAAGAACGGAAAATCCCGACGAAAACTACAATTCATACAAGTGATACTCATGGCTACCAACACCGCATCACAACCCAACGACATCTATTCCATCGTGGCTACCACGCGAGGGAAATATTTCGGCACCATCACAAAGACCGATAACGGGATCGCGATAGCGTCCGCGTATGAGATCAAGCAAGGAGAGGACAACGATGCGAACAAGCTCGCTCGCGCGTACATGAAAGCCGAGCTCTACGGCGATACGAAACGCTTGGAGCTCTCAAGCCAGCTCGTCGAATCGGTGAGCGAAGCGACGAATGAGACCCGTCTGCTACGCACTATTCGATCGCTCCTGCCAGACGCCGAGAAGCGCGCCTTAGGCGTCGTCACCTATCAAGCGCTCGAGACGATGCTCGCGGGGACCGCATCACCATCCGTGGGACGGTAGAGGTGATTTCATGAGCTATCTCTTCTTCCTTGGCAAAAGGGAACATTTTCCAGAAGCCCGCGATCGCTTACGGCAATACTGCTATCCGATGACCGTGATGGAAGAACGGAGATTCGACACGCCCGTGCTCGAATACACCTTCGGCGATGACTTCCCAAAGACCATCTATGTGCTTGACGCGATGACAGAAGAGCTCAATGATTTTTTCGGGCATGTGATCCGCGATGTCTACTGAACGAACGGAACGCTCTCGGCCATCGTCCTGATCCCTAACTCCACCTTCCCTTCCGATACCGAATCGTGCGTCTGCGTGTGGATGATGATCTTCTCGTTCTTCGCGGGATTCGCGAGGATCACGGTCAACTCAGGATGTGCGGCGAACTCCTTCCAATGGCGGATGAGGAAATCGACATTATCGCGCGTGTGGAGGCAAGCGATGATCGCTTTTCCCTTCAGGCCTTTGGGCACCTCGAGCTGCTCGAGGGGGTAGCCGCTCATCACGCCATCCTTGAATGTGAATATCACGTGCTCCTTGCTCTCCTCGACTTTCACAAGCGATCGCTTCACGATATCCTTGTGCTTCACGTACAGCACGAGCCATTCGCGGATGTTCATGCGGACGCCTCCGCGATCAGGCCAGCGCACAGCAAGCCGAACGCGAACGCAGGAGCGATAGAGAACCACAGTCCGCCTGCGAGATACGACATAGCAGCACACGCGAGGCCGCCAACGAGCACGATCGCGCCGAGCGCGAGCAACGCATGATGGCGCTCTGCCGCGAGCATACGGATGCCGTGGCGGCCAAGCGCGCCAACAAGCGCGCCGATAACGAGAGCCACTCCTGCGCCAAACCACCACGGGTCCAGAAGCGATACGCTCGCGAGCGCCACGCCTGTTCCCGCAGCGCCCGCGATGACGAGGATGGCCAATAGCGCCAGCGTCGCACGCTCGACCGCATGGATTGCTTTCCCACGCGTCGTATCGGCCTTCGCGACGAGACGCTGGAGGTGGGTGATCTCAGCAGAGGACCATCCTTTCCTTCGTAACGTCGCTTCGGCGATCATGTCGCCGTCCGGAGCGACAACGTTTTTAAATCTTGCCGACGAAAAGGAAGCGATGTGGTCGGGCAAGGTGGGGCGGACCGTGATTTTGCTCGCTACCGCGCTGCTCGCGCTCGTAGCATGGTACGCTGATTTGCCGATCCTCGATACCGCGATGCGTACCGCTATCACGTTTCTTGCCGTCCTAGGGGTTTTCGCCCTTTCCCCGACAAGGATCATCACCGGTAAGCGCGATATCCTTTTTGATATCCTCATCACCGTCCTTGCCGTTGGCGCATGCGGCCTGGATGCGGTGAAAGCGTCCGATCTTCCTTTCATCCTCTTGACCTCGCGTGTCATCATGCCTGCCGCTCTCGGTGCGCTACTCTTGTCGAGCGTGACTCTTTCCCGCACGCGCCCTCCTCGACAAGGCGGTATGGCCTGGGCGCTTCGCGTCCGTGAGCAAGGCTTACGCTATGATATCGTCTGCGTTCTCGCAGTGCTCCTCCTTTGCACAGCCGTGCTTCGTCCTCTCCTGCTCTTCACGATTGCTATCGCAAGTGCGCCGTGGCTGGTCGCACTCTGCGCGGCTGTCGCCGCGTTCATCGCATGGCGCGGCTTGCCATATGCCGCGCACTATCCCGCGTTGACATCGCCTGATGGCGTTATCCTGGCGCTCGCGGGAGCCGTATGCGCGCGTTTCGCGCTCGAATGCGTTCCTCGTGTTCTTCTCGAGATGCCGCATCTCATCCAAGAGAGCGCAATAGCATCGACGACAGCTATGCTCAGCGCAGCAGGGTTGATCCTCATCTCCGTGTTGCCGCTCGTGATGTGGCGCTCGCTACTTCTCTTGCGATCGAGTCATGACCAACGCCACGTTCCTGATTGGTCGCCTGCGATCGTCGGAGGCTGCATCGGTCTTCTCATTATGGCACTCCTCGCGCCGATCGCGCACCCCACGTGGTCGATGAGCGGCGCGGGCATCGATCTTGGTCTACAGATGCCGGATGCATCGCTCTCCACCACGCCACTTCTTATCAGTCTCGCGTGCGCTCTCTTGTGCGGTCTTGCGGGGTTCTTCTCTGATCGTACGCGACGCATCCTGATGGCCGTTCCTTTTCTCGTCGGTGTGCTTGCGATTTCAGGGTTCGCCATCTGTGCGTTCCTTTCCGCGTTCCTTTCGGGAGGAGCGGGTGTCGTCCTCGCGCTCGCGAACGGTTGGTATCCTCTCCTCGTTGCGCACTTGCTGCTGCTTGCGGCAGAAAGTCTCGCCCTGATACTGGGATTATGCGGTTTCGTCTACGAGATCGCCCGAGATTAAGAGAGGAATTTTATTTTGTCGACGATACCATCGCTGTCCTCGTCAACGCCTTCCACCGCGATCCACGTAATCGTTTTCTCATGGCGCGCGTGACTGCACACGCCTGCGAAATCTTTCAAGAATGCGAGAATGGCGGCTCGTGTCCCCGAATGGCGCTTTCCCGCTATCCAGAGGATGTGTTTACTGGGCGCGAACGGATTTGGCATCTTGACGATGATGCCGGCGGTCTCGCCGTCGATCGTTCCACTGGGCGTGCGGAAGGCTTTCTTGTCGCTGTCATAAAGAATAGGAGCTCCGCGGCGTGAAGTGAGGCGTTCTGCCGCTTTGTTGACGACCGGCCCGCCGATAATCACGAGATTCGCGTTCCAATCGTGCAGTTCGGTGTCGAGCACGACAGATGGATTCGGAGATGCGGTGATGCGCGCGCCGAAGAACAACCCTAGATCGATAGCGTACGCCGCATCGCGGCTCCGCGCGCTTTCCGGACCGTGCGGATCGGGACTGCCGACGACGATACGCGCGTCCCATACGCCATCGCGAATGAATGGTCGGAGGAATTCATCATGCTCCCGCTCTGCTGCTTCTGTGCGTGATACGGGGAGCCATTGCGCATAACGCACCGCGAGCGCTGGAGCTGCGATACGCAGGATTTTCGCGCTCGCGCCACGAGTGTCCTCTATCCTGTCGACGACGATCGCTCCTGCGCGCCTCAGATTCGCGACGTGGTAATGGACTTTCTGCTCGGTTTCGCGCAACTGTTTGGCGAGATGGGTGCCTGACATCCCTTCGGGTTCTTTTGCGAGAAGGCTGAGGATCTTTCCTGCGAGAGGGCTCGCGAGTGCTCGTGCGTTCGTGGCCGTGATCTCTTCACAGGGAAGGGTTCCTTTTCCTTTGCTGTCTGTCAGGAGCATACTGCTTGGGATATCGGTTCAATATAAAAATATTATTGTATTTACTTAAAAAATATTTTGGTAATAGTTAAATACCTGGCCCATCCCCTTTACTGGATGATTTCGACGAAAATCCCTGATGCTCACGACGCAGATGCCTCCACACCGCCGTACCGTATCGCCTGCATCGGCGGGGGCACCGGTCTGTACACGCTCCTCTCCGGTCTGAAGCGCTCTTGGCCCGAAGCTGACCTTTCGGCAGTCGTCGCGATGACGGACAGCGGGGGGAGCACCGGACGTTTGCGTGTGGAATTCGGTCACTTGCCACCAGGCGATGTGCGTAAATGCCTTGTCGCGCTCAGCGATGCGCCGGCGGAACTCAGCACACTCATGGA
>CAZIKW010000045.1:0-12151 GCA_964540015.1 uncultured Methanosarcinales archaeon | reverse complement strand
CCTGGGCCAGCGAAACACATCTTGCGGCACCTGAAGCGGTACCAAAGAGCACACCATGGACTGAGCACCATGCGGCAACCACGTCCGTTCCTGTCATCGGCACACCGGTGCATCACGAACTCATCGATCAGCATCTCGCATCCATCGACCGCGCGCATGAGAAAATCGTCGCCGGCATCACGACTCCTCATGCAGATATCCCAGAATGGCACCTGCAAGAGAAGGAATTGCCGCCATCGCAATATTTCATCCTCCGCAACGGTCAGCCGGTACGATCACTGAAGGAATTGCTTGTCGCCATCGAGTACATCGATGCGAGCACGTTCGATCACCACGTGAATGAGTACCGCAACGATTTCGCGCACTGGATCGAGGACGCTATCGGCCAGCCGGAGCTCGCGGCGCAAGTACGCGCAGCCACGGACCGCGCCGGCGTGATTGCGGCGCTCAAAGCGCACGCGGACGAACGTTCCACACAAGCACAGAACCATGCGCGTAAGGCAGATGCTGCACGCAAGAAGCATGAGCAATCGCTTGAGAAACTCAAAGACGCGCACGCGAAGATCGACGAGCTGCGCACCGACGTCGACCGCAAAGCGCAAGAACTCTTCGCTGAGCGCACGCGCGCCGGCCGCCTCGTGAAAGGCGCGCTTGACAAGGAAGTGGAGCGACGCCTCGTGCACGAACGCGAGCATGTCGCGCTCACGATCGCGCAGCTCGAGCGCGGCAAGAAGCTCTACATGGAGCGCACGGCTGAACTCAGCAACCGCGTCAAAGAGCTTGACGCGCGTGAGCGTGCGATAGGCCAGCGCGAATCGAGCGCGAAGGATGCAGAAGCCCGCGCCAAGAGCGCAAAAGATGCGCTTGCAGCCGAGAAGGCAGAGTTGACGGAGCTCAAACGTGAGACCGCAACGATCAAGAAACAGTATGAGGCAGCACTCAAACTCCACGAGGAGACGGAAGCGAAGCTCAAAGCGCTCGCGAGCCGTGAACTGCAAGTCGCGCGCCACGAGGAGACCCTCCAGCACCGCGAAGAGAAAGCAACGGCCGACTTGACGAAGATCCACGCGGAGCGAGAAGCCATTGCGCGCGAACGCGAAAGCCACGCACCGCGCGAATCGGCTGTGCGCGCGAAGGAAGAGACCGCGAAGCGAGCGATCGCGACGGCAGAAGCGCGAGCGAAGCAGGCGCTCGAGCAGGAACGCGCATCGGTCGCTCGCCTGCGCGATGAGACGAAGAAACTCGAGCGCGTCCGCGCGCAGATCGACAAGGCCCTCGCGAAGGTCCTCAAGAGTAAACAGAAGATTACTTCCGCAGTCGAGTTGCGCAAGCATCTCGAGAAAGCGTTGATGGGCGCGAAGGAGACCGTCGTCGCCGAGCGCCATGAGCTTGAAGCGTCCGGCTATCGCGCGATGCGCGACACGACGGCGTCGACCACACCCATCGGCCAGCCGGCATCGGACAGCGACGAGGATCTGGGTCGCATCCGTGAGACCGGTTTCACGCAGAAGATCGCGCAAGCGCGCTCGGCACTCGAACGCCGTGATTTCGACACCGCCCGCCGTGTGTACGACGAGTTACGCACGAGCTATGCGCAGGTCCACGAGAACGCGCCTGAGCGCAGCGCATTGTACATCTCTATTCGAGAATTGTACGACGACATCCATCTGGCGATGCTTGGTTAGAGAAAGAAAGATTATCTGCCGCGGATAGTGGCGCTCACGAGATCTTTCGCGATGCCAACGAATAATGCGTTGTCGGATTGGTAGTCGTCGCAACCCGCAAGGATGGTGCGGTACCAGTTCTTGCTCACTGCGGCCTGATCATCCTCGTGTTCGGAGCTATCCGCAGCGGCGTTCAGCAGGGCTTCCAAAGCAAGGAGGTTCCCGGTTCGAATCGAGACTGCAAACAAGCGCCCTTCAGCAGCACTACCCTGTTTCGTCGCTTGGTACGAGCATTTGCATGTACCGCGCAGTTCCGCGTCCACACCGAGATCGTTCAGAAGCATCTCTCGGGTAGCGTTGAATGGGGCTTCGGGACGAAACAGAATCGCATATGCCATACGTACAGGGAGTCCGTCGAGATTTAAAAACATTCCTTTCTGTAACTACTAGAAAGGAGCTTCAAAGGTATTCAAGTTCGTCAGGAGTCAATACTTGCCCTTTCTCCACTTTCGCCTGCACGCGTAATGCCTTGCTCAAATCAGACGGGCCATTCGTTCTGAGCATCGGCCGCTCACGTTCGTAGACTTTCGGTTGTGTCGGCGTTTTGAAGAGCATATCGCCGTTGACTTGGAGCATCTTCGCGAAACTCACCGGGCCGCACGAACCGCACGTGAAGAACACGCCGAACTTCGACTCACGCATATCGAGCCATCGGTTGCAGATGCACTTGACTTCCGGAATACGCACCTGATTATGCTTCGTGCATGTCGGCACGTTCTGCGGGTTCTTGGACATCGCGATAGAACGGCAAAATGGACACAGGGCAGTTTGCGATTGACCGTAGACCTTGCGAGGCATCGCGCATCAACGAGAAGGGTCACTCATAAGCGTTTCGCAAGGGAGCAACACCCTCTCGAGATAATCAATCCCCCATTTCCTTCAGGAGGGTGATGCGGTAGTTACGGCCGATCTTCTCGCGTTCGATGATGCCTTTATGGTCTAGGTTCGTGACGATCGCGGAGACCTTGGATTTCGACCAACCCAAGCGCTTCCCGAGCTCTTTTTGCATGAGCGTTTTGTGCTCCTCCAAGATCGTCATGACGGTGCGCTCATCAGGGGAGAGCAACGATACCGGCACGTACGGGAGCGTAGTCTCCATCTCCTTCGTCCGATACCGTTGCAGGACGGTACCTAAGACAATACCAAGCAAGAATGCGAGGATCGCGACCGTCCAAAACGGCCACTCCGCAAGCTCAGTGAGCACTTCCGCACTCACATCTTCGGTGACTTCATGGCTTGAGAACCGCACGAAATATCGCACCGGCAATTGAGGGGAGAGAGAAGCCCACTCGATGATGATGCTCGTCCCGTCCGTCTTGATCGCGCTCGCCTGAGGAACGATCGACGGATCCACACCGGCAGTCTGATCGACGATAAACGTCCCGGCCGGAAGAACGACCCGATACGTGAGACTGTCAGGGGATTCCGGTAAGTTGAGTGTCCGCGAATAGACGAACGTATCTTTCGCATCAACAGCCACAGCGTCCGCAAGAGAATACGAGACTGACATCCTACACTCCGTGCAATCCAGTGGGATCTCAAGCGTGTCGTTACGCACCGTGGCGGCAACACCATCGAGGGTCACATCCTGAGCGTCACGCGGGAGACCCAATGCAAGAGAAGAGAGGGTATTTTGCGCAATAGCGATCGTGATCGTCTCACGCACGAGCAACCCATCAAGCCGGTCTTCCAACACCATGGATTGGACGTGGGCGTGGACGGGAATCGCGCATACCGCCACAAGGGCGATGCACAAGAACGTTCTGAACCATCGGGAAAACACCGCAAAAGGCTCCTCGCGAGAAAAATGGTTCTGAACCGTCACGAGCCCGTAAAGGGCGGCTACAGGATATAAGCGTATCGCCAAACTGTACGGTTTTGATGCTGTACACCGAGAGTTCATATAGGAACTGCGCGCGCCAGTATCCAAGCCTATGATGGCGATGAAAGAGAACACCATGAAACACACACCAATACTGTTTGCAGGGATTTTTTGTTTGCTTATGATCAGCGCGGTCCCGCAAGCGCATGCGCAGGAGAGTACAGACCTCCGCCACGATCGCTGGGATTTCAGTGATGATTTCGAGGAACAACCCGCTCACCCAAGCCCTGAACCATCGCGCACCACCATACACCCGGATGCCAAGGAAGGCGCTATCCCGGCAAGCAGTGCCAATGCGCAAAGGCACGAGACCATAGACAACGACACACGCAAGACCGCACAACCCCCACAAGAGGAGCAGCAGAACACCTCAGGGGAGGCAAACTACGACATCGATGAGCACAATACCGCAGTGCGTGAGAGATCGCTCCTCACGCGAATGATCGCGTGGATAAGAACCATCTAGAGGTACGAGAACCATGGGAAAGATACGCATCGTATACGACAGTCATCACTGCATCGGCGCAGGAACGTGCGAGAGTCTCGGCAAAGGCCAGTGGAAAATCGGCCCCGACGGGAAAGCCACACTCCTAGGCGCGACACGACACGGGACGACCTATGTGCTTGAGCAAGATGAGAGCCACTACGCGCATCAGAAAGCGGTCGCTGGCAGCTGCCCGGCCGGATGCATCACCGTCACGCGCATATGAGGACGACGCATGGATACCGCATGGAGCATCCCGCTTGTCGGAGGAATGGTGGATATCGTGCTGTACGATGTTGACGAAGCGATAGCAGGGGACCTCAAGGATGCATTCGTCGCGGAAGCGGTACGGCTGCAGCGCATCTTTAACCTGTACGATCCCGCAAGCGAGCTCAACCTCCTCAACACGAAACAAACCCTGGACGTCTCACGGGAACTCGCCGACGTCCTCACGGTCGCGCTGGAGTATTGCGTAAAGACCAACGGGGCGTATGACATCACCCACGGGAAAAGGTTCCTCCGACGCAAGCAAGGAAACGCGGTCGGGCCGATAACTTGCACGTATCGCGATGTGCACGTGCAGCGGTCCCAGTCCACAACCCGCGTGACCCTCACGCATCCTGATTGCCTCATCGATCTTGGGAGTATCGCGAAAGGGTATATCGCGGATGCACTCTTGCGCTACCTGCACACCCTTGGTGTAGAGAGCGCATTCATCGACGCGCGCGGCGACATGGCGATTGCGGGGGCACACCTGGAAGTCATCGGCGTGCAGCACCCCGCGAACGACATCACAGTCCACCCCTTCATACTCGAGAATCAAGCGGTGGCGACGAGTGGGGGCTATCGCCAATATAGCGGGACCCCCCGCACAAGCCACCTCCTGGGGGAATCCGATGCGCGCAGCGTGACTGTCATCGCACCGACCCTCATGGAAGCCGATGTCGTGGCGACAGCGATTTATGTCGTCGGCAGCGCAGGTGCGGCGCATATCTTGCCCGCGCACGCGAGCGCGCTGATCATCACGGACGATACGGAGATAGCGCTCAACGATTTTCCGCGCCCCTTGGTGGCGGTGTCGCATGTCTAAGACGCTCGCGCTCACCGGAGGCGCCCTCGCGACCGTGATTTTTGTCGTCTTGAGTAGTGCCATCAGCCACACGCAAGCTATCTGGTTGCAGACGCGCCTCTTAGGGCTCCTCGCATTCACGACACTGTTTCTCACGGTGCTCTTGGGCGAAGCGCGGTTGCTCGCCAAGAACAAATCACAAGTCACGCTCTTTCGCTACCACAAGCCGCTCGCGATGTTCTCCACCTACCTCGTGCTGCTGCATTTCATATCCGCGGTGTTCGATAAGTACAAATGGGGGAAACAACTCGGTTTCACGCAATACCTCGGGTTCTCCTTTGGCGACCAATGGCTCATCTATCTGAGCCTCGGGACCCTGGCGTTCTATCTGATGCTCCTTATCGGCGCGACGTCCGCCACCCGCAGCATACAGATGATAGGATTCAAGCGATGGAAGATCATCCATTTCCTGAGTTATCTCGTATTTCTCATAGCCTTCATCCACGCCTTGAACCTCGGCACGGATGTGAAGCACGGCGTCATGAGCACATTCCTGAAACCTGCGATACTCGTCTCGTTCGCCATCGTCACCGCGCTCTTCGCAACACGGATCCTCGCGAGTTTCCCCATCTTTGATGATCAAGCAGAAGTGAACCTGACGATAGCGATCTTCTTGCTCCTCCTGATCCTCACCGGTGTCCTGATAACCCAAACAGTCACCCAAGAACAGGCGATACGCGAACAAACCACGAAACTCTCCGAGGAACAAGCACGTATTGCACAGCAAGAAGCAGATGTCCAAGAGCTCAACCGCACCGTCAATAGCCAGCGCGCCACACTGGAGGCCATCCATGGGTAAAGCGATGAAGATCACGCTCGCGATACTGATGCTTGCCGTCCTTGGCGGATTCGTCTTTGGCCTGGTGGCAACGCAACGAGCGACCGATAAGCATATCGCAGCCCTTCAAGAGCAGCTTACCGCGTACGAGCTTCGTCGTGATCGTTTGACGCAACAACAGGCGATGCTCGAGGCCGCGCAGCTGCAAGCGGATCGAGATATCGCACAGGCGATCGAACAGGAACGTCTCCTGAATGAACAGCGGGACGCTCAAGCGCGGGAAGCGGCAAGGAAGCGTGCGGTCGCCGCTGCCGCGAAAGCAGAAGAGCGACGGCAAGAGTTGTTGCGCCAGCAGGAACTTGAACGGCAACGGCAGCTGGAGTTATTGGCAAAACAACGAGCGCAACGTACGACGAGAGCCTCGTGACGGTGGTAGAGGGCCTTCCGCCGTAAGGGCCCGTCACCTCACGCAGCACCCCCCTAAACAAAAACATAATGCATCTACGAGGCAGGAGTCCTTCAACGAAACAACAGGCCATTTCATCCCGAACTATCGTCAAGAGCCCGACACAACCTTTTTAAATGGCTCATGTACAAATAACCACATCGGGTGTAGGGGTAGAAGGTAGTGTATACGACATATTCCAAAGCTAACAGCACGCTTGTTCTCGCCGTCTTGCTCATAGCGCTCTGTAGCTCGCTCACTCTAGCACAAAACACCCGCACCATCCTGCCCGTCACCGTTGCACCGCAAGTAAACGGGGCCTTGACACCAAACACCACCTACGCGTACAATTTCGTCTTCGCATCGACGACCGTGTGCACCTCACTCTTGAATGTGAGTAAGACCATCGCCACCGACAGCCGCGGCATTGGGTCCGCAGAGCTCAATATCACCAATCTCTCAACGACTCCAAACTACATCTGCGAATACGTGAACGGCACACTACGCACGCGACACCCCGTCTTTAGCAGTACCTTCGAGCGGCAGACGACGGATGCGGATATCCTCGCCTTCGGCTACAATCACACAGCGACACTCGATACGTATTTTCTTCGCAACAGCACCGTACCTACCTGCAACAGCACACAGTACCTCACGAGCAACGGCAACGGGGTCTTCAGTTGCAGCCAGAGCTCAGGCAGCTCTAGCGGTACGGTCATGAACATCAGCGCAGGGGGTTTCCTCCTTGGCGGCATCATCACGATAAACGGCACGATCGCACTCGACACGAACGCCCTCATCGCCAATATCGGCAATTACAGCGACGACAAGAGTGTCGTCTGCTATGCGAACGGCACGAACTGCCCCGGTGGCGGGAACAGCAGCTGGAACGAAACGCGAGGAAACGCCATCTACTACCTCCAATCAAGCGGACGACTCGATAATACCAGTTGGAACGAGACACGAGCGAACGCCCTGTATGCAACAATAGGCAGTGGAGGAAACAGCAGCTGGAACGAGACACGAGCGAACTCCTTGTATCTCACAATCAGTGGGATCGCAACCAACAGCAACCAACTGAGTGGTCAAGTAGCGTCGTACTTCCTGAACACTACCGGCGGAACCTACGATAATGCTACATGGAACGAGACACGAGCAAATGCACTCTACGCCACCATCGGAAGCGGCGGGAACGCGAGCTGGAACGAGACACGAGCGAACGCCCTGTATGCAACAATAGGCAGCGGAGGGAATAGTAGCTGGAACCAAACATTCGCGGACGCACGCTACCTCGAGAATGGCGACAATGCCACATTCAGCACCGTGAACGCCACAGGCAATGCATACGTGAACGGCGGCGTGCAGGTGAGCAGCGTCACAACCTACACGTGCGACTTCCTCATGCCCCAAAGCACCACTATGTGCAGCCCATACTATTTCGGCGCAGCGATTACCGGCACGTCCGCAGTCAGTATCTCAAACCAGACTCACCCCGGCGTCGTCACGATAAGCAGCACCGCAGCTGCGAACACCGGCTATCGATACCAAACGGATATCCTCGCATTCCAACTCAATGGGAGCGAAGCGTTCCGAGCGTCGTTGAGCAAAATGAGCGACACGTTCGCAAATAGCACCATCGTGCGTCTTGGCTTCCTCGACACGACAACACAAGCCGCTGCGGTCGACGGCGTCTATTTCGAGATCATCAACCAGAGCGCGGGCGTGGTCATCAGGAGCAACAGCGCCACCATCAATGTGAGCACAACCAATTTCACCGTCGTACCTGCGAGGTTTTACACGTTCAATCTCAACATCAATCAAGGTGCCAACAGCGTCAATTTTACCATCTACAACGACACCGATGGATCAACAGTGTACACCACCACCCTCACAGGAGCGCTACCCACCGCAACCGGCAGGCAAACAGGAGCAGGCATCGTCGTCACGAGGACGACTGCAGGCATCATCACACCACTCGTCGCTCTCGATTACCTCAGCACGGAAATCCGCACCACACGAAGACCGCTCGGGTCCTAGTGATACAGAAACACCCACATGAACTCTCCGATCGTACATGAGAACCAAGAGGACAAACGAGGATGGCCGTAACCATGACGTGCACGCGAGACGTCGTCACCTACACGAGCGTACTCGTCTGCATGGTCCTATACCTCGCACACGGCGTCAGCGCAGATTCGCAAATGAGTATCGGCGAAGGCGATGCGCAAACGTGCTTGCAAGGGGAGTTCGACTGTGGGAACCTCTACGCGGCAGACGTGGATTCTCCCGCCATTGAGGGCAACAGCAGCGTGAACGGCACCGCGCAAACCCAATACGACGCGTATACGACAAATGAGATCATCTCTCTCTTGCCAAGCATCCTCACGAATGATGGAACAGCGGATGCTAACGGCCGTCTCGTTCTGACGGTGGAGAAAAATATCAGCGGTACATTTGGCGCCGTCGGCGTCATCATCAACGATACGGTCCCGAACCGCAGCATCGTGGCAGAAGGGACCTTGGATATCGCAACGCTGTGGAATGAGAGCGGTTGGAATACCACACTCGCCGGTGTCGGCCAGTATCGCGTGCGAGTGCAGTTCATTACTGATGAAGTAACGTTCGAAGCATTCGCCCCCTTCGTCATCGTCGACAATCTGATAACAGTGCAAATCACCCAAGCGGAGACCTACCAAGCAACTTCTTCCGCGAACATCACGTTTAACGCCAGCGGATACCGCACGATACAGTATTGCGATGCCTATCTCGACGAGACACTCAATCACAGCGCGACCGTAAGCCAAGGGCTCCTAAGCACGACGACATTCTCCAACCTGCCAACGAGAAAAAACGCCATCCGCATCTCGTGCAATGACGGAGCAGGACACGAGGCTCACGATGATCGCAACATCACTATTATCAAGACCACAACATTCGGTGGCACGACCACCAACCTCGCAGCCGTGAACCTGAGCAACATCACGAATCTCATTCTCGAGAAACCCGCACTCGGGAAAATCCAGTTCACGCAAAGCATCGACTTGAGCGGCGGAGGGGATATCGATCAGTACGTCACCATCACCCCAAAGGTCATCACCGTTGATTCGGTCGCGCTCGCAGAGCTCAATCGATCCGCGACGCTCACCTTCTATGGTATCGATGATATCGTGCACCCCGTCATCCTCCTTGACGGCCGCGTATGCGCAACGTGCGATATCGATATGTTCAGCGCAGGTACCCTGCAAACGACCGTCGCGCACTTCTCATCATATAGTGTGGGCACGAACTCGCAGCTGAACGTGAGTGACACGACGGATAGCGCATCCACGTATCCCTTGCAAAACGTCCAGATCACGGCGAATTACACCAACACGACGTCAGGCGCGCCTATCGTCGGTGCGAATTGCAATGTCACCTTCAACGACACGGGAACACAAACCCTCTCGTATGACGGCGGTTCGCAAACCTACACCTACACACGGATGTTCTCCGCATCGGGCGTGTTCTTCTACACCACGATATGTAGTGCGAACGGATACGAAACGCTCAACACCACTGAGTACGCGAGCATCAACGCACAGAGCGGACCCATCGCCCCGCAGAATATCACAGTCGAGCAGACGTCCAGAGGCAACGAGAACACCGATCCGATCTCTGCAGACGGCCAAGGAGGCAACACGACGGAGATCGACCTGGAAATGCGCCAGATCACCGGCACATGGCAAGGAGTCTACGGCAATCTGAGCGGTCAGACAACCCTGAGCACTGCCGACAAACAGGTGTTCTACAACTGGAGCTTCAAGAATTTCAGTGGTGAGATCTATGCCAGCAGGGCGCAAGACGTCAATTTTATCACCGTGGAATGCGGCCAGGACGCGCACATCGCGCAAGAGGATGCGTTCATCGGAAGCACCGGCGAAGGCGACGCGGTGAATAACACCTTCACGCAACACAACCACCCAGCGTTCAACACCGGCCCGATCAATCTCACAGACGATTCATGCCCCAGCACGAATGTCTTCACCGCAAGCGGGCAGGACACGACAAGATACTATCAGGTCCTCATGGTCGACGGCGCGAATAACACCATCTATACCTCTATCCTCGAACACGACGGTCCCGGATTCGATGGGAATGCAAACGATTTCCAGATGCTCGTCCCGACAAGGCAAGACGTGGTGGAGACGTACTATTACTGGTTTGAGCTGACATAGAAAGGACACGTCAATATCGTCGACGCCCCCACGAGGCACTTCACGACGATGACTTGCCCCAAATATGCAAAAAATCAGTGTTGTCAGCGAGAGATCGAATAGTTCTTTCCTTGAAGAAGATTGCGACGAAGAAATTATATAAATCACCCAAAATATCACACAAGCGAGATTATGCAGTTAACAGAACACCAAAAAATTGTGCTCACCCTTCTTGACGAGCATCCAGTAGCTAGTGCAATAAGCTTTGTGCGGAGAGAACTTGCAATCAAAGAAGAGGATATTAAAAAAGTTATAGATTTTCTTGTCCAGCAAAAAATGCTCGAAATCCATAAGCTACCAGATGATGGATGGTACTTTCAAACAGGAACAGTAACCAAGGAGATGATTGACATCTCATTAGCAAGAAAATATGACACTCCCGCATATCACAGATTTTGGAAAGAAATCCAGAAAACACATCCCGAACATATAACTACATCCAAAACGAATTTAGAGCGGAAGCTCAAGAAATAGATTTTTCTGCTCTAGCTTGAGGCATTATCTTTTCTCCTCAATAACCTTCCCCACTTTAGCAAAAAATGAGAACCGCCCCCACGGGGAATTGAACCCCGGTCTCAGGGTTCGGAACCCCGTGGTCTATCCGTTAGCCTATGGGAGCAACTATCGCGAAGAACAAAGAACGACTTATAAGCATTGTCCACACATCCGATATCCTTCCGAGTACTCGCTAATTATAACCCCCGTCACATCACGTCACGGGGTATGGCACGTACCCGCGATCATTTCAGCGCGATCTCACACTTGCTCGGGGCAGCACTTTCTGTTGCTGGGCTCATCGTGCTCGTCGTGTACGCTGCGCAACGATCCCTGCCCTGGCACGTCGTAGGATTCAGTATCTTTGGCGCAAGCCTCATCTTGTTGTACACCGCGAGCACAACCTACCACTTCCTCGCGCCATCGCGCGCACGGCGCGTGCTGCAACGCATCGACCACAGCCTCATCTATGTGCTTATCGCAGGCACGTACACCCCCATCTGCTTGACTGCGCTGCGCGGACCATGGGGGTGGACCTTGTTCGCCATTACGTGGGCGTTTGCGATTATTGGCATTCTCATCAAATCCCTCACGCGCGTGCGCGGATGGGTATCGACGACATTCTATATCGCGATGGGATGGCTTGCGGTCATCGCGTTCGTACCGCTCAAAGACACACTATCTGCCGCAGGACTCGGGTGGTTGTTTCTCGGCGGCGTGTTTTATACCGTTGGCGCAGGGTTCTTTGGGCTTGATGCAGTGTATCCATCAGACCGCTGGTTCAACCTGCACGACCTTTTTCACCTGTTCGTCCTCGCGGGGAGTGCCTCGCACTTCATGCTCATGCTGGAACTCCTGTGAAACGATGAACTGCGTCACGCTGCGCTTCACGGGAAAAAGCATCACGCACACTAAAGCTTTAAGCTACAGAGCACACTTCCTTATCTCATGCGGCCGGTCA
>CAZIKW010000044.1:0-12159 GCA_964540015.1 uncultured Methanosarcinales archaeon | reverse complement strand
ATCGGCGGGCGCCGTGTACGCGCGCGGGAGGTTCTCATCGAGCCATTGGAGCAACGTGTCTGGCTCTTCTCCGACGCCGTCGAACGCGGGCAACGCGATTTCAGCGCTCGACGTACGAAGCACGCGCAAGAGTGCGTCACCGATATCGATGGTCGTGTCGCGCGCGTCGAGCAAGTCAAGATTCGCGCGCGTCACGGTCGCGCCATGCGCAATCGATTGGAGATCGTTCATTGCCGCGCGCAGGTCGCCGCCCGAACGGCGTGCGATGCCAAGCGCTGCTTCGTTCTCAAGCGTGATGCTCTCCGTGCGCGCCACGCGCTCGATGAGCGCTGCGATGTCGGTTGCCGTCGGTGGCACAAGCTCAAGCACATCGCACGCTTTCTTGAGTGGCTTGAGCTTATCGAGCGTGAGGTCGTTCGCGGTGAGGATGATCGGGTGCGCGCTGCGCTCAATGACATCGAGAAGCGCGGGCATGCCGCCACGGTCGGAGGTTCCAGAAATACCGTCGACCTCGTCGATCAGGATGATGCGGCCGCGACCGAAGAGCGACATCTGGAACGCGGCTTGTCCTACGGTCGCGTTCATCGCGTCCTTGCCGCGCGCGTCGGATGCATTGACCTCGATCAATTCCTTATCGAGTTCTACCGCTATCGCGTACGCGAGCGTGGTCTTACCGATGCCAGGCGGTCCCGCAAGGAGCACCGCTTTCGCTCCTCGACGGTGTTTCGCGACGTACGTGCGCAGGAATTGCGCTGCCGCTGCTTGACCAACGACCTCAGATGCGTCTTTTGGCCGGTGACGGTGCGTCCACGGGTCGCTCTGCTTCTCCATTGCGTGGAGGTGCTGCCAGGAGGTTAAAAAGGTGGCGGGTTCGTATCGTCCGTCGATGATGAGATATCACTCGCTGCTCGCGAGTTTTGATGCGATGAAGCCTTTCTTTTCTTGCGTTTGTTGTTGGGCGGCTGTGTCGTACGCTATTTTTGCATCGGACGTGGCGATGGCGACCGGTTGGACTACGATCTTTGCAAGTAGCGCTCCCGTGCCTTGCCACTCAGTGCAGGACGTGGCGGAATAGAGCACAAATTCACTCAACTCCCCACTGCTGATGACTGCGACCTTGCTACGTGCGACATTTGATGGCCCGCATGCGAACAGCGTCTTACCAACAAAAATCTGCACATACGGTTTCACGACACCTTTTGAGATCCACGATATCGTGGTAGAGCATGTTTTCTTCTCAGATGCGATGATGCACGGGGTCGCATTCAGTGTTGCTGTGCGTACAGGTGGTGGTGGACTAGTTGTCGAAGCGGTCTCGAGTGCGATACCGATTTCGCGCAACGCATTGTAGGATTGCTTTTCTGCTGCGGGAATGCGTGTGAAGACGCCGCTGCGGATCCAGCCGCCGGGGCAATTGAGTGCTGGATTGTTGTTGGGCCTGTCAGTTGCGGTGAACCAATACGCGGAGGCCGCTCCTCCTTCGGCGATGCACGCATAGGACCGTCGAAGGTTCTCGGCTTGTTGCGTTTCGGTAAGGTTCCAATACGGGCAGGTTCCTGCGTTGAAATCGAACACGTTGAACTCTGTCACAGCGAGCGCAACGTTCTGCTTCCCCGCGGCATCGAGTTTCTGTCGAACGCGCCTGACGGTATCGCGCATGTCAACCGGATTACGGTAGTACATATGGATAGTCAGGACGTCGAACTTCCCGTGTGCGATGATGTGGTCAACCCATGCGTCGGGGCTGTTTGACTCCGTGCTATTCCGATTATTCTCATGATAGACGATTCCAGGCGCCCACACTTTCGCGGTCGGATCTTCTTGCTTAATCGTGTCGTATCCTGCGTTCAGCAATGCGGTGAACTCCTCACGCGACCCTCTCCAGTACTCCAATCCGTTCGGTTCGTTCCAGATCTTCCAATCCTTGACTTGATTGTTGCCTGCCGGTCCGTAATGTCGTACCGCTTGGCGCACGGCATCCTTCCAATCATCCATGCTGCGAGGCGGATATGCGCCCGGCTTGTCGGAGTTCGGATTTGAGGACGCCCACGTCGGCGTGTTACTGAGTGCCGCTATCGGTCTGATACCGACGAGGGTGAGATTAGCAATGACGGGGTCGTTGCCCCAGGTGAATGTATTATTTTGTGCTTCTGATGAAGACCAGCCGATACCGGTAATCGTCGATCGTACACCTGCGTCATCGAGCTCTTGTGTCATCCATTCGAGATAGGTGGTGTTCGTGAGGACGTTGAGCCACGGTCCCGCTTCTTTCATGCCCATGCCGAGGAAGTCCTGCGTGACGAGCGCTGGTTCCTGTCCCGGGACGCACGAGGTGGGCATGCGGTGAAGGTCAGTGGGTGTGGGATTGGGCGGAACAGGCGGTTCGTCTGGCGCTTCGATGCGGTCTCCGAGCGCTTTGAGCGCGTAGTACGCGAGCTTTGGCTTCACGTGTTCAGACAGGGTGAAATCATAGTCGAAGATGCCGAACTTGTTGGGGTCGTTGAAATCAGGCCATTCGGTCCCCGAAAACCACATCGCAGAGTCCGCGCCCGCCGCCGATACGCACGCGTACAGATCCTTGAGTGCACGCGCTTGGCTCTCCTGCGTGCGGCCACCAAGGTAATCGTCGCTGCCCATCGCGCTCACCGCGAGCGGTATATCCTGCTGCCCTGCGTCATTAAGCAGCTGGCGTACGCGCTTCGTGTGCTCGTATGCGCTCGTAAGATTATGGAATTGATGGATGGCGAACACATCGTAGTGGCCATTTTGGATAGTATACCCCACCCATTGGTACCCAACACCATCAGGATGTGCGAAATTACCGCGATGGAACACTACTTCAGGGCCCCAGACCCGAGCAGCCGGATCTTCCTCTTTGATGACTGCGTAGGCGGCATTCAGCTCTGCGATGTACTGCTCTTTCGTGAGCGGAGAAGCCGCGTTCCCGTTCTCCGTGCGGATCTCCCAATCATGGACAGTGTTCGTTCCGGCCGGTCCGTACCGTCGGACTACGGTGCGTACGAACGCACGATAGTCGTCGAGATCGGCTGGCGTGCACTGCGCAGACCGGTTGCTTGCCGGGCATGATGATGCCCATTGCGGCACCGCGTCGATGACGCCGACCGGAGCGATCCCTTCGGGCGGGAATGCGCCGACGCGTTGGTCTGTGTATGCCCAATTAAACGTTCCTTGCGTAGATTCGATACTGCGCCAATCGATGGCGACTCTGACGTGCGTCACGCCTGCTTCCGCATACTTTTGTGCTAGATATGGGAGAGAGGCGTTGTAGTAAATCGCTATCTGGAGCTCATTGCCGACGAGACCGAGGAAGTCGGAGTTTTCCGGCTCGAAAACGGTGCCGTCGATAGGACATGTGATGATGTCGCTCGCATTTGGCGGTGGCGGATTCGGTGTTGGGTTCGGCGGCACTGCCGTTTCGGGCGTGAGGCAGAACATGACACGGTTTCCCCACGTTCCGCTAGTCACCGTCTTGACGCGCATCGTTGTTCCTGTTGTCAGCGTCGCGCTCTCCCCAACACCAAGGCTTGGCGTCGATTCGCCGTTCACCGTCAGAATAGCCCTCAAGCCGGAGGTGGCCACTTTGACCGTGTATGGATGTCCCATAACGGTATACGTGAACGTCTGATGTACGTATTGCGATGCTTCGAGCGGACAGGCAGCCCCATTCGCACCGGCGAAACCCACGGTGTTCGTGTCGGCTTGTGATTCTTCTGCTGCTATGTCGGGCCAGACACTCACTACAGCTACACCGCCGACGAGAAGCACGGTGCCCAGGATAATCGCTATCAGCACAGCGAAGGATGCTTGGCGAGCCATTTGCTCCTTTTTCCCCGACGTGAATATATAAGTCTTGCTTGAAATGCGGGTGAGGCTGCCTTAGCGCTCATTCTCTTGCGAAGAGCGGAGATTATAGAACCGCACATCGATACGCGGTGTTCCATCTCGGTTCATTTCCGTTCCGACCGCGTAGCCGATATCACCGTATGGCTCGAGCAGTTTGCGTAGTCCGTAATAGCCGATACCTTCGATGATGTCATCATCGATCGCCGCTTGGCTGTGGCGTTCGCAGCGCATCTGCGTGATGAGTGTTGGCTTGTTGAAGAACTGTCCGTGCGCGACATACCCGTCGCCAACTGGTCGTAGCTGTTCGATGTGAAAACTCAATCTAGTGGTTCCGCACGGTATCGACGGTTCTTATACCTATCGCAACAACTGCGCCGCTTCCAATGGCGCTTTGCCATCGATCACGACTGCGCCGAGCGCCCGCGCGATACTGAACGGTTTCTTGCTCTGCCAGACGTTGCGTCCGACGGCAAGTCCTACTGCGCCGTTCGCGAGGACCTTGTGCGCTTCGTTTAGGAATTCCATCTCGTCTTGCTTCTCGCCGCCGGAGATGACAATCTTCGTCCTGCCCGCGCAACGTGCCATCCATTGGAGATTCTGCTCGTCGCCGTTGAACTTGACCTTGATGATGTCGGCGCCAAGTTCTAATCCGATGCGCGCCGCGTATGCCAAGACTTGATTGTCGACGTCGTTGATGTTCGGTCCCCGCGGGTACATCCACGCAACAACGGGTAATCCGTAATCGTGTGCCTGCTCGACAATTTTTGCGAACTCATGGAACATTCTCGGTTCGTTTGGGGAACCGTCGTAGATGGTGAACCCGATTGCGGACGCGCCTGCTTTGATGGCGCGCTCGACCGAACAGATCGGTGTGCTGATTGGGTTGATCTTCGCTAATTTTGTGGAACCGTTGACTTTGACGATCAACGGGATATCGCGATACGGGCCGTGGTAGTACTTCTCCGCGATGCCGATTTGGCATGCGACAGCCGTGAACGCGCGCGATTCGTACGCGAGATTGAAGATGAATTCTGGGTCGACGTTTCGTTCGTCGAAATCCGTCGGTCCGTGCTCAAGACCTTGATCGTATGCGAGAATAAGACACTTGCCTTTGTTGAACAACTTGCCTATGTCGACGTGCGTCATATCCTCACCTGGATGCGTTCTGCGAGAATCGGATTTATAAAGTTACTGTGGTGTTGTTCGGTCTTGTATGCGTTTGCTCATCGTGACTCTCTTGATGGTGGTGTTGGTTTCTTGTGTGCCATCGCCTGTACCGCCGTCGACACCCGAAACCGTACCTGCTGTTGTTGATATGGATTCGAACGCGAGTCGTACACCTCTCGTCGGACCACCTTTGCTTGCGTATCCCGCGAATAGCCAGATAGAGAACCCCTTCTACGGTCTCCATCGTGATGGAAGCATCATCGAGCAGCGTTACGTGACTGTCAACACGTCTTTGTTCGAAGATGAACACGTAACGGAAATCGTCTTCACTGAATTCGATGGCACTGAGCACCTCATAACCAAGAAATTCATGAAACGCTGTGGAGAATCTCCCGACGACCGCAGTTCGGATTGCGGCGAAAAACAATACTCCTGGTCTGGAAATGTGGATGAGTGGGGTGAGATTATCATTACCTATCGCGATGATACCCTCCTTGGAAAGATCTCCTTCCCACCTTCACAACACAAGCAGTACTGGTATTCCATAACGATTGTTCCGAATACCGACGTCCCTGGACCGCACCTCCTCACGAAAGTCAATACCACCTCTCTCTTCGATGAAGGCGACGATACGCCGCATTGGTACTCTGGTTGGTGGTGAGTGAGACCTTCACACAAAGACCGACGTCTCTGGTTCCGTGCCAAACAGTACGGGTGGGGCTGGTATCCGGTCACGTGGGAGGGGTGGGTTTCGACGTTGGTGACGATCCTGCTCTTCTTGCCGCCGTACCTGCAAGCGTTGCGCTCGGGGATGGAGGGGAATGGCACGGACGCCCTCTGGTGGGCGATGCTCTCAACAATACCTTTCATCGCGTTGATTATCGTCTGTTACCGCACCGGCGAGAAGCCTTCTTGGCGCTGGGGATAGAGCCAGAATTACGCTTTGGGTTCTCGCGTCCCGATCGGTTCCTTGTACCCCATGACGGGCTGGAAGTTCGGTGCGGGGGCGACATCGTGCGTCTGCTCGAAGTAGCCCTTGATCATCGTCTGAAGGCGACCGGCGATAAGACTCAACTCTACTTTGTGCTGATCAATCTCCTCAACGTACAGGCGGTTGAAAAATACTTTCTTTATCGCCTCAAAAATGCTGTTTTGGAGTTTATTATCGATATCCCATTGGAGAAATGCGCGTCCGCGGAAGATGAGATCGTTCTTTTCCGCGCCAACCTTGCGTCCCTTGTACGCGACCTCTGCTTTCGTTACATTGAGCGATTGGAAATTGAGTTCGATGAAATAACGGACGTAGGGTGAGTTGGTCTTTTTGATGAACCGCCACCAGATGTGCTGCTCTTTCGCGCCTGAGGGCGTCCAGCGTTCCCAGTAGAGATCCTCGTACTTATCGTCTTCCGTAAGCGGATGGACAAATCCGTTCTCAAAGAGATAATCGTGGAGCGCTTCGTACAGTGGCTTGAACTTCATCACGTCTTCGCGCTCAAGTTCGAAGCGTGCTACTTCGATATCGCGGACGTCTCCGACGCGCAACATCCCCTTGAATTCTCCGGTGCGCCACTTCGCCATACCGTAAGAAACCCGCGACGGGAGTATTTAAACCTACTCTCGACGTCGAGAGAGGATTGCCACGACGACGATAACGGCGCCAATCGTATCCGCGATGAGATCTCCGAACGAATCAGCTAACCCAGCCGGGTTGAATGGTGTTGCGTAGGGAGCTGGTAAGAGGGAGAGGAGCCATTCGAAGACTTCCCACGCTGCACCCAGTGCGAGCGCGAATGTGATGATCGCGAGCGCATAGAACCAGTTGCTCTTGATTTGGTCGCGGTACAGTATTGCCGCGAACCACGCGAGGCACATGCCGCCAAGCGCGTGGAAGATCTTGTCGAACGCTAAAGTGCCTGGCGTCTGCCACGTCATGAAAAGAGTGATGATCAGCGTAGCCGCGAACGTCGTGGTGATGAGTGCGTCGAGGATCGCGTAGTCATTACGGATCTTACCCAGCCATAAGACGAACGAGCTACCGATGAGGATGGCGGTATTGAACAGCACGACGTTCCACTGGCTTTGGATTGCTGCGTAGATGATGAGCGCGGCGTAGACGATGCGCAGGGATATCGCGAGAATGACCGATCGGTTCATAGCACTCCCGCCCTTGACTCGTGTTTTAAAGTTTCTGCTTCCGGCGTTTCGTGCCGCTCTCCCACCAATGATAGCCTGCGATGAGCAATCCGAGGATCGCTGTCCCGCCCAAGATCGCGACCCAGGGCTTGAGAACTCGACGATCGGAGACCACTTCAATCGTTCCATCAGGATCCTTTTTTCCCGGCTCTTCCCCACGCTCTTCATCATCTCCTGGTGCAATGGGTGTTGGTGCGACTTCCGCTTCGATGACGCGTGTGGTGATGGCGAAGGGGCTGAAACTCGGCGTTTGCGCTTCGAATAACGTCTCACCTCCTTTCGTTCCTAGTGACGATGTAGGAAGCTCTTGCCATTTGCCGTTGATATAATGCCGTAAACGCGCCTCTTGCGCACCTTGTTGCGCAAGCCAGCTCGATGGTACGGCGAATCGCACGCGTGCAGGGCCAGGGCAGTTCTTCACGGAGATATCGAGGTATTGGTACGCCGTCCCCGCCGAGACGGTCGGTTCGGTCATGAGCGAGACGGTGACGACGACGTGTTCGCACGCGGTATTGGGCGCGAGTATGATGCTGTGCACGGCGATGGTTTCATCCCGAAACGAGACTGTTCTTTCCGTTCCTGCTGCGATGGCGTCGATAATCGTCTCGTGTGTCGTGACCGTGCTACCGCTCGCCCAAGCGCGATCTCCGCCCCCTCCACCGCCCCCAGAAGAGCCACTGCCTGATGAGGTATCTCCGTTGCCGGAATCGTCATCGCCGCTTTGCGCGACGCCGTACATGCCGACCGTTGCTTGATACCCGCCGCCGCTCGCGCCAGCGTACCCACTAACGACGGTACTATAGCCGGAGGCGACATAACCGCCGCCTGTACCGGTGCCCGCGGCGACGCCGTCTGAGTGCAGCGGCACGTCATAGCCTCCGCCGCTGGTGTTGATGGCGGCGCTCAGTCCTATCGCGAGCAAGAATGCCGTTGCGCTGATCAGCAGCGCCCGCGCCATGCGGGGCTCTGGTTTCATCTTAGGTATCACCGATTGCGATGATGCAGATGCTGCCGTCGACCCCTATCCAGTCTGTGCTGTTGTAGAAGCAGAGCATGTGGCCATCGCGGTAGTACGCCACATCGCCTTCATGTGGGGCGCTGTTGGAGTTGGTCGGTTGGAGATTGATGATGGTGTGGTTTGTTGTCGATTGGAAGATTACTGCGGTTTGGAATGTTGTTTGGTCGCTGAAGGTCGCAGGTGCGTTTAGTCGTATGGTGTTTTCTGCGTTGATGATGACTTCGTCTTGGGCTGTGAGATCGATGTTGTTATTTTCGAGATTTAAGCAGTTGGTTTGACTTTCGTTCTTGCAGATCTTTCCGAGATCTCCTTGATCGTCACGGGAGTCGCTTCCTGTCATGTAGAGACCGTAGTTTCCTAGTTTGATTCGTGAGAGCGTGTTTGCTGGGTCTGGTGCGTTGATGGTGAGTGTTTTGTTTGTGGTCGATTCAGTATCTTGTACGTCCCATCCGCACACGAGGTCGCTGTTGAGGAGTGTTTGATTCGCGATGGTGCCCAGTGGGCTGTAGAATGCTAAGCGTTCGTCGTCGCCGAAATCGAGGTCGGTCGCGTCGATGGCGTAGTCTTTGTAGTACTTCCTGCCGTATTCGAGATCGGTGAGCAGCGACTCGTTGAGCTGTACATTCCATGTGCCGTTCGTGATGGCGTTCGTGAATGTTTGTGTGAAGAATGCAACGCCGCCCGTCGGTACGGTGAAGAGTGTGATGGTGAGGTCGGCCCCATCGACCACATCCCCGTTGAGTGTGACGCCTGTTCCTTGGTCGGAAAGAGAGGTCGGCGCGGCGAACGTCACAGATGCCGTGAAGAGGAAGACGAGCACTACCGCAAGGACTCTCAAGCGCACCACCATTCTCCCCCTTATATGGCTGATTTTTAAACATTCCCGAGGAAAGGGTTCCTGTCACGCTCCGCCGCGCAATATTTCGTTTAGATCGTCGTATCCCTTCTTTCGATCGCAGATGGCGAGCAGCGATATGGTATCTCCCTTGATGACATAGATGAGCCGCTTGTCAGCACCACGGTCCGAGAAGCGGATACGAAAGACGGTCTTGTGTGAGTACGTCAACTGCTTCTCTCGATACGGATTCTGGAGCAAGCGCTCGACTTTCTTCAAGAGCAATTTATGAGCTTCTGGACCGAGGCGTTCGAAATCACGTAGGTATCGGGGTGTGACCTCGAAACGGAACATTCCGCAAGAGAGCTCCGTTCACCTCTTATGTGCACGGTTCCTATTTCCGGAAATCTTCCGGGCTCAGCCGGAAACTTTTCGATGAGAAGGTTTTTTTCCGGAAGCGAGCTCGCGCATACGCGCGAGCGCAATATCGCCGGGGATAGTGCGCCCTTTTTCGACTTCCCGCATCTGGCGTTCGATCATGCGCCACTCGGCGGCCGTCAATTCAGGGTCATACACTTGTGCCCGAACGGCTTCCTGAATGAATGCCTGGATGGTGCTGAATCCCCGACGATGCGCTTGTGCGCGAGCGGCTTTCAGGAGTGGCGGGTTGAGACGGAGATTGATTTGTTCGGAAGCCATTGGTATCTATTGGTATCTATTGGTGGTATAAAATGGTTGCGATAGACATCTTAAACGTGCAAGTCCTCGATATAACCCTGGTTCTCTACCGAACTTATCTTTCCAGAATTTTTTTGAGCTCTCGAAGTTCAGTCGCACTAAATGGGGTTTTGGCGATATCACTTGCTATTCTGATGAGCTCTTCGTCGTATTTCGGAAGCCATATTCCCGAGTAATGGCCGTTAAAATAAGGCTCCGTATCCACGCGTACGTACCACCATATCGGTAGGCGTGCGCTCATATCATCAGACCCCGCGTTTGAGAAAAGCTGCGGGGTTGCATCGATCTCTTCCATGCGCGCTCGAGATATTTCTTTTAAAGGGACGTGGCAGATAACGCCGCCGAGATCCTTGCCATCTTCAGATCTCCAGTCGTCTTTAGCGAGGTGGGCATACAGTGTCGCGTCTTGCGGTAAGAATGCGGAGAATGCATCGAACGTGTCGAGGAAGCCTTTTGTGGGAGGAAACGCGATGATTGCGCCCGGTCGATCCTCATCCTTGAATGTGTTTGCATTGTATGTAACGATGAAGGTCTCCATGTGCTGTGGGGACCCGTTTTGCTATATAACCTTTCCCTCAGTCGATGAACTCCTGCGCCTTAATCTTCTCAGGCAGGTACACGTCGCTGATGAACGTGATGCCGCGCGCGGAGAGGGACTGGATTTCGACCTTCGCTCCCGCTTTCTTCATCATTTGGAACTGGCGCTGCCATTCCTTGTTGTCCTTGAACCAGTCGTACTCGCTCATCTGCTTCAGGCGCGCGCTATCTTGTTCTGTTAACGTGATGTAGTGGCGCTCGAGCTTGTACTTCAGCACGTCGTCGCACGTGCCGCCGAGATACCTGACATCACTGATCGCCATGCCTTCCGACATGTGCGCTAAGGAAATCGAACCGAACTTCAGGACTGAGTAGATGTAGATTCCCCACGGATCGTTATCGGTCAGGACATAGATCGGTAATTTGTGCTCGGATGATAAGCGCTGTAATAATCGCCTAATGCCGCGCGTGGTCTGACCTTGAGAGGTGACGATGATGCAGTTCTGCTTTTTCCAGAAGCGGTCTTCATGCAGGCGCTCCCACACTGCCTGCTTCTCCATGTAGATGATGTACTTAGCCTCGACTTTCTTGAACGTGATTTTCTCTACATTCGACGGGATGGACCAACCACCGCTACCGAGCTTGCTCCAATCGATCGTATCGCCTGTATCCTCGATGACGACGTTGCCTGCGACGGAACCCATCTTGTTCGCGTTGACGTGCAATTGCTCACGGCTGTAATCGGTGATGAGTTCGAGATCTTCAATCGCCTTGTCCGATTCCGTCTGGTCGTCGACGACGTTCGTCTTCGTGCCGGGGATGGTGCGCTTCGCCTGGTAGAACACATCTCTGAGAGACGAGGTCTTGTTGATCTCGATGAGATGCTTGACGATGGCCGCGATCTCGACGGTCTGGAGGAACTTCTTCGCATGCGCGGAATTGAAGAACGAGCGCTCGGTCGTCTTTTCGCCGATGCCGAGCTTCTGCGTCTCCTCGTCGAACTTGACGTTGGATAATGAGCGAACGGGGATCTCAATCGTGGGGCTCTCTTTCTTATCGATCTGCTTGATGAGATCATGCCCGAGGTTCTCAAGCGCTTCGATCGCGCCCTTGTCTTCCGCTGCCGCATCGATCTTCTTCGCACTCATGCTTTCACCCCAACAAGTAATCCGCGCATGAGCGGGATCTTCTTCGCGCGTAAACCGTTGCGGCGCATCATCGCGAGAATCTCTGCGTGCGGAACGAGGTACGTCACATGGCGGTCCGTGAACGTCGTGACCTTACCGTTACGCGGCGCAACGAGCCAGTGGAAATCGATAATCGATTGATCTCCTTTGCGCTCTGAGATGTTCACGCGAGCGAGCGAGAGGTCTTTGCTGTTGTATAATTGTGCTTTAGGTGATCCCACGTGGTAGTCTTTCGGGTCAATCCAGGGATCGAATATGAGCACGCCGCCCGGTTTGAGATGGTCGGACATGCGTTTGATGGCGATGGCCAAACCCGTTTTCGGAACGTAGCCAATCGCGCTGAAGAGCGACACAATCACGTCGAACTTCTTGTTCACGTTGAGTTTTCTCATGTCTTGCTTGAGGAATTTCATGCCAGGATGGCGGGCTTTCGCGATAGCAAGCATTGGTGCATTCACATCGACACCGGTGCAGCGGTAGGATTTTTTCAAGTACGTGAGGTGCTGGCCAGTACCGCACGCGACATCAAGCAGGTCCTTTCCTTTTGATTTCTGATACTTTTTGAGGACCTTGAGTAATTCACCAGTTTCCTTCTTGTCGTCCTTCCAGGAATAGATCAA
>CAZIKW010000043.1:0-12326 GCA_964540015.1 uncultured Methanosarcinales archaeon | reverse complement strand
CAACGCGGCGAGGTGTTCCCGCGCGATCATGTCGCCATCATGGATGACCGTGAAGATGCCGTGCTCCTTCAAGCGACAAAAGTGCCAGGATCCGCAAGTATCGTCGTGTATGGCGCCGGCCATGCCTTCGGTGGGAAACAGACCTGCGGGGATACGTATGAAGATACGCGCGTATCGTATCGAGACAATATCGCCGACTGGAACGCACAACATCCCAACGAGAAATTCTCCCTTCTTGAAATTACTGTACACGGTCTTTGAGCCGTCGTCAATCGACCCTAGATGTGTGCATGATGCACGTTCGGCGTCTCATCGAAGAACTCTGTCAATTTCTTCGAAAGCTCTTCTGTCGCAAGCACTAGGAGCGGCATCCCTTTGCCGCGTGCGACGAGCAATTGCGCAAGGACCATCTTCTCGGTGAGTTTCTTTGCGCTCGCGTACACGAACGTGTGGAGCGTCCCGTGCGGACCCGCGACCGTGTGCACGCACGTCGTTTCCGTCTCCGGCTTGAGAATCGTCATTTCCGATACGGTACCCGTCTTGAAATACGCTTTCGTCCGATCCGCGAACACGTCGGTAACCGGCGCGATTGTTGTTTGCGCGACAGCGGATTCCACCTTTTTCGCGCGCTTTACCGATGGCGCTCGTTTGCGCGGCGCTTTCTTCGGTTTTTCTGCAGCTTTTTCTTCGGTCGTAACAATTGGCACAGCGACAGGAGTGGCAACGGCGGGAGCGACGATCGCGACCGGTTTCTCCTCGAGTACGGGCATCGCGCGCGCTTTCGCCTCATCTTCAGGAATCATGTAGTAACGCCAGAACGCAGTCTCGACACCGTTGAGCGCAACAGTGAATCTCCGGGAGAAATCCGGGATATTCCCCAATGAGACGCGCGTGAGCGGCTCGAGCGTATCCTCGCGCACGACGCCTTGCTCTTGCAGGAATGCGAACGTTCGCCGGTCTTTCTCGCCGAGCGCCGGTGCCGCTTTCGCGAGCGCTTCCGGATGGCGTGGATCGTAATAGAACGGCGACCCGCCGCGTTTCGTCTTCGAGATAGCGACAATCCCGTTCGCCGCCATCTCGCTGAGCATCGCGCCGATGAGCATCGAATCCCCCTCTTTGAGCTCTTTGCGGATATCGATGGGCTGCACAGGACCGAGCTTCTCAATCACGCCAAGGACCTTCTCGCGCGGGATAGGAGCAAAGGGCATGCCAGAATCGTACGTCGTACCGTTCTTAAAGATTCTTACGGCCGCGTCCACGCCATCTCATAGTATGTGACGTCATCGTCATCGTCGACGATCGCGAGCAAGAGACGCTTCTTGGTGCTGTGCGCGACACGGTTCTTCGCCGACAGCTCATACCAGGTGGTGGAGCCGGTCTCGTGCACCGGGTACACTATCCATTTCGCATGGCCGACGCCAGGAACGACACCGCGATCATACACGCGGAATTCCGCGCCGAACTTCAACGCAGTCTTCACCGTGTAGCCGCGCGAGCGCAAGTCACGAAACACGATGAATTTCGTCGAGAACGCCTTCTCGCGTTTCTTTCCCGCGCGCAGCACATCTTCAAGTGCGATACGCTTGGTGCCGCTCTTGAGCGCGATCTTCGCCTTGTCGATCAAGTACGCCGCTTCAAGGAGTGAGAGCTTGATCTTGCCGCCTGCGAGGACGGTGCCGAAACGCGATTTCGCATACAGATCGCGCGCGCCGTCGGTGTTCTCGAGCAGCACGTGCCCTTCATGCAGCGTGCCTGCGACAGGAGTTTGCCTATTAGGGATATCAGCCATTGTGTGCGTGCCGTTGCACGCGAGTGAGAACGCAGGGGATCTCTGACCCGCTCAATGCCGGCAATGAGGAGAGAGCCACCGCAAGCTTAAAAACCCTCCGTCGGTCCCTGAACCCCATATGCCCGCCGAGATAACGATCCTGGGAACAGGCAGCATGGTGCCGACGAAGGACCGCAATGTATCGGGGCTCTACCTCGAATTCGACGGGGAAGGAATGCTGTTCGATTGCGGCGAAGGATCGCAGCGTCAGATGAGTATCGTCGGCATCTCGCGCGCGAAGGTGCGGCGCATCTTCATCACGCACTGGCACGGCGACCATGTCGCAGGGCTCATCGGCCTCATCCAGACGATCGGCAATTCGAACTACACGGAGACGCTGCACATCTACGGCCCCGTCGAGACGAAAGAGAAGATGTTCCACATCATGAACGCGACGATCTTCGAGAACAAGATCGATATCAAGGTGCATGAGTTGTGCCCTGACACGAACGAGGTCCATCTCTTCCTTGACACAGAGAAGTACGAGGTCTGGTGCACGGAAGCGGACCATGGTGTGCCGTGCCTCGCGTATTCGTGGCGAGAGAAGGATCGCGTGCGCGTGGATATGGCTGCGTGCGCGAAGCTTGGCGTTACCGAAGGACCGCTGGTGGGAAAACTCAGCCGCGGCGAATCGGTCGAGCACAACGGTGTGCGCATTAACCCCAAAGACGTGACGTACAAGGTGACGGGCAAGAAGATGACACTCATCCCAGACACCTCCCCGCACCCGAATCTCACGCGCATCGCCGAAGGCTCTGACCTCCTCATCTGCGAAAGCACGTACGGGTCGTCAGAAGAGGAGAAAGCGCACGCGAATCGCCACATGACCGCGTCCTGGGCAGCATCGCTCGCGTCGCGTGCGGATGTGCAAAAGCTCCTCTTGACGCACTTCTCGCAGCGTTACCCGGTCGTGACGGAACTCTTGGAAGAAGCGCGCGCCATCTTCCCGAACACCGAAGCGGCGTTCGATCTTATGCAAGTGAACCTATGACCCTCGATCGATTCCATAACCTCTTTCCGCAACGCAAAGCGATTATTGGGATGTTGCACCTCTCCGGAAACCACCCAGTCGAGCGCGCCCTTGAAGAACTTACCATCTACGAAGAGGAAGGATTGGCAGGTGCTATCGTCGAAAACTACCACAACACTCCATACGCCGTTGAGTGCGTACTCGAAGCCATCAAACGACGCAAGTCAAGTATCGCCATCGGCGTCAACATCCTTCCCAACCGCTTCCCTCTAGCGTACGACCTCGCGAAAGAACACGGCGCATCATTCATTCAGATGGACTACATAGCGGGAAAATACGAAGAAGGCGCACTACCCATCAACATGTACAATCCGATACGAGACAATAACCCTGAGATTGTCGTCTTGGGTGGCGTGTGGCCGAAATACTATCATCCGTTACCCACATCGAATATGCAAGAGGATATCCGGACGGGAAAAAGCCGCGCTGACGCTCTCGTCGTTACCGGTGCAGGTACGGGAAAAGAAACCCCGATGGAGAAAATTCTCACATTCCGAAAACACATCGGAGAGAACTATCCCCTCATCATCGGTGCAGGACTCACTCCGGAGAATGTGAAAGAACAGCTCCGCTATGCGCAAGGCGCTATCGTCGGCTCGACGTTCAAACCAGAGGGCGACACCCAGAGAACGGTTGACCCTACCTTAGTACGCCAATTCATGAACGCCGCTAACGACGAATAAGAAACCCTACTTCCTCGTGTGCATCGAGCGGATGCCTGCCTCTTTGAGCATCTTCTTCGCCTTCAGCGAGCGATGCTTGGCAGCCTTGCCTTTACGCAGTTTCACAGATATGCGCTTGCGCGGTTCCGCATGAGGGATGCCGACCTCGTGCAGCACTTCCGTGGCGGTCTTTGAGATCGTCTGTTCGTTCTCACGCATCTCCTGGAGCATAGCGAGGATCTCAGCCACGCCCTTCTCCGCCTTGATGTTCGTCTGATAATCAAGCTCAGCGCGCAACTCACTCTTCTTGCTCTGGAGGTTCTGCGCGACGAGGATGAAGGTGGAGAGGAAGATGGCCTCCAAAGACACGACCATCGTGAGGAAACTGAACGGGTAGGGATCGAACATGGAGACGCCGAAGATATGATGCCCGGTGTTCACGAAAATCCAAAACGAGAACCAAATGATATGGACATAGATGAACCAAACGTTACCCGCGATATCGGCAATCCCCTCGGCGACGCGCACGCTCACCGTCTCGATGCGGTCGAACTCCGTGTTCAGGTTCTTGGATACGAAATGCACAAGCTCATTCGTGCGATACCACGTCTGGGTGCTACTGTGATATGCGCAATCCTGACATGGCTGGAACGCCTCGCCTTGCTTGAACGCGGTGATGGCCTCGCACTCGGAGCATTCGTAGATAGCGCTCGCGGGAACGTTCGAACCGGGCGCGTATTCCGTCTGCAAGAGGCGGATAATACTCGCGCGCTTACGCTTCACATGATGAGAATGCTCCTCGGCCACGCTAGAGGCCCGGTCAACTCCATTTAAAAACCTTCCCCGTCGGTACGGCCGACGCTACGGCGCAAAATTCCCGACGACCACCACTCTTTTATACGAAGAGCGCAGTCGCAACGCAAATGTGCCCGACGACACCTCACAGCGACGTGAAATGGAAAGGACGAATCGAATCCCTCGCGCCCGACGGCAAGGGAATCGGCTCAACGCAAGAGCGATTGGCTGATGGGAAAACCGTACGACGGCCCATCTTCATCCCGTTGACGGTGCCAGGCGACCTTATCGAAGCCCGCATCACAGACCGTAAGGGCAAATACCGTTTTGGCGAGACGTTGCGCGTCATCGAACCGTCACCGCATCGCGTGACCCCGCCGTGCCCCCATTTCGGCATCTGCGGCGGCTGCGATCTACTACATATCGCGTATGATGAGCAATTGCGCGAAAAAGCCAGCGCCATCACGCATCAGCTCACGAAGATGAGCGTGCACCCGCCACGCCCAGTCATCGTGCTTCCCTCTCGAGAACGGCACAACTACCGCCATCGCTCGCGCATAGCCATGCGTTTTGAGGAAGGTGCATGCATCGCAGGTTTCCGACGGCGAGCATCACGCGAGATCATCCCTATTTCCACATGCTTCATCGTCGTGCCGCAGATACTCGCGTTCATCGCATCACTGAGGGAAAGCGAGGTCCCTCAAGCGCTTGAAGGCGCGGAGTTCGAGATACTCGCCGTCATCGGCGACAAAGGAAAGCTCGGATTGCTGTTGCGTGTTGACGACATCGATCCGAAGATCCGACCTGCAGTACGCGAGTGGATCGAAGGGGTGTACGCGACCGGACGTACATTGATCGGCAATGTCTTTATCGAGGAAGGGAAAACCATACGATCGCTCGGTCAAGTGCAAGAGCATCTCACGTACGAAGCCGACGGCATCACCTTCGCTTTCCTTCCCGAAACGTTCATCCAGGCCAACATATCGACGAATAAACTTCTAGTCGAGCGCGCAATGGCCATGCTGATGCGAGGGATTGACGGAAAGGAAATGAAAGTCATCGACCTCTATGCGGGTATCGGCAACCTCACGCTGCCGATAGCAAAACGCGTATCGTATGTGCTGGGTGTCGAAGGGTATGAAGCGAGTGTGCTTGCTGCCCGCGCGAACGCTATACGTAACCGCATCACCAACGCGACCTTCTTGCATCGATCGACGGAGCGATACCTGAAAGAATACATCGCATACCATCAGAAAAAGAATCCGCAGAAGAAAGAAGATCCTACATTTCCGAAAGCGGACGCGATTATCGTCGATCCTCCCCGCACCGGCCTGAGCGCGCCAACGCGCGTGCTCTTGCCCCGCACCGCTGTCAAGCGCATCATCTATGTCTCGTGCGATCCCGTCACGCTCGCTCGCGACCTGAAGGAACTCTCCGCCCATTATGCGCTGGTCGATATCGTCGGCGTCGACATGTTCGCCGACATCAGCCACGTGGAACTTGTTTGTCTCCTTGAACGGCGGAGCACAGAAGCGTGAACACCCCCCTTCGCATCGGCGAACTTGAGCTCGCGCACCCCTTCATCCTCGCACCACTCGAAGGCGTGAGCGATTGCGCGTTCCGACGATTATGCTATCAGCTCGGCGCGGCGTTCACGTGGACGGAGATGGTACGCGCATCAGGTATCGTTCGAGGAAACTCATCGACGGAAGACCTCATCGACACCTTCGACCCCGAGACGCCGACAGGATTGCAGCTCTTTTGCACGAATGAGCGTGAGCTCGAGGAAGCCCTCGTTATCATCGAGCAGCAGTCCGGCACATCGCACCCGCACTGGAGGAATATCCGAGCGATCGATCTGAACTTCGGCTGCCCAAGCCCGGAGATCATCCGTATCGGCGCGGGACCGGCGCTCATCAAACGCAGCGCGAAAATGCGCGCGATCCTGAGCGTCTTGCACGCGTGGAAAGCGAGCACATCGATCGATATCAAAGCGGTCGGTCTCAAGATTCGCCTCGGTCTCAATGAGCGCGAAGCTGGTTTTGGCATCGCGCTGCGGGTTCTCGATTCGGCAGAAGGCCTTGCCGATTATCTCGTCGTGCACGCGCGCCACGCACGGCAACGCTCGACCGATCCTGCTGATTGGGGCGCTATCGCCACGATGAAAGAAAAAGCAGCAAAAGCGAACATCCCGCTCATCGGTAACGGTGATGCGCTTACCGCGGATGCCGCGACACGTATGATCAAAGAAACTGGTTGCGACGGCGTCCTTATCGCGCGCGGCGCTATCGCGAATCCATGGATCTTCCGCAAGCTTTCAGGTATAGGCGCAGAGATCGCGACGAAAGAGGAGATCGAGGCTGCGCTGCTCCAATACCGAACGGATGCGAAACGATTCAACGCCAAGCCGAAATATATCTCCTTTCACGAGCAGAATTTCGCACGACTGCTTGCCGGAAAGCTCGACCCTCGTCTGCCACGCACCGAACATCTCCAATAAGGATTATCGCCGGGATTTCGCGCGTTTCACCGCACTCACGATACGATCACGCACTTCTTTTGGTGACTGCTTGGCCAACTCAGAAGGGTGTGATTCGACAGCCGTCTCATACACCACTCCATGCGTCGGGCGGATGGCGACGAAGCGCCTAAAGAGACGGCCTTGCACCGGCACTTGCAAGAGACGCAGTTCGGTGATGACGCCGATGAATGCGAGCACGATCACGAAACGTAGCGCTGCGCTCAGGAAGAAGATGTGAATGAATGCATCGGCGCTCTTGCCGTAATGCCCCAACATCCAACCACCAAGCACTGCACCAAGGAACATCGCGAGCTGGATGAGGAGTGTGTACTCGGCCACTTGACGCGTACGCGTCGCTCGATCCGTGGAATCAAACAAGTACGTGCTAACACTTAATCCGAAACCCGCCCACGCAAGACCGCTAAGGATTTCCGCAAACACGAGAATGCGCACATCCGTCGTCGCTGCCCAGATTAAGGGAATGATAGGAACGAGGAGACCGGAGATAAGAAGCACAATTCGAGCCCCGACCCGATCGACGAATCTTCCCCACACGAACATCGTGAGGAAGCTCGTGATCGCGCTGATGCAAGCGAAAAGGGTGAAACGTAAATAACTCCATTGCAGGATCGAGAGCTGGTAGACGGCGAAGAAGGGACTTGCGAGATAGACCGTGATATAGAAGAGCGTCAGAAAAAGCGTGAATCGCCCGAAGGGAGTGCGGTTTGCTTCAAGAAGAAGTTTATGTGGCGCGGGGAGCCCTGGTGCTGCCGTCGCCTCAGGAGGCTTCCCCATTCTTGTGAACATGAGCGCACCACACAAGCGGAATCCGAACGCCAGAAGAAATAACGTACTGAATCCGAGAAGTGGATGTGTGGGTTTGAGCCACTGCAAAAGCAATCCTGCGAGCAGCGTAGAGACGAACGCGCCAATACCGGTTATAGTATTACGCACACCGAAAAATCGTCCTCGTTGCGATTCAGGGACGATGTCAGCGGTGAACCCATTCCAAACGGGACCGATGAGGAATGAAGCCGCGGAATTGACGGTGATGATTGCAAGCAACCACCATCCGGGGTGCGGGAGGTGCGGAATCGCAAGCAAGGGCAACCAAGAGAGAGCTTGAATAAACGCGAACGTGAACATATGTCGACGACGCGTATCAAAGAACGAACGCACCTTCTGCACCCATAATTGCGCGAACGCGCCCAGAAGATTCGGAAGGGTGGTGATGAGCGCGATCAACGTGCTCGATGATCCCAAAACGAGCGCGAACGGCACGATAAAGCTCGCAGTCAAACCCATGCTGATGGCGTAGAGCCCTCCTTCGGCGATATTCAAGCGCTGATTCCGTTGACGTTCTCGCTCATCCCAGGCCGCTTCCGATTCGTGCTTGGATGCGGCAGGAGCGGTGCGGTCGAGAGCGGTTCTCGTCGGAATTTTTGGAAGTTTTTGCTCGTGCATACTCACTCCGTCACCGGCAGTATACGGTCCCGTTCACGTGCGGCGATACGATCAGCGATGAGGCTGTTGAGCGCAATCTTGAACGCGCTCTCTTCTTCGGCTGTCGGCGGCCGCTCGAGCACCGCACGGGCGAGCGCTTCCTCTTTCGCCGGGCGCTTCAGGATCGCGCGCAGGATACGACCGCGCCACCAACGGTTGCTGCCGACGAACGGAGCGGATGTTCGCTTCTTGTCGACGATCAATTCTTCAGGCCTCGGGCCTCTGTTCGCGCACGCGACGCGGATAGGGCATGCGTCGCATGCGGGATTGCGCGCAACACAGATGGTCGCACCGAGGTCCATGAGCGCGCTTTGCCAATCATGAGGGCTCTTGACGCTGCGGATCATGTCTTGTGCGAGCACATCGATGGTTGCAGCGTCCGCTTTCTTTTGCGGCATGATGAGCGAACGCGCGAGCACGCGACGGACGTTCACGTCGACGGAAAGCTCCGCTTCGTCGTATGCGAAAATAACGATCGCGCCTGCCGTGTACGGACCTATGCCGGGCAGTGCAAGCAATTCCTCTCTCGACTTCGGGAATGCACCACCCGTTTCACTCACGCGTTTCGCGAGCGCGTGGAGACGCAGCGCTCTGCTATTGTATCCGAGGCCTTGCCATGCACGTAACACGTCACCTGGGTTCGCTTTCGCGAGCGCGTGTACTGTAGGAAATCGCTTGAGGAACGCGATGTATTTCGGCGTGACGCGCGACACTTGCGTCTGCTGAAGCATAAGTTCGCTGACTAACACCCGATACGGATCGCGTGTCGCGCGCCAAGGGAGCGTCGCTCTTCCATTCGTTTTGTACCAGGCCAATAATTCCTTCGAGACACGCTTCGTGCGGTCCATTTTCAGCATCGGGGTACTGGGCATTTGTTCGTACGCGCGTTCATCGATTAATAAATCCCGCATCCGGAAAGAGTAGGTTTAGGAAGGGTTCGAATATCTTACTCTATAGAAATTATCCATACAGAAAAGAATGAAGACAGATGCCTAAAAACGTCTCAAGATGCCATATTCTCTACTCCTAGGCCCCTATGACCGATTCCAGAAAGCATAAATACGGGGGATTCGAACCAAGAAGTCGGGGTTTGTGACGGTGGAAGACACCAAATCGATGAAAGAGCTTCTCGGTAAGCTCGTAGCCCAGCTCGAGCGGGCAGCGCCGTATGCGGACGCGCTCTACAGCGAGAACCGCACCGTCACGATCGTAAAGGATCGCACAGGCATCGAAACGCGTTCTGATGCGGATTCCGGAGTGAAGCTGCGCGCATTCGACGGCGCCGTGTTCCACGAGCGTTGCATCCAAGGGTGGCAACCGCAAGCGCTTCAGCATGAAGTGCAATCTCTTATCGCACGATTACGCGAACGAAAGCCAACAGGAAAAATATTCGCGATCAAAGCGCCGAAGGACCAGCTCGTGCGCGATTACGCGACGACACCGAAAAAAGATCCGAAGAACGTTCCCGTATCGCAGAAAGTCTCCCGCATCGAACAGATCCACAAGAGCGTCCTTTCAGGCAATAGCGCATTCGTGAATTGCCAAGTTCTCTACCGTGAAGAGCAAGAACGACGCATCTTCGCTGGCGGCAATCGACGACTCTCAAGCTCATGGACTGGCTGCACGCTCGGCATCACGCCGTTCGTCAAATCTCCCGACGGAGAAGTGCGCCACGATCACCTAACTAAATTCGCTGATGGTGTCGAAGTCCTTGACATCTCGCAAACGGAACTCGATACCTTCCTCGAACGCGCACGCAAGATAGCGACAGCGCAACGCATCGCTCCCGGCACGTACACGGTTGTTACAAGCCCGATCGTCACCGGCATCCTCGCGCACGAGAGCTTCGGCCACGGCATGGAGAGCGACATGATGCTCCACGGCCGCGCTCGCGCCTCGGATTGGCTCGGCAAACGTATCGCGAACGCGAAAGTGAGCATCTGCGATGACCCGACGCTCGAAGGGACGCACGGATTCCTCTTCTTTGACGACGAGGGAATGACGCCTAAACGCACGCCGTTGCTTGAGCGCGGCATCGTCACGCAACCGATAACAGAGAGCTTCAGCGCGGGCAAGAAGAACTTCGCGCGCACCGCGAACGGCCGCGCCGAATCATTCGACCATCGTGTCTACGCGCGCATGACGAACACGTTCTTCGCATCCGGCAAGGATGACCCTGCCTCGATGCTGCGTGGCGTCAAGGACGGATTCTATCTCCACACGGCGACAAGCGGCATGGAAGACCCAAAAGGATGGGGCGTGCAGATCGCGGGCATCATCGCTGAACGCATCAAGAACGGCAAGCGAACGGGCGAATACTACACGGAAGTCGCCATGGGCGGATTCCTTCCTGATGTGCTCAAGAACATCACGGCCGTCGGGAAGGATTTCTCGATCAAGGATGATTGCGGATTTTGCGGCAAGGGCCACAAGGAATGGGTACGCGTGTCGTCCGGCGGACCAACGCTCCTCATCACGGGGGTGCACCTCTCGTGAAGAAGCTGAAAAAAGCGGCAAAGAAGGTCGCGCCGAAGCGCAAGGCTGTCGTGAAGAAAGCGGCGAAGAAACCGATGAAGATCAAGAAAGCAGCACCGAAGAAAGCGATGCGCAAGCCCGTGAAGAAAGTCACAGTGAAGAAAACAGTAGCGAAGAAAGCCAAAAGCGCGAAAGTAGCAGCGCGCACGAGCCGCGCGAAAGAGCGAACGAAGGCGCGCGCAGCACTCGCGCAGCGCCTCGCGAACACACCTGTCGCCGCTCCTGTTGAAGAGCGCAAGCCGATCCCGAAGTATCCGCTCGTGCAAGGCGCGGACAGCGAACGCGTGCGAACGCTCATCCCACTCCTACGTGAAGCGGTACGCAAGCGCACGATCACCGATTGGCGCATCAATCTCGCGCACACACGCAGCGCGAACCTCTACCTCGGTCAAGAGCTCGTGCTTGAAGACGACCAGCGCGCAGTACGCGAAGATGTCATCCTCACCGTCTATCGCCGCGATGCGGACGGCCTCATGGGCGAAGCGCAAGTCCCTATCGTCAAGAATGATCCTGACAGCATGCGCGATGCTATTGCGGTCGCAACGGACCTCGCAAGCGTCGCGCGCAAGCCGGCATTCTCCTTACCTGAACCGGTCGAAGGTCTCGTCTTCCCGCACGGCTACGATACGCACATGCTCGAATCGTTCCTCGCGGGCGACGGCGGCAAAGTACCGCGCGCCGTGCTTGAGGACTTGCGTGCGCAAGTGGCGCTCGTACGTGATGTCAAGCTCGCCGCCGCTGAAATCCTCGCCAGCACCGCCACAATCCGTGTCGTGAACAGCAATGGGGTCGACGTCAGCTTCCACCGCACAGGCTTGTTGATTGACATCACGTTCACCAGTAAAGGAAAGACCGACGAGCAGGAATTCCACTGGATGGTTGATGTGGTGAGCCCCGACCAGCTCGATCTGCGCAATACGATCCCTCGCGAAGCGCAGCGCGCACGTGATGCATTGGTCGCAGCATCGAATACAGGATTCACTGGCGGCGTGTTGCTTTCGGGTGAAGCATTGCGCGATTATGTCGTTCCTAGCGGCGGCGTCGGACCGATCCTTTTGCACGCGCATGCGCGCTTGAAAGCGATGGGCGTGTCGCGTTTGGCGCTCGGGGAGAAGGTCGGCCACTTCAACGGCGAACCGTTCACGATCAGCTCGAACCCTGCGTTGCCATTAGGTGCGTTCTCGATGCCGGTTGATGAGGAAGGGGTCGCGCTCACGCAGTACGATATCGTGCGCACGGGTGTCTTCTCGCAATGGGTCGCCGGTCCTCGCTACGCTGCAGAAATGAAAGTGCCGCTTACTGGGAATGTCGCGAACGTGTACTTGCACGCGGGCGCGACGCGTGAGGAACACTTGCGCGGGAACGCGTACCTGGAGGTCGTCTCCTTCAGCTGGTTCAATCCTGATCTCGTCAGCGGCGATTACAGCGCGGAGATCCGCCTTGGCTATCTCT
>CAZIKW010000042.1:11572-12614 GCA_964540015.1 uncultured Methanosarcinales archaeon | reverse complement strand
ATCGCCCGCGTGCGCGAGCGTCGCGTCCTGCTTGATGACGACCTTACCCTGGTCGATACCGGCCTTGATGCCGAGCTGACCGAGTTCACCGATGATCGGACCCGGGGGGAAGCTCGTCGGACCGGCCGGGACGGTGAGGTCTGTCGGCGCAATCTGGCCGCCCTTGATAGGCGCCTTCGACTGGTTCTTCTTGAGGGTCTTAAACAGGGTGAATGGGTTCGACTTCGTGAAGAGGAGCGCAGGCATGCCGGTCAGTTTCGCGGCGAGCTGGTCCGCCCCGGGCTTGCCGCTGTCCAGAAGCGCACGGGAGATCAAGCGCTTCTTCGCCATGACCATGTGCACGTCCTTGCGCATCTTCTTACGCATCGCGGCGAGGTTCCCTGCAGGCAGGCTCTCCATATCGAGGACGCCGACGATCGGGTACTCTGCGATCAGGCGCTTGAGCTCTGCGACAGATTCTCTCTTCGCCGGGCTCACGTGGGCTTCTTGTCGCTTGACCATTATTTCAGCCTCACCGGGTGGCCCATCGTGACCTTCAAGTAGACGGCCTTGACGTTGTTCTCTTCTTTAGGCAGCTGGTGGATGAGCTGGTCGTAGAGATTGCGGATGTTCTCGATCACGTGCGCGGCAGGAATGCCCTGCGTGCCGACACGGACTGCAGCTGTCGGCGCCTTCTTCGCGCTGACCTTGACAGTGCGCTGGAGGCGCTCGACGATCGGCTTGAGCGGGGCCTTGGGCGGGACGATGCAACCCGCCTTGGGGTTGGGCATCTTTCCACGCGGACCGAGGACACGACCGAACGACGCTGCGATCTTGGGCATGATGTTCGCCTGACCGAGGAAGTAGTCGTACTGGCGTGCGATCTTGCGCACGGCCTTCTTGTCCATCTTCTCGAACTCCACTTGCGGGAGGGCGAGGTCGACGGCTGCCTTCGCATCATCGATCATTTCGGGACCGACGAGTGCGCAGATGGCAGTCTTCTTGCCTGGGTTGTGCGGCAGGGTCGCGAAGAATTCGACCTGGTCAGATGGGTTCTTCAGGT
>CAZIKW010000042.1:3223-11562 GCA_964540015.1 uncultured Methanosarcinales archaeon | reverse complement strand
TGAGATCGAAGGACTGCGAGAATCCCTTCTTGTCAGCGTGCATCGCGTGCACGGAATCCGTAAGTTTTTTGTCGTCCAGCATAGGTGGGACTCCTCCCGAGGGAGTGGTCGGTGTTTATGCGTGCGAACCGGCATTCGCTTATAAAGGTTACGCTCTATAAGGGGAAAACTACAAATAGGGAACACCCCGGAGATAGACGCTATGGCCCGCCGCACCTCGTTTCGCAATAATGCCACGACGCAATTCTCGTCAGACCGCTACCACGCGTTCGCGCCTTGGCAGAAGATCGTGTTCTGGCTCGGCATCCTCTGGTTCGTGCACCCGGTGTATTGGCTTGTGCGCCTGATCCTCTATCTGGTCTTGCAAAAGACGCCGTTCCAGAAGCGCTTGGACGCGTACGCGATGCAGACGCTCGTGTTCGGCGCCATCTTAGGCATCATGATCATGATTGGACTGCTCGTGTTCCTGGCGATCCTGCCCGTCATGACAGTCGTCTCGCTCGTGAACTGAAGGCCCACACGATGCACCCAAGCGACATCCTCACGCCGCTCGATATCCGCGTACGCGATCTGTTCGTGCGTCACGGGTTGAAAGGCTGCCAAGCGCTGCGCGATAGATCGACGGAACCAAAAGACCGTATGTTCTACATGGGCAGTTTGCAGGGTTTCGAAAGCTGCAAGGGCTACACGGTGCTCGGCGACTTCACCGGGAAATGTGAAGAGCTGCAATACGAAGAGCGTCGTGAATCGGCAAAAGAGATCGTGGAGCCGGAGCGACGCGCGTGGTACGGGCTCGATGCGAAAGAAACCTGCAACGAGAATCGCGTGTGGTTCCTGCGCGGCGAGATGCAGCAGATCCGTTACGTATACGATAGGATCATGGAGCAGCGGCGGTCCAGCGCAGAGCCGATTCCGCCACCGTTGCCGCGCTTGCGCCTCGTACGGTAACTATTCCAATAAGAGCATCGCCCACATCACGCCGATACCGGCGAGGAAGGTGACGAGCTGGAAGATGGATTTCTTGACGCTCTCATGATGGTGGAGCTCCGGAATCAAGTCCGAGCCCGCGATGTAGAGAAAGCCACCCGCTGCGAACGGCACGAGCAATGTTGCGAAGGATTCCGCCGCTGCGCCGATCCACAGCGCAATGCCCACACCTGCGATCGCGAGCAGCGCTGACGCAAAGTTGAGCGCAAGCGCCTTGCCGCGCGAGAAGCCGCCGTGCACCAGGACCGCGAAATCACCAATCTCTTGTGGAATCTCGTGGAGGATGACGGCGATCGTGGTCGCGACGCCCAACACCGGATCAGCGAGGAACGACGCGCCGATGAGGATGCCGTCGATCAGATTGCGCACGCCATCGCCGATGAGGTTCATCCACGCGAACGGATGCGGATGGTCATCATCAGGCGCGTGGTGGCAGTGCTGCCAACGCACGAGCTTCTCGATGGCGAAAAAGAGCACGATACCCGCGAGGACGGAGAGGGAGAGCTCAATGGAGAACCCACCCGCCGTCTCGACCGCTTCCGGCAAGAGGTGCAAGAACACATCGCCGAAAAACGCGCCAGCGCTAAATGACACGAGGAAGATGAGCGCGCGACGCAACCGCTTGCCATCAACCGAGATCGCCGCAATCCCGACGAGAGAGATAAGCGAGACGATGATGACGGCGATGAAAGCCTGGAGCCACGGCTCAATCATACAATGAGGAAGGAGTTCAGAGATATTTAAGGATATGGACGAGAAGAAGCGTTACAAGGGAAGCAATAAAACAAGAATATCTCAGTCCTCATCAAACTCAGCCGGGTACAGAAGCGTGACGGGAGGTTCTCCAATAAGTGCACGGCGAACCGACTCCGGGAAGTCGTTGAACACCGGCATCACATCGAGAGGCGTGGGGATGGCATAGCGCCGGTCCACGAGCTCATAGCGAGTGCCTTCGGGCGGCACAGAGCGAACGACATCAGCATCGACCAGGAAATCAAGGATGCGCAAGACATTCGAAGCATACGGGTGCTGCCCGCTCAGGATGTTTTCCCGACAGATCTCATCCACCGTCATCGGCCCTTTGCCGAGCGACCGCAGTGTCACATCACGCAGCACATGCGCCTCCGAACAACCTTCCCATATCGCCATACGCAACAGCCTCCGAATATAGGGGATGGAACCGATGTCGAGAAGAAAAGCCTTTCGCATCATCTCGTGAAATTCTCTTTCAGGAACGCGAGCATCTGCTCATCACCCAAGATCTCGTAAATCGCACGCGCAGATTCCACTTCGCCGATACCGAGGCAATCCTGCGCCAAGCGCGCGAGTGCATCGGCGTTCTCGACGTGACGTAAGAACAACGCAGCCGCGCCGAGTCGTCCTTGCGAACGCAACCATTCGCCCTGGCCGCGCAACTCATCCTTGCACTCACCGAGCGCCAATGCGTCAGCGGCTTCGCGCACGCGGTTCGCGTTCATGAGCGAACGGCTCGCGAGTAACAGTAATTCATAGCGCACCGGTTTGGAAAGCATCGTGACGTTGATGCTCGCGAGGCCCTCGCGCATGATCTTCTCCACTAACGGGTGCGTCATAAGTGGGAGAGAAGCGTAGCCGAGTATTTACGGGTTGTGGCCAGTACTACTCACACGTGCGATAGGAGATGCTCTCGAACCCAAGATTGCGCAACTCGGCGCCAATCTGTTCCTTGCGTTCATCGGGAACAGCAGTCGTCGCCAAGTCACCTATAGCTCGACCGAACAGGATGCCTCCCGAGATTTTGATTCCGTGCACGACATATCGAACTCCTGCGGCATCATCCTGTTGGCAAACGAGAATGCTATCATACGGACGCACATCTGCATCCACGAGCTCATAGCCCGGTGCCACGACTTCAACTATCTTTGGATTCAGGCAATCAGTCACGGGTTCTTTCGACGCATACTGTTTCACGCAGCTGGGAGAGCCTGACAATGTAGCAACGAGGAGAAGCGTTTCGAGGACCATATACACACAGGAATCGCCGATAGTTTATGTAATTTTCGGCCGACGAGAAGAAATCAAGAAAAGATGCTCTGGCCGGGATTTGAACCCGGGTCGAAAGCGCGAGAGGCTTTCATGCTTGGCCGGACTACACCACCAGAGCGTGGACTGGGTCTGACGGGATTTGAACCCGCGGCCATTCGATTAAGAGTCGAATGCTCTGACCAGGCTGAGCTACAGACCCGCCAATCCAACTCCGTGAAGTTCGACAGCTGTTTAAAAAGATTGCCGTCTTTGGTCGATGATATTAAAGATGGAACGCAGCACACGCGAAAGATGGCTTCAAGGGTGACGCAACTTCTCGACGTCCCTTTCTTCCAAAAGATACAGGAAGGGTACTGCGGACCCGCGTCCCTCCAGATGATCTTCGCCTATCACGGCATGCCCTCGACGCAAGAGGAGATCGCGGACAGCCTGTGCCCGACAATCGTCGGCGTGAAACGAGATCACATCGAACGGTACGCCCGGTTAAGGGGATTTCAGGTACAGCGGGAGCGGACGCTTGGTATCGAAAGATTGCTTCATGCAATTGATAGTGGCATCCCACCGCTCCTTCTGGGAAATCAGCACGCGTTCGTCGTGTGCGGATATACGCTCGCATGTGAGAAACTCAACAGCGTTCTCATCCATGATCCGAACTATGCTCTTGGCAATCAGGAGATAACGCCGCGAACTCTCGATTGGCTTTGGCGACGGCACACAAACGACAAAGAAGAAACTGATGCACTCCTTATCACACGCTAAATCAATCGTTCCAATTCGTCAAGCATCTCTTCGATAATTTTGAAACCCGATTTCCAGAACGCTGCGTCACCGATATCCACGCCGACCATCTTGCACAGCGTCACCGGGTCAGCAGTCTCTCCGGCCGCGAGGAACGCCTCGAACTTCGGCACGAACGCAGCGCCTTCTTCACGGTACGTTGCGTAGAGCGCAAGCGTCAGGAGATTCCCGAAACTGTACGCGTAGCAATAGAACGGCGAGTGGAAAAAGTGCGGGATACCAATCCATTCGTCCTTGAACGAGTCCGGGATCTCCATATCGCCGAACTGCTCGCGCAACGAATCCATGTACGCCGACGACACATCATCGATGGTACCGCCAGCAACGACAATACGATGCGCCTCTCGTTCCCACAGCGTGAAGAACGATTGGCGACCGACCGTCGCGTACATATCATTCAATTTCTGCACGATCAACGCTTTTTTCGTCTCAGCATCAGCCGCCGCAAGGAGTGACTCGGACAACAGCATCTCCCCAAACACGCTCGCCGTCTCCGCTATCGGCAGCGCATGACCGCCAGAGAGAATGCTCTTATCGCGTGTCATCTGACTGTGGACACCGTGACCCGTCTCGTGCGCGACCGTGAACGCATCACGTAAGCGACCCGTGTGGTTGTACAGCAGGTAGGGCGGCAGTCCCGGAACGACGCCGGCGCAGAACGCACCGCTACGCTTACCCGCGCGCGGAAACGCATCGACATGCTTGCGGTCGTAGATCTCTTTCGCAAGATGACCCAAACGCGGGGAGAAGCTCGTGAACGCGCTCAGCGTCATCGCGACCGCTTCTTCAAACGTCGTCTTGCGATCGACCGTATCGAGTGGCGCATAGATATCATACCGAGTCACAGCTATACCAAGCGCACGCTCTTTGAGCGCGAAATACCGTTGCCACACGCGTCGTCCATCACGGCACGCTGCTAAGTGCGCATCGACCACCTCATCGGGCAAGTCATTGCCGACATTGCGCATGCCGATCGCGCTGCCGTAGCCACGCAAGGATCGTTCGACTTCCCAGTCGCGGACGGTCGCGCAGTAGATCAAGCCCAGGAGGTCACGCTCTTTTGCCATTGTCGCGTAGAACGTATCATACGCTGCACGGCGCATAACCGGATCCGGATGGCTGAAACGGGAGCGGAGTTGCTCATCGGAAAGCTCTTCCGTCTTGCCGTGCGCGGTCAATGTGAACACCATGCGCGCATCGATCAGATCGTACGCGCGCGAGAGCGTTTGCGCACCGTTAGGGTCCTTGCGCGTGATAATCATCTCTTCGCGTTCCGCGAGCGTATGCTTGCCGAGCTGATGCGTGCGCTTGACCCAATACGCATCCATTCCAACGGCGGATGCGAGCCGGTGTACCGTCGACGTATCGAGGCCTTTGATCCAGTGCGTGAACGGCCGGAGATGATCGATGATGCTGGATTCCGCAGCATCAAGCAGACCGCGTTGCGCGAGAAGCGTCCCATCCGCGGTCGCGGTCGAAAGTTGCAAAGATATGTACGAACTCAGACGTGAGAGCGTATCGATGATCTTGATGTATTCATGCAGCGCAGCGGAAAAATCATGTTCGGTAATCGCTGGAGAGAATTTCGGTTTCCAGCGCGTCAAGAACCGCTCCGCCTCGTTCTGGGCCGCAGCGATGGCATGCGCGAGATCGGGATGCGGTGCGAGTTCGCTCAAGTCCCATCTCACATCGTGCTCCACCATAACGCCCAGACCAGGATTTGAACCTGGAACTCCTTTCGGAAGCGGTTTTCAAGACCGCCGCAATACCGGATTATGCGATCTGGGCTTTTTTGAAAAAAAGAACAGTCGCATCACGGCACGCATGCCGTGTAATGCGATCTGGGCAATTCAGGTGAGAACGAGAGTCCGTCTTTTAAGGATTCCTGCTCGCCAATCCTACTTCCCTTCGACTTTGAGCCGGTGGAGGTTCAAAAGAGCGCGGATCTCTTCTTGGAGCGCGAGACAATCGTTGCGTATCTGCGTATCGAGCTCGTGGATGACGCCGTGGCGGATGAACTTGTCGGAGATGACGCGGAACAGGAACCCGAACCCATCGCCTTCCCAGCGACCACGGTAATCCGTCTCGAGGCGAGCCGAGGTATGGATGTCCACACGCGCTTGTTGGTACTTGCGCTTCTCCTTATCGATGGTGACGACGCGGTCGGTGAGCCCCGTGATGCGGATATCGAGGCTCAAGACGCCTTTCGCGTAATCGCTGAGCGTCTTGATGAGACTGAGCTCGAAAATGATATCCTTGCCGTGCGCGAGCGCGTGCTCCTCGCTGAGGCGCTCAACGACGAAATATCCGCGCTCACGACCGAAACGCTTGATCAGGCCTGAGAGCTCATCGGTGCGAAAGAGCCCTTCGTACGCGAGCGGTTTGCGGTTGATAAGCACTTTGACTTCACTCATATATCTTCCACCACTGCGCCGCAGATGCTGCGCAGCAACGTCAAGTACCCGTCGATCGTCTCATACGGGACGCCTTCGAGGGCCTCATCACGATCCCTCATCGTGATGCGCTTATATGCCTTTTCGATCCAAGAGGTCTCGCCCTTTTTGGTCTTGGCGAAGATCTCCCGCTTGCCACCAGGGTTCTTGTCATCGTAGTTCTCCTTGAGCACTCCCGTGACCCACCAGCGCGCCTTGCCTTCAAGCTTGTTGCCGTCGAGCATCTTCACATCGATGATCTTGAAATCGATAACGAACTCGACGCGATGGTACGCATCGATGTTCTGGCTGAAGATCCACATCCCTTCGATCTCATCGGATTTGCTCTTATATTTCGCCTCGGCGAAATCCGCCTTGCCGAGCGCATTCGTGAAATAGCGCTTTGTCTCCGTATAGATGCGACCCCAGTCGATGACGCCGCTGAAACGCAACGTGAAGGTAACTGGGCTGCCCATAGGCCAGCCACCGACGAGGGCGTATTTAAAGGTGTCGTCAGGGAGGAATGTGCCAACATTTTAATCACACACCCGATTCCACAACAACACGTGATAAGACTCTCAATCCCCTACATCAAACAGCGAGAGAGGTCGTATTGTGGTCCCGCATGTGCAGAAATGGCGGCCCGATATCACGGCGCCGATCTGCCACAAGAAGCCATCGCTAATACCATCGCGCCACAAGGACTTCCCGATGAAGGAAGTGATGGGTTTCAGCTCTCCAAAGCCCTTCGCCAGTTCGGCTTTCAAGCAAAGTACCAACACATAAAGAGCCTGCATCATCTCGAAACCATTCTGAGAGAGAACAAAGTTATCCTCGCATTAGCAGAGAGTGCATATTATGAAACGCTGCACTGGTATGCACTCACGGGATTGAGCGAAAAAGAAATCTATGTTCGGGACCCGTTTGATGCAAGGCGACAGAAATTTCCAAGTCGACAATTCAGAAAATCTTGGATGCTTGCAGACGAAGGATACGGCGTCATCGTCGGGCCCCCGCGAGATTGAAATTTATCGCAGCCTGATAGAATCCAAGTTGCGCGGGCACATCGTCTCGATATGGAACTGCTGGTGCGCCGCACGCGCGAAGTCCAAGCAACGCGATACCTCGCCGTGGTTAATCAGGATCTTGCGCGGGCGAGGCGAGCAGTTCTTGATGAAGTTCATGAGCTCCTTTCGGTCGCTGTGGCCTGAGATCTCGATGCGGAAGATCTCCAGGCGGATCGGGATCGCGCGAGAATTCCTACCCTCATTCACCGTGAATTCAGACGCTCCACCCTGGACGTGACGACCGAGCGTACCTTCCGCTTGGTAATTCGAGAAGACCAAGGAGTTCTTCGGGCTGTCCGCCAATTCTTGCAGGTAGAAGACGGACGGACCTCCTTCAAGCATGCCGGACGTCGCGATGATGATGCAGCTCGCACTCTCCTCGATGAGCTCCTTACGCTCTTTCGCCGAACCGACACGCTTGATATTCGCGGCCAAAAACGGATTGTCATCCTTGTGGAAGATCTGCTGGCGAAGAGTGCTGTTGAGGAATTCCGGATACGCCGTGTGGATAGCCATGATATCCCACAGCATCCCGTCGAGATAGATGGGGATGTCCGCGAGCTTCCCTTCCCGGATCAATTTCTCGATGAACACCACGACTTCCTGCGCACGGCCAGACCCGAGCGACGGGATAAGGACTTTTCCGCCGCGTTCAATCGTTGAACGCACGATAGAGGCGAACTCATCATCAGCCGTCCCCGCAAGCACGTTATCCTTGCCACCGTACGTGCTCTCGATAAGCAACGTCTCAAGACGAGGGAATACGGTGTGCGAGGGAGCGAGCATGTGCGTCTTCGCGTACTTCATATCGCCTGTGTAGAGCATGTTGTGCAGGCCGTTGCCGATGTGCAAATGCACCATCGCGCTGCCGAGAATATGGCCGGAGTTGTAAAACGTGATGCGCACATCAGGCGTCACATCACTCACTTGCTCAAAATCAAGGGTGACGGTGTGCTTGACGACTTCCTTGATCTCGTCCAGCCCGTAGATAGCATCTTTCTCACGATCGCGCGCGATCTTCACGAGATCG
>CAZIKW010000042.1:0-3213 GCA_964540015.1 uncultured Methanosarcinales archaeon | reverse complement strand
GCAAAAGCGCCATGATATCGCGCGTCGGCTCAGTGCAATAGACCGGACCGCGCCAGCCGAACTTGAAGAGGTACGGGAGGAAACCGCAGTGGTCGAGGTGCGCGTGGCTGATGACGACCGCATCCAACTCCTCAAGACGGAACTCAGGAGCTTCGAGATACGGATACGCTTGATCCTGCGATGCGGGGTCGATGCCGCAATCAAGCAGAATACGCGATTCAGGCGTCTGCAAGAAGATAGCGGAACGGCCGACTTGACGACCAGAACCGAGATACGTGATGCGGATCCATTCCTCCTTCTTCTGACGCAACCAGCCGTTATAGATACGCTCGCCCGTCTTGTGGAGGAACTTGCGACGGAACTCGCTGTTCTCATACAAGACCGAACGGACGTTCTCTATCAATTGCGATTTGATCGGCGGCTTGCGCTTCATAATCGGTACCCAAAAGGTCTCTCGACGGACCTGCTGCAATAAAGCGCCACGGTTCGCCATACCGACCCCTGGGTTCTCGCACTCGATATACGCGATGCTGCGCTGCGGCTCGAAGATGATCTCATCGATACCGCTCTCATCAGTGAGGATTTTTTTCATCTCCTCGATCGCGTCTTCTTGCTTCATGCAAATCGACGGGTCAGGACGCAACTCAATGCGCTTCTTGACCGCCTGCACTGCGTTACGCACGGTGCCACCATCATCGAACAGCCAGGTCTTGTCTTTCGTGTAGAGGATGATGTTCGCCGCTTCGAATGCGACATCGGACACCTTACCGTCAGGGATGTGCTTCAAGATTTCTTTGATGATTTCCGTGGTAGCCATAAAGTCAAGCCGATAGTAGAGGAAGAGGGAAGAAAAAAAGCAATCATCTCATGCGTCGACGGTGCTCTCGACATCTTTCGAGATGGCCATACGGTAGCCTGCCTTGTCGATAACGTACACATCGATACCGTTACCCGACGCGCTGTCGCGCGCGAGCGCAGCGTTCATCGCCTGCACCGCAAGCTTCACGCCTTCATCGACGCTCATGCCCTTCTTGTACTTGTTCTCAAGCACGCCAAGCGCGAAGACGCTGCCCGAACCGCTGGTCACGAACATATCGTGGTCCATGATAGAGCCGTCCGGGTACACATCGTACAAGCGCGGCGCATCGTCGTAACCGCCCACGAGGAAGTGCACAACGCCCCAGCTCGAGCGCGCGAGGTGGTACGTCCAGCCAGCAAGCAGGTTCGCCGCTTCGCCGACCGTCGCTTCCTTGCCGTGCGATCGCATGGCCTTGATTTTCAGCTCTGCCACAAGATACTTGTGCAACAGCTGCAGGTCGCTGACGCTGCCTGCGGTCGTGATCATGATGTGCGGGGCCGCCGGGCGGACCTTCTGGGTGCGCTTGTCGGCGATCATGTTGCCAGCAGTCGCGCGCTTATCGGCCGCGAGAACGATGCCGTCCTTGCAGACGAGACCGAGCGTGGTGGTACCGGTCTTGAGCCGATCGCTCTTGCCGTCGGCCGAGAGCTCACGCTCTGCCATTACCGGTGTGAAGACAGTGTTTTGGATGGGAAGCACGAGACACCCCTTGGTCGTTTCCGGAGCCATGTCCGAATCTGTTCGCTGCGACTACCTACGATCTGCTCGCCGGAGTCCGACGAGAGTGCAAGGCAGAATACGTCAAAGAGCCAACCCCGAGTTTAAATAACTTACGACCAGAGGCCAGAAACTCAGGATTCCGGCGGAATGAAGATAGGAGGATCCTCGGCAACATCGGATCCGGCAGAGAGTGCGGACCCGAAGATCTCTCCCGACACATTATGCTTTGGCCCCTCCGGCGACGTGCGTTGGAACTCGAGCACGAGCGAGAGGGGTTGGCGATCGTTCTCCACCACATCCGCGACGCCGATAGGCAACGTTATAGCGATGATGTTCGAATAATTCCCGGCGATGATATCAAGCGCGCCTTTCGATGAGGATTCCGTCCCGATATCCGCCGCCACGTCACCCACATACGCGTTCGTTATCGTGATACCGTCACCGAAGCCGTTACGCAACCGGAGGTACACGACACCACCGTTGCTTGCACCATCTCCCGCGACCACTTGATAATCCGCACACTGGAGTTGCGCGCCGAAAGAACAATGATCAGGCAAGTACCGCGATGGCTCGAACAGACCGAAGTACGCAAGCGCCCCAACCACGACGAGGATGGCGAGAATGCCCCATCCGTACGTCACGAGGTATTCGAGCGCCGCTTGTCCCTTGCGTCGCCTCATCCGATCACGCTCCCCGTCACATCAGCAGTACCCTCGTGGATGAACCCTGTCGAGCTGCGACGGTACGCGACGAGCACCGTCACGCGCTCCTTTTGCCCAGCGAGGCCCGCAAGCGCAGGAATATCACAGGACGCGATGATCTGCTCACGCGGCGACCAGGTGTCGCCCGTACCGACTGCTGCGCCCGAACCCCGATCGACTGCAGTACCCGTTACGGACTGACCCTGGTATTCGCATGTGATCTGTTCGAGATAGATGGTGCGACCGACGCCGTTGCCGAACGCGACCGACACGGTCGGGATACCACCGGCAGGCGCGCGTAACTCATAATCAAGACAGCTGAAATCAACGGAAGAGATACAACGGTCAGGAACGAGCAACGTCGGATTGAGCACACCGAAATACGCTAAAGCGCCAATCATGACCATGATGACCATCATCGCCCACCCATACGTGGTCAGGAATTCCAGCGCCGCCTGGCCGCGTCGAGAGCGGGAGACGGGGCGGGTCATGGCGAAAATCCTCACTGGACCGCAGTCTGGATCTCGCCTGAGATCGGATGCACGAACACACCGTTCACGTCCGTGTAATTGAGGTTCACCGACGCCTTCGTGCGCTGGCTGATACCTGGACTCGTTCCGGCGCCGAGACCATCGCACACGAACGTGCGCGTCTCACCTGCACCGATAGTAAGGGGCCAAGAGCCGTTCGTGCAGACCGCGCTCAAACCATTCGCGCTGACCACCACTTGATCCTGCGGGATACGGATAGACGTGCCCAGACCGTTCTCAAGGAGGAACATGAACTGGAGATCGCCGCCATTATCGAACGCGGCGTAATCACGACAGGTGATGCCGGTCGTGAAGACGCATTTGGGCGGCAGAAGCTTGCTCACATTGAAGACGCCGAAATACGCTAAAGCGCCAATCATGACCAGCACGACCATGATGGCCC
>CAZIKW010000041.1:5861-12989 GCA_964540015.1 uncultured Methanosarcinales archaeon | reverse complement strand
GACCAGCAACCATATGCCGGACTTCCACGCAATCGCGCAAAAATGGCAGAAGAAGTGGCAAGATGCCGACCTCTTCCGAGCGGATCCGAAAAGCGGTAAGCCGAAGTTCTATTGCCTCGAGATGTTCCCGTACCCGAGCGCGTACGGACTCCATGTCGGGCATGCACGCAATTACGCGATGGGCGATGTCATCGCACGCTACAAGCGCATGAGCGGTTTTGAAGTCCTCTATCCGATGGGGTATGATGCGTTCGGGTTGCCCGCTGAGAACGCAGCGATCAAGAACAAGACGCACCCGAAGGAATACACGGACAACGCGATCGCGTCCATTAGCCGCCAGCAGCGTGAACTGGGAAACAGCTACGACTGGAGCCGCATGATCGCGACGTGCTATCCTGAATATTATCGCTGGAACCAATGGATATTCTTGAAAATGCTCGAGAAAGGACTAGCGTACCGCAAGAAGGCGCCCGTGAATTGGTGCCCGTCCTGCAACACCGTCCTCGCGAACGAGCAGGTGAAGGATTCGAAATGCTGGCGCTGCGGTTCGACCGTGACGATGCGTGATTTGGAGCAATGGTTCCTGAAGATCACCGAGTACGCGGATGAACTGCTCGAAGGGATCGGGACATTGACGGAGTGGCCTGACCGCATCCGTTCCATGCAGACGAATTGGATCGGGCGTAGCGTTGGGACGCACGTCGTGTTCGATGTGGAGAACGAAAAACCCATCACGGTGTTCACGACGCGACCTGACACGCTCTACGGCGTCACGATGCTGACGTTCGCGCCTGAGCATCCGCGCGTGCTTGAGCTTGTCGCAGGTTCTGAGAAAGAAGCCGAAGTGCGCGCGTTCATCGACAAGGTATTGCTGACCGAGAAATTCTCCCGCGCCGCAGAAGACAAGCCGAAAGAAGGTGTCTTCACGGGCCGCTACGCCACGCACCCCTTGACGGGCGAGGCCATCCCGATCTGGATCGCGAACTTCGTCCTGATGGAATATGGCACCGGTTGCGTCATGGGTGTGCCAGCGCACGATGATCGGGATTACGCGTTCGCGAAGAAGCATCATATCCCGGTCAAGCACGTGATCGCGCCCGAGCACGGCCATGCGCCGCATGACGCTGCGTTCACGAGCGAAGGGAAACTCATCCATTCCGATCGCTTCGACGGCCTGAACAATGAGGAAGCGAAAACCGCCATCAGCGCTGAACTCAAGAAGCACCACAAAGGCGGCCCGACGGTACAATACCGCCTGCGCGATTGGCTCATCAGCCGCCAGCGCTACTGGGGGACGCCGATCCCGGTCGTGTACTGCGATCATTGCGGCATCGTTCCGGTTCCCGAATCGCAATTACCAGTTGAGTTGCCGATGGATGTAGAATTCACGGGCGAGGGGAATCCGTTATTGACGAGCGAATCTTTCCTGAACGTGAAGTGCCCGAAGTGCCACAAGGATGCGCGACGAGAAACGGACACGATGGATACGTTCGTTGACAGCTCGTGGTACTTCTTGCGCTACCCGACGCCGCACGAGATGCACGCACCGTTCGACAAGAAAATCGTCGAGAAGATGCTGCCGGTCGATCAGTACATCGGTGGCGCCGAACACGCGGTGCTCCACTTATTGTACGCCCGTTTCTTCACGCGCGTCTTGCGAGATTTCGGGATATTGTCATTCGATGAGCCGTTCGCGCGATTGTTCAACCAAGGCATGGTCACGAAAGACGGCGCGAAGATGAGCAAGAGCCAGGGAAACATCGTGAGCCAAGATGAAGTGGCTGAGACGTACGGTATCGACGCTGCGCGTTTCTTCCTGATGTTCGTCGCGTCGCCGGAAAGCGACCTCGAATGGAGCGATGAAGGCATCCAGGGCGCGTACCGGTTCATCAACCGCGTGTATGCGTTGGGACTTGCGCTCTCAGAACGGTCTGGCGACGGCTCCAAAGATGCGTTGCTCGCGAGCGCGCGCAACTTGTGCGTGCGTGATGCGACGGAGCACATCGACAATTTCCGCCTGAATAAATTCCTGATTTCCGTCATGGAGTTCGTGAACGCGTTCGCGAAACACGCGGATGGATTGTCGGATGAGGAATATCGCACGTCGCTGCGTACCCTCGCGCTCTTGCTCGCACCCTACACGCCGCACGTGAGCGAAGAATTGTGGGAGATGCTCGGTGAAGAAGGATTCATCAGCGTCGCATCATGGCCAGAGTTCGACGAATCACAGATCGACGATCGTGTGCAAGCGGACCAGGAGTATGTCGATGAACTTGTCGCGACCGTGCGCAGGCAGATCCAGCACAAGGACTTGAAACCGACAGGAATCGTTTTGTATCCGGCGGCCGCGTGGAAACACGGTGTTGCGACGAAATTCAAGGAAGCGTTCAAGACGATCAAGAATCCAAAAGAGATCGTGAACGCGATTGCGCCGCACGCCGCACACGAATCGGAAGAAGCGAAACTCATCAACGCATACTTCCGTAATCAGAAATTATTGCCATTTGCTGACCGTACCGGAGAGGAAGAAGTCGCGTTATTGGAATCCATCTTACCAGTACTCGCCAAAGAATTCGGCTTCGATGTGGCTATCGGTTCGCACGAGCATATCGATCCGAAAGCGACCCAAGGATTGCCTGGGAAGCCGGCTATCGTATTCCTCTAGTGTTCACGACGAGAACTCCTCTCACCACTCTTTAAGAAGAACGCGAAGGAATCTTTTTATATCGACGGAGCCTCCCGTACCCCATATGACTGGGGGGTTGAAAGTACTGCTTGCGCTCGCACTGCTTCTGACAGGCATCCTCGGTGCCCAGATGGCTTCTGCCGCAATCGACGCGCGCATCGATGTGTTGGACCGCGCCGATATCGACCACGGCGAGAGCGCACTGTTCCCGATCCACATCGAGAACGTCGGCACGCGCGCCGCGACCTACGATGTTTCCATCTCCGGCACCGACGGTTGGGGGACGTGGCGCGTCGATCCGCGTACCTCGGTAACGCTCGCGCCGGGTGAGGAAACGATCCTCTATCTCCATCTCGATACGGACAAGCACGCGCAAGCGGGCACACGGCACGTGACCGTCACCGTGAAGTCCGGTTCTCAATCCACAAGCGCTGACATCGCGCTCTACATCCGTGCGCCGCACCGTCAAGGCGCGCCTGGCTGGATCAACGCGCTCCAGGGCGGCCTCACGCTACTCCTGCTCGCGCTCCTGATCCTCGCGATCTTGGTCGCCGCATCGCGCATGCGTCGCCGCGGCCGCAAGCAGAAGGGGGGTCGCATCGAAGTCGTCGATATCGACGGCGATGATGCCGATGCTCCTGTCGTGACGCGTGTAGCTGCGAAGAAGCAGACACTGCGTCGTGCTGTTGCGATCGAACCGGCAACGGAACGCAAGCGCGTCAAGACGAACTACTGAGGCTGATTGCTATGCGTACCCCCCGAACACTCTTCCCAATCCTCGCGATGCTGCTCCTGCTCATCGCGCCGCTCGCGAGTGCGGAGCTCGTCATCAATACACATAGTGTCGGATTCTCCGCGTCGTCGCCGTACAACGAGCAGCTGAAGCTGTGCTCCTGCGAGACGAAGACGGATTCCATCACGGTCGAGAACACGGGTTCGTTCCCGGGCGAATTCACCGTCGAGGTCCGCTCCGCGTATCCGCGCTCTATTCGCGCTCCGTCTACGATGTTCTCGCTTGATCCTGGAGAGACGCATACGTTCCCGATCTATATCGAAGACAGCTGCGGCGCTATCGGAACATTCCCGTACGAAGTCGTGATCGCGAATCAATATGGTCGCATCGAGCGCATCCAACGCTCTATCGATGTGAGCCAGTGCCAGACCGCGGCGCTCGATGTTACTCCTGATTCTCGTGAGATCGGTTTGTGCGAACCCACGTCCTTGCGCGTGACTGCGCGCAACGTCGGGCAGCATGAGCAGAACTACCAACTCTCCTTCCCCGGCTATGACCATATCATGCAGGCGAACCGCAACTTCCGACTCGGTGCAGATGCATCGATGACGCAGACGGTGAATCTTACGTTCGCGTGCGAGGAGTACGGCCTACGCAACATCCCGTTCTTGCTCGTCGCTGAAGACGGCGCTCTCGCTGATGCGCACGTACGCGTCGATATCCGTAACGAGTATGATATCGGCTTCGATGTCCCGACGAGCATGACCGTCTGCGCCGACACGACGACCTCGCTCCCGATCCGTGTCGCGAACAATGCGCCGGTCGAAGATGAGATATCCGTCGGTCTCGACGCACCTGATTTCGTCGCTATCAATGGCGCATCGGAATTCACGCTTGATGGTCGTACGGACCGCGATGTCCAAGTACTGTTCACGCCGACGCACGAGGACATCGGTACGCATTCGGTCTTAGTGAGCGCAACTGACAGCAACGGTGGCCTCGAGAAAGACCGCGCGCTCGCGTTGACCGTCGAGAACTGCTATGCTCCCGCGATCGACATCCGCACGGAAGATGGCGCGATGTGCGGTCAGGGCCTGACGCAATGCTGCGGCGAGGCGACGTACTACGTGAACGTACGCAACGACGGCACGCGCGAACAAGCGTTCCAGCTCGCGCTTGATGCGCCTTCTTTCTTCTCGCTTGAGGAGACGACCGTACGCCTTGCGCCGGGCCAGAACATGAACGTTCCTTTACAGGCGGACTTGCCATGCTCGGATGAGAAATACGACGCGATGGTCACGATTTCTCCTGTCGGTCAGTCGCAGGTGAATCGCACCGCGCACTTACGTATCGAGAGCCAGACGCAGCGTACGTGCCACGAGGTCGCGATCAACGATGATGAGATCGAGGTGCGCCAGGATGCGACGGTCGTCCCGATCATCGTCAAGCACACGGGTATCGCGGGCGGCACCTACGATATCGATCTCGATGATGCGCTCTTCTCCGTCGAAGAGCAGCAGATCACGCTCTCGCCTGGCGAGCAACGCGCGATCCACCTCGTGCCGAAGGGTGACTTGCGAGAGACACCGACGGGCCGCTACATTGTGCAGCCATCGCTCACGCTCGTGTCGCAGGACATCGAGTACGATGAGCACGTCGGTATCGAGTTGAAGGGCCAAGGCCTCTGGTCGCGCTTCACCGCGTGGTTCCGATCGCTGCCATGGGGTGGCGTCGGCGTGTGCGGGTGGCTTATCGTCGCACTCGTTGCGGTGCTCCTGATATTGCTCCTCGTGTTGCTCGCAGTGTACCTCGGTAAACTGTCGATCTTCCCCGACGGGCTCTATCGAAGACCGCTCGCGGTAGTCAAAACACTTATCGTTCTCGCGATCGCGCTGTTGCTCATCTATCTCGTGTTCTTAGGCTCTCCAACGCCAGAGATGACCTACGAACGCCTCGCGGACAACTCGAACCCGACGGTGCTCGAGTGGTACCAGAACGACGAGATGACGGTGAATCTCGGTACGTACTTCGATGACCCTGACAGCGATACCTTATCTTATACCGCGACGCAGCCGCATGACATCACCGCGCGCATCGAGGGCTCGCAATTGACGCTTATGCCGGACAAGAACTTCGTCGGTGAGAACACGCTCGTCGTTACTGCGTCGGATGCGAAAGGCGGCATCACGGATTCGCCGGTGTTCTTGTTGCGTGTGATTGCGCAGCGTGACCTCGGGTTCCTCGGCACGCTCCATGTCTGGTGCTGCCACATCGTGACGGCGCTCTTGCTCGCGATTTGTGTGGTACTGCTCCTCTTGGCATTCGGTGTCAAGGAACGCCGCGTGAATGATGTGCGCGATAATGTGCTCGTGGTTGTTCCTCGCGCACGCAAGACTGCGCGTAAGAAGGTCGCGAAGAAGGCAGCGAAGACGACGCGCGCACCTGCACGCACTGCACGTACGCCGCGCGCGAGTTCGATGACGGTGTATATGGCTGCGAAAGACGGCACGACCGTCCACGCGCCTGAATGTGTCGTCGCGCGCCGTATCCCGAAAGGTCGCCGCGTCGCGTACTCGTCGCGCAGCGCAGCGGTGAAAGCGAAGCTCGTACCGTGCCGCTTGTGCCGACCGTTTGATGGGGGGATCTAAATGAATGATGAGATGGAAGTAAAAACCGTTTTTTTGACTCCTGATGTAGATGTGCACTTGTTCGCCAATGCGTGTTCGGAAGCAGGCGTCATCACTAGAGCATATTTCGGACTGAAACAAAAGAGACCCCTTTCAGAATCTAACGCCATCGGTTTACACATCGGAGTAAAGAGTGTTATCTCCTCTAAAGATGGTGACCTCTTCTACACTGCTCCCGAGCAGATTAATGCCATCTTTTACGGAGCGAAACTCGACGGGGTCCAGGATATGCATTTAGAAGATCTTGCTGAGCATCTGTTTGGTCGACGGGCTGCCGATTATTGGAATCCACAACGTCTCGTCGGAAAAGACATACGGTTGTATTTCTTGGAACGTTGGAATAATCTTCCAAGAGGTTTTTCGTACTGGGATAAGCCGGCGTGGTTCGATCTGGACATGCAACGTGATCGTGAAGAGCTTGAGACCCGCAACTCTTACTGGCCGTGATAGTGTATTCATTCACAGGAGGGACAGAACATGACGACGGTATTCCTGACGAAGAACGGCAAGGGCAAGAGCATCGATACAATGGTGAAGGATGAGGGGAAAATCACGTATGCGGAATTTCGCTTAAATGTCGAATCAAAGCCATACTCCCGACAAAGAAACCCGTTCGGATTGAACTTGTGCTTTGAGTTCGGCTCCGCTCTCGAATGCGGTATGTTCTTTGACCAGCCTCGCTTGATTAACGGCATATTCTCTACTGCGAGCGATATCCGGCTCGCGTATCCTTCCCGTCTCATCGATCGAGAGGTCTTCGTGTACACGAGTGGACGAGGCATAACGGGCCGCGTCTACGGGTTCTCCTTCCAGTAGTGTTTTCTTCTTTCCTCCTTTTCTTTTTCCGTCGACAACGGAACCTTTTTAACACTCGTGATTATCCTTCTCTCATATGATCATCCTTGTCGCCGGCGGTAGCGGATTCATTGGTTCGCATGTCGTCAAGGCGCTCAAGAGTCGTGGTCACACGGTCATCATCCACCACAATCGCTTCAAGGCGATCCCCACGCACGCGGATGCAA